>NZ_CP095474.1:2777463-2786231 GCF_023614315.1 Streptomyces sudanensis | reverse complement strand
GGAGGCGACANNNNGCGGTGGCGGCGGGTCCGGGCGCGGCNCGGCGGCGCGCCCGCGGACGGCGGGCGGGCCGGGTCGCGGACCCCGGCGTACGGCTGCGGTTCGTCGTTCCCCCGGCGGCCGTCGGCGCGGCCGCTGTGGTCCGTCGTGTGCACGCGCGGCTCCGGCAGGTGAGAGGTTCCGAAGACGCCCCGGAGGGGGCGGTGGAACCCGTGTGCCCGGTGCGGAGGCGGACATTCGGGACGACGGGCCGGCGGGGCGGCTACTCCCCGGCGCAGCCGCAGCTGCGGCGCACCACCAGCGTCGACGGGAACTGCCTCACGCGCTCCCGGCGCTCCCCGGGGACCTTCGGCCCGTCGTCCAGGACCAGGTCCACGGCCGCGCGGGCCATCGCCGGCCGGTCCGACGAGACCGTCGTCAGCGGCGGGTCCGTCAGCGCGGCCTCCTTCACGTCGTCGAACCCGGCCACCGCCAGGTCCCCCGGCACGTCCAGCCGCAGCTCCCGCGCCGCGCGCAGCACGCCGATCGCCTGGTCGTCCGTGGCGCAGAAGATCGCGGGCGGCCGGTCGGGGCCCGACAGGATCTTCAACGCGGTCTCGTAGGCGTCGTACCGGTCGTAGGCGGCCCGGTAGAGCCGCCCCTCCACGGAACGGCCCGCCTCCCGCATGGCGCGGCGCCAGCCCTCGACATGGTCGGCCACCGGGTCGCCGACGGACGGCGTCGACTCGATCCCGCCCAGGCACGCCACGTACGCGTGGCCGTGCTCCAGCAGGTGACGGGTGGCGAGCTGCGCGCCGCCTGTGTCGTCCGTCACGACCGCCACGTCGTCCAGGGCCTCCGGGCGCTCGTGGAGCAGCACCACGCGCGCGTCCCACGCCTCGATCTCCTGGGCGGCGGGCTCGCTCATGCCCTGGCTCACCAGGATCAGACCGGCGACCCGCATGCCGAGGAACGCGCGCAGGTAGTGGATCTCGCGCTCGTCGCGGTAGTCCGAGTTGCCGACGAGGACCATCTTCCCGCGGTCGGCGGCGGCCCTCTCCACGGCGTGCGCCATCTCGGCGAAGAACGGCTGCCGCGCATCCGGGACGATCATGCCTATGAGGTCCGTGCGCCGCGACGCCATCGCCTGCGCCACCCGGTCGGGCCGGTAGCCCAGCTCCTTGATGGCGGCGAGGACACGCTCGCGCGTGGCCGGGGCGACCGGCCGGGGTCCGTTGTTGATGACGTAGCTCACGACCGCGGTGGAAGTACCCGCCAGTCGCGCCACGTCGTCCCGCGTCACCTTGGCCACGCGCGGCAGTCTACGCGGGGTGACCTACCGCCGCGCGGGTCGCGGACCCCCCTCCCGCGGCCCCCTTCCGTCACCCGTCCGGGGGGCTTCCGGCGGCGCCTCGCCGGCCGGCCGATCCGTCCGCGCCTTCTCCGCCTTCTCGGGGACCACGAACCGGTAGCCGACGTTGCGCACGGTGCCGATCAGCGACTCGTGCTCCGGGCCGAACTTGGCCCGCAGCCGCCGCACGTGGACGTCGACCGTGCGCGTGCCGCCGAAGTAGTCGTACCCCCACACCTCCTGCAGGAGCTGCGCCCGCGTGAACACCCGGCCCGGGTGCTGGGCGAGGTACTTGAGCAGCTCGAACTCCTTGAAGGTGAGGTCGAGCACCCGGCCCTTCAGCTTCGCGCTGTACGTCGCCTCGTCGACCGACAGGTCGCCGCTGCGGATCTCCATCGGGGAGTCGTCGGCGATCTGCCGGCGGCCCGTCGCGAGCCGCAGCCGCGCCTCGACCTCCGCCGGGCCCGCCGTGTCGAGCAGCACGTCGTCGACGCCCCAGTCGGCGGTGACGGCCGCGAGCCCGCCCTCGGTGACCACCAGCAGCAGCGGGCAGCCGAGGCCCGTCGAGCGGAGCAGCCGGCAGAGCGACCGCGCGTGCGGCAGGTCGCGCCGGCCGTCGACGAGGACCGCGTCGGCGCCGGGGACGTCGACGAG
Organism: Streptomyces sudanensis; assembly: GCF_023614315.1. Classification (NCBI taxonomy): domain Bacteria; kingdom Bacillati; phylum Actinomycetota; class Actinomycetes; order Kitasatosporales; family Streptomycetaceae; genus Streptomyces; species Streptomyces sudanensis. Next base: position 2,784,247 of record NZ_CP095474.1, on the reverse strand, counting down.
GGCCGCCCCCTCGGCGGGGGCCACCCGCACGCCGTGCAGCAGCAGCCCGAGCGCCGGGAGCACCTCGGCCGACGGCTGGAGGGCGTTGGTCAGCAGCAGCAGGGAACTCATCGCGCCCCACCCGCCGGGCCCGTCGTCCCGCCGGGCGTCGTCCCGTCGCGTGCGGTCGGCTCGCCCATGGCGTCGGCTCCTCCTCGGTACCTGCGAGGACGTTGCGGCACTGCTTCCTCCGGTGTCCTGCGGCGGCCCCCGTACCGCCGGGGCCCTCGCCCGCCCGCCCGTGACGGCGGCCGGAAACGCAGAAGGACCCGGGGGCTGCGTCGCCCGGATCCTCCGCCGGCCACCCTAACCCACGGGGCCCGGGAGGACGGAGGCCCTGCTCACAGTGTGGGTGCCGCACCGTCCGCGCGCGCTCCCGGGGTACGGGTCCGGGGGCGCGGCCCCGGAGCGCCGGGGGGCGNNCGNNNGCCGGGCCGGTCCCGTCCCCGGGACGCCGGGCGTGGCCCATCATGGAGCCTGACGAAAGGAGCCCTCTCATGGCAGCGGGAACCATCCGCTACTGGGCCGCGGCCAAGGCCGCCGCGGGCACCGCCGAGGAGCCGTACGCCGCGGAGACCCTCGCGGAGGCGCTGGACGCCGCCCGCGAGCGGCATCCGGGGGAGCTGGCCCGGGTGCTGCGGAGGTGCTCCTTCCTGGTGGACGGCGCCCCCGTGGGAACGCGCGGGCACGAGACGGTACGGCTGGCGGAGGGCGGCACGGTAGAAGTGCTCCCGCCGTTCGCAGGAGGGTGAGCCGCACGGCATGAGCAGCGATCAGCAGTACCCGCACGACCCGCACGACCCGTCGCCGTACCCGGGCCGGCCGCACGCGGAGGGGGCCTTCGCGGAGCCGTCCCCCGCCGGGGCGGACGCCGCCGGCGGGGACGTGGCGCAGACCTGGGAGGGCCAGACCTGGGACACCAACTACCAGCCGGTCGTCCGGCCCCGGCAGCCACAGCCGCAACCGCAGCCGCAGCCGCCGATGCAGTACGGCTCGGGCGGGTACCCGCTGCCGCCGGAGGCCCCGGCGGGCCACCAGGCCGGGTACGACGCTCCGACGGCGTACCTGCCGCCGGTGACCGACCACGGGGCCGCCCCGGCCGGCCACGGTCAGGCGCCCACCCCTACCGGTCACGGTCAGGCGCCTTACGCTCCGGCGCCGCACGGTCGCGGCGGGGCGGCTCCGGCGCTCCACCAGGCCGGGTACGACGCTCCGACGGCGTACCTGCCGCCGGTGACCGGCCACGGGCCCGCCCCGGCCGGCCACGGCCAGGCGGCGCACGCTCACGGTCAGGCGCCCGCCCCGGCGCCCGGCCACGCCCACGGTCAGGCGGCCCCGGCGGGCCACCAGGCCGGGTACGACGCCCCGACGGCGTACCTGCCGCCGGTGACCGACCACGGGCCCGCCCCGGCCGGCCACGGCCAGGCGGCGCACGCCGCGGCGCCCGTCCACGCCGACCCCGCGCCCCCCGCCGGGCCCGCGGCCGAGCCCGGCTACGGCTCACCCACCACGCTCGGCAGCACCCGCATCACCGACGCCCAGCGGGCCCGCGCCGAGGGCCGGTCGCCGATCATCGACCCGGGTGTCCAGCCCGCCGGGCTCACCGCGCTGCTGGGCGTCCTCCTCGCCGGGGGTGCCGCGCTGGGCCCGTACGCCCTGCTGGTCCCGCTGGTGCTGCTCCAGGCGGTCACCGCCGCCGGCTGGTTCCGGCTCAACGGCATGTGGCCCGCCCGCCAGGGCATCGCGCTGGCGTTCCTCGGCGGTGCCGTCGCGGACGCCGCGCTGCTCGCCACCGGGCCGGAGCACACGTCCGCCGCGATCCTGGGCACCCTCGGCGTCTGGCTCCTCCTCGTCCTCGCCCTCCAGCTGCGCAGCCGCGCGGCGGCGGAGGAGCGGATGTACGGGCTGACGGCGACGGCCACCTCCTCGGCGCTCGCCGTCCTGGCCGCCGGCTTCCTGGCCGCCGATCCCGACGCGGTCGTCGCCGGCGCCCTCGCCGCCGCCGCCGCGACGGTCGTCCGCGCCCTGCCCCTGCCCGGCCCCGCCTCGCCGGTGGCCGCCCTGCTGGCCGGTGCCGGCGCGGGGGCCGCGGCCGGCGCGGTGACCGGGGCGGGCCCGCAGACCGCCGTACTGGGGCTGGCCGCCGGCGTGTGCGCGCTGGTCGGAGCGCGGGTGGCGGCGTACGACTACCCGTCGCGGTTCGTCCACTTCACGGCCGGGGTGGCCCTGCCCCTCACGGCCGCCGCCCCCGCCGTGTACCTGCTGGGGCGCGCCCTGGCCTGACCTTCCGGCCGCCCCGGCACCGCACACCCGCCGCGCCGCGGGGTGTGGCGGCCGGGGCGCTGGGGAACCAACGAACGGCCCGTGTTCGTCGATCATCCAGACCGTCGGGGGCCGGCACCGACCAGGGTGGGGGAATCACCGAGCCATGCGAGCACTGCGCACACTGTTGATCATCGCCGTCGTCCTCGGCGGACTCTTCACGATCGCCGACCGGCTGGCGGTCGCCGCCGCCGAGTCGGAGGCCGCCGACCGGATCCGCGCCCGGCAGGGGCTGTCCGCCACGCCGGACGTGTCGATCCGCGGCTTCCCGTTCCTGACGCAGGTCCTCGGCGGGGAACTGGACCGGGTCGACGTGGCGATGACCGGCGTCGAGGCGACGGCGGGCGGCCGGAAGGTCCGGGTCGGCGAGCTGGGCGCCGAGTTGCACGGCGTGCGGCTGGAGAACGGCTACTCGCGCGCGGTCGCCGCCTCCGCGACGGGCACGGCCCGCATCTCGTACGAGGAACTGCGCAAGGCGTCCGACCACGACGTCGTCCTCGGCTACGGCGGCAACGGCAAGCTGAAGGTCACCGGCACCGTCGAGGTGCTGGGCCGGACGCTGACGCGCAGCGTGCTGTCCACGGTGAGCGTCGTCGACGGCGACACGCTGCGGGTGCGGGCCGACAGCGTGCCGGGCGAGGGCATCCCCGGCGTCGAGGAACTGGTCCGCAAGCGGACCGACTTCGACCGCGAGGTGAAGGGCTTCCCGGCAGGGCTGACCATCCGGAAGGTCGAGGCCGCCCCCGACGGCCTCAAGATCACGGTGGTGGGCCGGGACGTGGTCCTGGCCGGCTGACGCCCCGGCCGCGCCCGGTCGCGCCCCCGGCCCTTCGGGGGAGCGGAACCGGGTGGCCCGGGCTGCCCGGGGGAGCGGCCCCTTGCCCCGGCCCGGCCCGCCGGGCGGCGGGATCGACGCGGCCCGCGTCCGGCCCGCGACCGGCCCGCGTCCGGCTCCCCGGGCGGTGCCGCGCACGCCGCCCACATCGCGAGACGGTCTCGTCCGCCCCGCAGACGGATCGGGGCGACGCCTCTTCGCCGATCGGACCCCCTCACCTCCCGAGGGGCTCACATCCCGAAGCGTGAACGTTTTCGTCTCGCCATGTGACACGCCGGTGACACGGCCGCCCGTCCGTCCCTACGATCGAACCCATGACGAAGCGACGGGCGGACCTCACGAAGCGGCGGGCAGTAGACCTGTGCCGCGTCGCCGCCATGCTCTGTCGCACCGTCTGAGAGGGCCCTCGCGCCCCGTTTTCCCGGCCCTTCGGCCGTTCAGGGGCCTTACCCGCCCGGCGCCCTTCCCGCGCCGGAGCCGCCCCGCACCCTCGTAGCGTGGAGCGCCCGGCGCGATCCGCCCCGTCCGCATCACCGCATCCCCCCCCCGCAGACTGCCCCGGAGGAGAAGACAGCATGAGCCGCAGCGACGTCCTGGTAGACGCCGACTGGGTCGAGGCCCACCTCGACGACCCGAAGGTCGTCCTCGTGGAGGTCGACGAGGACACGTCGGCCTACGACAGGAACCACATCAGGAACGCCGTCCGGATCGACTGGCGCCAGGACCTCCAGGACCCGGTCCGCCGCGACTTCGTCGACCAGGAGGGCTTCGAGAAGCTGCTGTCCGCGAAGGGCATCGCCAACGACGACACCGTCGTCCTCTACGGCGGCAACAACAACTGGTTCGCCGCGTACGCCTACTGGTACTTCAAGCTGTACGGCCACGAGGACGTCAGGCTCCTCGACGGCGGCCGGAAGAAGTGGGAGCTCGACGCCCGCGACCTGGTCGACGGCTCCGAGGTCCCGAACCGCCCGGCCACCGAGTACAAGGCGGGGGCCCAGGACACCTCGATCCGCGCCTTCCGCGACGACGTCGTGGCCGCCATCGGCAACCTGAACCTGGTCGACGTCCGCTCGCCCGACGAGTTCAGCGGCAAGCTCCTCGCCCCGGCGCACCTGCCGCAGGAGCAGTCGCAGCGCCCCGGCCACGTGCCGGGCGCCCGCAACATCCCGTGGTCCAAGAACGCCAACGACGACGGCACGTTCAAGTCGGACGAGGAACTGAGGGCGCTCTACGCCGCCGAGCAGGTGGACCTGTCGAAGGACACCATCGCCTACTGCCGCATCGGCGAGCGCTCCGCGCTGACGTGGTTCGTCCTGCACGAGCTGCTCGGCCAGGAGAACGTCAGGAACTACGACGGCTCGTGGACCGAGTACGGCTCCCTCGTCGGCGTGCCGATCGAGCTCGGCCCCGCCAAGTGATCCGCCCCAACCGCGACGCGAAGGACAGGTAGACATGTGTGGAGCCAAGGCAGGCGGCCCCGACGCCTCCTCGATCAAGCCCGGTGAGACGACCATCCAGGGGCAGGTGACCCGCGACGGCGAGCCCGTGACCGGCTACGTCCGGCTGCTCGACTCGACCGGCGAGTTCACCGCCGAGGTCCCCACCTCCGCGACCGGCCAGTTCCGGTTCTACGCGGCGGAGGGCACCTGGACCGTCCGCGCCCTCGTGCCGGGCGCCACGGCGGACCGCAGGGTCGTCGTGGAGACGGGCGGCCTTGCCGAGGTCGCGATCGCCGTCTGAGACGGCGGTACCGCCGAACGGCCGAAGGGCCGCACCTCCTGGGGGTTGGACGCTCTCCGGGCTCGAGGTGCGGCCCTTCGGTCATACCCTGGAGGTGTGTACGCACGTCGCCGACGCGCCTACTTCGCACTGATGGGGACCTGCCTCGTCCTCTTCGTCAGCGCGTGGGCCTTCGTGCGGCTGTGGTCCGTGGAGGTGGCCGTGGGCATGGTCTTCGCGGCGATGCTCCTGCCGCCGCTCGCCGCGTGGACGGCCAACCGGCGGGGGCCGGACGACCGCTGGTGGGACGCTCCGACCGGCGACCGGCAGTCCGACGAGTGGTGGGACGAACTGGACGGCAGGAAGAAACCGGAACCGTAGGGCGCCGGACCGCGTGGCCCGGGGCGGACCGTTCGGCCCGGGGGAACGGAAAGGCCCAGCGCGTCCGTGTGTCCGGGCCGATCCATCGTGTCCGCCGGTCCGCGGGGTCCCCGCGGACGCTGCGTGCGGCCGTGCGCCTTGCCTGAGCGCTGCCGTTTCCGATGGAGCGGGCCGATGGCACGGAGTGTGCTGGGCCTGCCGTCGTACCGGCCGGACGTGCGGCTGCGTCCGGCCGTCGAGCTGGTTGCCGTCCAGGAGGATGACGGGCTGGGTCCGGCGGCCGGAGCGTACGGCCGTCCGTGGCGGGTGAAGGAAGCGGACACCGCCAGGGCCGTGAGGCGTACGCCTCAGCCGTCGGAGACCACCCGGCTCACCCGGCCGTTCCGAACGTGGTCGGGAACGGCCGGACTCCACGATCGTCCGGCGCCCCGGTCATACCCGGACGCCGGACGGCATGGTCAGCGGGCCTTGTGACCCTTGGGGAGGATCACAGCGGTCGCGTGGGCGTTGTCCTCGTCGACGATGTGCACCGACTCGTGCTCCTCCTCCTTCACGTTGTGGGAGCAGTCGATGTTGTTGTTGGCGGCCGAGAGGATCGGCAGGTCGATGACCTCGATGACGTCGCAGCTGAGGACCTGGCTGCTGTTGTCGAACTTCGCCGAGTCGTCGTCGGCGGCCTGAGCGGTGCCGGCGGCACCACCGGCCACGGTCAGGGCGGCGAACGTGCAGGCGAGGGCGCTCTTGAGCTTCATCCTTCTCGTTTCCTTCTGAGTTTGAGAGATTTTCATGTCGTTGCGCCGACAGGGCGGAATGCCTGGGTGACTGGTATTCCAGTCCGGGGTTCAACCGCAATGCCGGATCGGGGTTGCTTCTGCCGTCAGGGAGTCGGTGCCGAAGGCTTCGACTCCGTTTTCCGGCATCACCAATCAGTAAAACGAAGCGCCACCTCGGGGGTATTGCTCCGACCGGGTGGTGTCAGCGGCGCCCCTCGTACGTGACGCTGCGGCTCTGCTCGGAGTGGTGGTTCTTCGAGCAGTCGATGGAGTTGTTCGCGGCGGAGGCGACCGGGATGTCCAGGATTTCCAGGCTGAAGCAGGAAAGGATCTGGGTGTCGTTGGAGAACTTGGGCGCCTCCTCCGCGTGCGCCAGCGCGCCGCTTCCGCCCGTGAGAAGAGCAGCGGCGGACAGAGAGAGAGCCGCGAATCCCTTTTTGCGCATGAGAACCTCCACCAGACCTGATTTCGTCGCCGGCACTTCTGCGGTGCCGACGGGCGGGAAATACCACCCGCCTGCCTGGTTGAACGAGGCCCATGGGGACGGGTCATGCCGCCACACGAGTGATGCGGTCGTTTGCGCCGCGGCGGAGGGGAACCGGGGGCGGAAAAGCGGCACCGGCCCGCCGGCGGGGGTGAGGGGCGCTTATAACAATATGACGGTGACGATCACNGCCTTCTGGGTTGAGGGCGAGCGTGTCGCCGTATATGT
>NZ_CP095474.1:2767436-2777392 GCF_023614315.1 Streptomyces sudanensis | reverse complement strand
CACCNGGGCGNNGCCCGCCGCGCCGAGGGGGCCTTCCGGGGCCGTACGGGCGCGGGGCGCCACGACGGGCGGTGCCCGGCGCCGGGACCCGAGCCGGTTCCCGGCCGCCGACGACCGCCGGGAGGCCCCGTCCGGGCCGCGGGCGCCCGCGGGAGGGGCCCGTTCCGGCCGGGAGGTCCGTCCTCAGTAGACGAGGGCCTGGACCCCGTCCTCCATGACCTCGCTCAGGAACACCTGGGCGCCGGCGATCCGCACGCCCTCGATCAGGTCCTCCTCCGTGAGGTCCCGGCGGGCCGCGCACTGGGTGCACAGCGTGATCCGGCCGGCCGCCCGGACCGAGTCGATCAGGTCGGGCAGCGGGGCGGCGTGCGGCAGCTCGAACCCGGCCGCCCTCCCCGGTACCGCGAACCAGGAGGACTCCCCGGTCAGCCACAGCGAGACCTCGACGCCGCTGGCCGCGGCGACCGCCGCCAGGGTGAACGCCTGCGAGCACCGCTCGGGGGCGTCGGCCCCGGCGGTCACCTTGATCACGAGCTTCTTCGCCATGTCCCGCACTGTAGTGCGCGCCCGTACGCGCCCGTCCCCGCCGCACGCAGGCGGGGCGCACGGCGGGGACCGGCGGGGAGGCGCTCCCACGCCCGCCGCCCNGGNNCGGCCCCCTCCGCCGGCTCCCCGGCACACCTCACCGGAGCGGACCGCAGCCCACCCATTAGGCTGGGACCCGGTCCCTACACCGAACCGTTCACCGCCCCACCGAGGAGCACCCCGTGCTTGAGGCTTTCTTCTCCGCCCTGCTGGTCCTGGTCTGCATCGGCGTCCTCGCCTTCGTCGGGCTGACCGTGAAGAAGCTGTACCAGGGCCAGCGCTGATCCCCCGCACCCGCACAGATCGCCAGAGCAGCCTGACATCATGATCCAGATCCCGTCCGACCTGCACCCGGACCTCGTCCCCCTCGCGTTCCTCCTCGGCACGTGGGAGGGCGCGGGCGTCTCCGACTTCCCCGGCGCCGAGAAGTGCAACTTCGGCCAGTCCGTGACCTTCTCCCACGACGGCCGGGACTTCATCGAGTACACCTCCCGCACCTGGGTCCTGGACGCCGAAGGCGGCAAGGTCCGCCCACTGGAGAGCGAGAGCGGCTACTGGCGCATCGACAAGGACCGCAAGGTCGAGGTCGTCATGGTCCGCGACCAGGGCATCGTCGAGGTCTGGTACGGCGAGCTCGCCGACAAGAAGCCGCAGATCGACCTGGCGACCGACGCCGTCGCCCGCACCGCCGCCTCCGGCCCGTACAGCGGCGGCAAGCGGCTGTACGGGTACGTCAAGAGCGACCTGATGTGGGTCGGCGAGAAGGCCACCCCCGAGGTGCCGCTCCGCCCGTACATGTCGGCGCACCTGAAGAAGGTCGTCACGCCGGAGGAGGTCGAGGCCATGGCGAAGAGCCTGGGCGACCTGCCGGACGACGGGATCGCCTTCTTCCGGTAGCCCCTGGGGAGCCGGGCGGTGCTCCTACACTGGAGCGCGTGGTGAGCACCGACTGGCAGAGCGACCTCCGGCAGCGCGGCTACCGGCTGACGCCGCAGCGCCAGCTCGTCCTGGAGGCGGTGGACGAGCTGGAGCACGCGACGCCCGACGACATCCTGACCGAGGTGCGCAAGACCGCCTCCGGCGTCAACATCTCCACCGTCTACCGGACCCTGGAGCTCCTGGAGGAGCTGGGCCTGGTGAGCCACGCCCACCTGGGGCACGGCGCGCCCACGTACCACCTCGCCGACCGCCACCACCACCTGCACCTGGTCTGCCGGGACTGCGGGGGCGTCATCGAGGCGGACGTGTCGGTCGCCGCCGAGTTCACCGGCAAGCTCCTCGACGCGTTCGGCTTCGACACCGACATGAAGCACTTCGCGATCTACGGCCGGTGCCGGGACTGCACGGAGAAGGCGCGGGCGGAGGCGCCGGACGGCGGGTCGTAGGCTGGACGCCATGCAGCGACCTTCACCGACCAGCCCCCTGCTGTCCCTGCCCGGCGCCGTCCCCGCCGAGGGCCGGGACGAGGGCGTCGCCGCGCACTACGGCGACCCCTTCCGCGAGCAGCGGGCCCTCGCGGCGGGGAGCGGCCTCGTCGACCTCTCCCACCGGGGCGTCGTCACCGTCGGCGGCGAGGACCGGCTGGCCTGGCTCCACCTGCTGCTCACCCAGCACGTCAGCGAGCTGCCGCCCGGCCGCGCGGCCGACGCGCTGATCCTCTCCGCCAACGGCCACATCGAGCACGCCCTGTACCTCGTGGACGACGGCACGACGGTGTGGGCGCACGTCGAACCCGGCACGCGGGAGGCGCTCCTCGCCTACCTGGAGTCGATGAGGTTCTTCTACCGGGTCGAGATCGCCGACCGCACGGACGACTTCGCCGTGGTCCACCTCCCGGCCGGATCGATCGCCGAGGCCCCGGAGGGGACCGTCGTCCGGGAGACCCCGCACGGCCGGGAGCTGTTCCTGCCGCGCGGGGAGCTGGAGGCGTATGCCGCCGCGCACGGCCCGCTCGCCGGGATCCTCGCGTACGAGGCGCTGCGCGTGGAGGAGCACCGGCCGCGGCTCGGCTTCGAGACCGACCACCGCACGATCCCGCACGAGATCGGCCTCATCGGCCGGGCCGTCCACCTCCAGAAGGGCTGCTACCGGGGGCAGGAGACCGTCGCCCGCGTCCACAACCTGGGGAAGCCGCCGCGCCGCCTGGTCTTCCTGCACCTCGACGGCAGCGAGGTGCACCTGCCGCAGCACGGCGCGCCCGTGCGGCTTGCCGCCGACGGCCCGGACGGGCGGCAGCTCGGCTTCGTCACCACCGCGGTCCGCCACCACGAACTGGGCCCGATCGCCCTCGCGCTGGTGAAGCGGAACGTGCCGGTCGACGCGCCGCTCGTCGCCGGCGGGACGGCCGCGGCGCAGGAACCGGTGGTGGAGCCGTAGGGCCCCGCGCCGGACGGGGCCGGGCCCGGCCGGGCGGTCAGACCTCGATGAGCACCGTGAACGGGCCGTGGTTGGTGAGGGAGACCCGCATCTCCGCGCCGAACCGGCCCGTCGCCACGGTCGCCCCCATCTCCCGCAGCCGCGCCACCACCTCGTCGACCAGCGGCTCGGCCACGTCGCCGGGCGCCGCCGCGTTCCAGGTGGGGCGGCGGCCCTTCCGGGCGTCCCCGTAGAGGGTGAACTGGGAGACCACCAGCAGGGGCGCGTCCACGTCCGAACAGGACTTCTCGCCGTCCAGCACCCGCAGGCCCCACAGCTTCCGCGCCAGCCGCGCCGCCTCCTCCCGGGTGTCGTCGTGGGTGACGCCGACCAGGACGCACAGCCCCTCGCCGGTGATCTCCCCGATCGTCTCGCCCCCGACCTCGACCCGCGCCCCGTCGACCCTCTGCACCACTGCTCGCATACGGCCCAACCTACCGAGGGCCGAACGGGTGCACAGGACTGCGCACCGCATGGGGGAGTGGCACCATGCCTGTCAGGCGGTGCGCCCGAGGCACCGGTCGAGGGGACGGAAACATGAGCACACCCGGCGCCGGGCAGCAGCCCGGCCCCACCACGGCCACCCGTACCGGTGCGGCGCCGGAGCAGGCCCGTCCGCCGATGCAGCGGTCCGCCGCCGAGCCGCCCGCCGTCGCCGCCCCCGCCGGGGTGCCGGGCGGGGCGGGCCGGACGAGGCGGGGCGCCGGCCTGGCCGCGCTGGAGGCCGTACGACCGCCGGAGCCCACCATGTCGCCCGACCTGCGGACACTGCACCTCGACGAACTGCGGACACTGCGGCGCGACTCGCACGCCGACGAAGCCGACCTGAGTTACGTACGCCGGCTGCTGCAGGGCCGCGTCGACATCCTCCGCGCGGAGCTGTCGCGGCGGGCGGCGCCGGAGGTCCCGGTGGTGGACCGCCTGCCGGAGATCCTCGCCGACGCGCCGTCGGGCCGCCGCCCCGGTTCGGCGCGGCACCTGACGCTGTCCACGCCGAGGAGCGAGGAGTACCGGGTGCTGGCGGCCGAGATGCTCGCCGAGGTCGAGCTGTCCGACCTCGGCGCCCGCACCGACGCCGAACTCCGCGAGGCGATGGGGCGGCTGGCCCGGTACGAGCAGGTGGTCTCCCGCCTCCGCCAGGACCTCCAGCGCACGGCGGACGACTGCGGAGCGGAGATCGCCCGCCGGTACCGGGAGGGCGAGGCGCAGGTCGACGACCTGCTGGTGTGAGGGGGCGGCCCGGGCGCGGGCCGTGCGGACCGGCGGCTTCCGACCGCCGGCCCGCCGCNTTCCGCCCCTGCCCCGCCCGGGGCCGGCCGGGGCAGGGGCGGGCAGTGGGAAACCCTGGTGCGACCGGGGCGGACGGGTGCCTAGCGTGGCCGCCATGACGCCTCACCCCACCGCCTCCGACCCCCTCGTCCCGCGCGTCCTCACCGAGGACGACCACCCTGACTGGCTCCGCGCTCTGCGCACCGGCTTCCTGCGTCCGCCGACGCCCTCCCCGGAGGAGCTCGCGGTGCGGCTGCCCCACCAGGACTTCCCGCGGATGCGCGGGGTGTTCGACGGGGGCCGGTGCGTGGCGACGTCCCGGTCGTTCGCGCAGGAGGTGACGGCGGTCGGCGGCGCCCCCGTGGCGGCGAGCGCCGTGACGAACGTGTCCGTATCGCCGACGCACCGGCGCCGGGGCCTGCTCGGCCGGATGATGACCGCCGAACTCGCGGAGGCGAGGGAGCGCGGTGACGTCCTGGCGACGCTGACGGCCGCCGAGTACCCGATCTACGGGCGGTTCGGCTTCGGCCCGGCCACCTGGTGCACCGAGTGGAAGGTGGACCTGCGCCGCGCCGCGCTGGACCCGCGCTGGTCCGGCCCGGAGGACGGCGGCCGTGTCGACCTCGTCGACGGCGAGGCCGTCCGCGAACTGGGCCCGGTGCTGTACGACCGGGCGCGGGCCGTGCGCCACGGCATGGTGAGCCGCTCGGTGCACGACTGGGAGTGCCGCACCGGCTGGAACCTGGCGCCGGGCGACCCCTGGACCGAGCCGTTCCACGCGGTGTACCGCTCCGCGTCGGGGGAGGCGGAGGGGTACGTCACGTACGCCGCCGACGGGACGTGGGACGAGGGCAGGCAGCCGCGGAACACGCTGACGGTGCGCGACCTGATCGCGGTCACCCCGGCCGCCGAGCGGGCGCTGTGGCAGTACGTGTGCGCGATCGACTGGGTGGTGTTCGTGCGGAGCGGCGACCGCGCCCCCGACGACCTGCTGCCGATGCTCCTCCCGGACCCGCGGGCCGCCCGGGTGGTGACGCACGCGGACATGATGTGGGTGCGGATCCTCGACGTCGTACGGGCGTTGGAGGCGCGCGCGTACCGGGCGGAGGGGTCGCTGGTGCTGGAGGTGCGGGACGCCGCGGGGCCGGCCGGGGGCCGGTTCCGGCTGGACGCCTCCCCGGAGGGCGCCGCGTGCGCGCCGACGGCCGCGGCGGCGGACCTGGTGCTGGACGTGGCCGAACTGGGCGCGCTGTACCTGGGCGACGGGTCCGTGTCCCGGCTGGTGGCGCTGGGCCGGGCCGAGGAGTCGGTGCCGGGCGCGGCGGCGCGGGCGGACCTGCTGTTCGGGGCCTCGCGCCGGGCCTGGTGCCCGGACGTCTTCTGACGGCGGGTCCGGCGGGTCCGGTGGGCCCGCCGGACCGCCCTCACCGGGTACGCGCCCGGAACAGCGTCCCCGACAGGGCCAGGGCCAGGACCAGCAGCCCCGCCCACCACGCCAGCGCGATCCACGGGGCGTCGTCCACCGGCCGGTCGAGCAGCAGGCCCCGCAGCGACTCGATCACCGGGGTGACCGGCTGGTGCTCGGCGAAGCCGTGCAGCCAGCCGGGCATCGTGTCGATCGGGACGAACGCGCTGCTCGGGTACGGCAGGAACATCATGAGGAAGGTGAACCCGCTCGCCGCCTCCGGGGTGCGCGCCAGCAGCCCGGCCGCCGCCGACAGCCACGACACGGCCAGCACGAACGCCAGCAGCAGCCCCAGCGCCGCCGCCCATCCGGCGAACCCGGCCTCGGGGCGGAAGCCGATCAGGAACGCGACGCCGACGACGAGGGCCGTCGACAGCACGTTCCGCAGCACGCTCGCCCCGACGTGCCCGGCGAGGATCGGCGTCGCGCCCACGTCGAGGGAGCGGAACCGGTCGACGATGCCCGCCCGCATGTCCTCGCTGACCCGCACGGCGGTGGTGGACGCGCCGAACCCGGCGCACAGCAGGAGGACGCCGGGCACGACGTACGTCACGTACGAGGTGCGTGTGCCGGTGTCGATGGCGCCGCCGAAGAAGTAGACGAACACCAGCATCAGCATCACCGGCAGCACCATGGCGGTGATGAGCGCGTCGGGGTTGCGGCGGCTGAGCCGGACGCTCCGGCCGACGAGGGTGAGGGCGGCGTCAGGCACGGCGGGACTCCTTCACGGCGGTTCCGGTTCCGGGGACGGTTCCGAGGACGGGGGCGGTGGCGGTGGTTCCGGTGCCGGCTCCGGTGCCGGTCAGGGCGAGGAACACGTCGTCGAGGGTCGCGGTGCGCACCGCGAAGCGGGCGATGTCCGTGCGGTCCGGATCGAGCGCGTCGAGCAGCGCCCGCACGGACGGGGCGGTTCCGTCGGTGGGCACGCCGAGGGTGAGGGACTCGGGGGAGCGGCGCGGACCGGGGTCGGCGGTGGGTACCGCGTGCGTGCGGGTGAGCGTCTCCGCCCCCGCCGCGAGGCGCTCGTACGCCTCCGTGTCCGTGGCGACGACGTCCAGGCGGTGGCCGGCCACGCGGGACTTGAGCGCGTCGGCCGTCCCCTCGGCGACGATCCTCCCCCCGTCCATGACGGCCACGCGGTCGGCCAGCCGGTCGGCCTCCTCCAGGTACTGGGTGGTGAGGAAGACCGTCGCGCCGCCCGCCGCCAGGCCCCGTACGACCTCCCACAACTCCTGGCGGCTGCGCGGGTCGAGGCCGGTCGTCGGCTCGTCCAGGAAGACCACCTCGGGCTCCCCGACGAGCCCGGCCGCCAGGTCGAGTCGGCGCCGCATCCCGCCCGAGTAGGTGCCGACGAGCCGGTCGGCGGCGTGCGCGAGGCCGAACCGCTCCAGCAGCTCGGTGGCGCGGTGCCGGGCGGCGCGCCGGGACAGCCCGGACAGCCTCGCCGTCATGCGCAGGTTCTCGGCGCCGGTCTGGAGGTCGTCCACGGCCGCGTACTGCCCGGTCAGGCTGATGGCCCGGCGGACGCGGGCGCGTTCGGCGACCACGTCGTACCCGGCGACCCGCGCCCTGCCGCCGTCCGGCGGGGTGAGGGTGGCCAGGACGCGGACGGTGGTGGTCTTCCCGGCGCCGTTCGGGCCGAGCAGGGCGAAGACGGTGCCGCGCTCCACGCGCAGGTCGAGCCCGTCGAGGACGGGGACGTCCCGGTACGACGTGCGGAGGCCGAGGGCCTCGACGGCGGCACCGGCGGCGGCTTGTGCGGTGGTGCGGGCGGTGTTGCCCGGCATGGCGCTCCCTCTTACTGCGTATGGCATACGCTCTACTGCGTAAGGGTTACGCATTACTAGGATGGGTGTCAAGCGGCCCGGCGCCCGGGCCGGGGTCCGGGAGGGGTGGAGCCGGTGGCGGACAGTGGCGGTACGGGGCTCACGCCCGGTCTGGAGGCCGCCTGGGGCCTGCGGGAACGCCCCGCCAAGGGGCCCAGGCCCGGTCTGAGCGTGCACCGGATCGTGGACGTGGCGGTCGCCCTGGCCGCGGCGGAGGGCCTCGCGGCGGTCTCCATGGGCCGCGTCGCGAAGAAGCTGGGGGCCTCCACCATGTCGCTGTACCGCCACGTCGCCTCCAAGGACGAGCTGTACGTGCTGATGCTGGACGCCGCGATCGGCGCGCCCCCGGACCCGCCGCCGCCCGGCACCGGCTGGCGCGACGCCCTGGCCCGCTGGGCGTGGGCGCAGCGCGAGATGTTCCAGCGCAACCTGTGGGCGCTGCACGTGCCCGTCTCCGGCCCTCCGGTCACTCCCCACTCGGTGGCGTGGTGGGAGGCCGGCATGGCGGCGATGGCGGACACGCCGCTGGACGAGGGGGCGAAGGTCTCGGTGGTGCTGCTGCTCGGCGGGTTCGTGCGGAACGAGACCCGGGTGATGGCCGACATCGGCGCGGCGGCCGCGGCGACGGGCGACACGCCCGAGGAGGTGATGGGCCGCTACGGCCGCACGCTGCGGCTGCTGGCGGACCCCGGGCGGTATCCGGCGGTGGCGCGGGCCCTGGAGTCCGGCATCATGGACGGCCCCGGCGACCCGGACGACGAGTTCCGCTTCGGTCTGGCCCGCCTGCTGGACGGGGTCCAGGTGCTGGTGGAGCGGCAGCGTGGCTGAGGAGGGCGCGGGTCCGGCGAGGGACGCGGAGGCGGTGACGGGCGCGGAGGCGGGTGGCGGCTTGCACGTCGTCCTCGCCGAGCCCGCCACCGTCGCGGACACCGGGCCGCGGGGCCCGAACCGGCTGTACGTGGCCCTCACCCGCGCGGTGTCCCGGCTGGACGTCCTGCACACCCGGCCGCTGCCGCCGGAGCTGCGCACGGCGCCCTGACGTGACGTCAGGGGGCTTTCCGCAGAGGTCCGAAACGGCTGCCCGGCGGTTACGATCGGCGTGTGGAACGGGGACGCGGACACCTCGCGGGCCGTGCGCGCGGCGCGCGGCGGGCGCCGTGACGCTCGTGGTCCTCGGCGCCGACGCGGCGGTCGCCCGCGCGGCGGCCACGCTGCCCGTCGACGTCGTCCACGTACGGCTGCCCGGCGCCGCCCCCCTCGACGCGCCCGCCGCCGCGCACCACGCGGCCGACTACCAGCACGGCCCGACCTTCCGGGCGTTCGTCGACGAGGTGCTGCGGCCCCTCGCCCCGGCCGCCGTCGTCTCGCTCACCGAACTCGGGCTCGAACCGGCGGCCGTCGCGGCCCGGTGCCTCGGCGCGGCCGGGGTGCCCCCGGAGGTCGTACGGGTGACGCGCGACAAACTGGAGATGCGGCGCGTCCTGGAGCGGGCGGCCCCCCACCTGAACCCGCCGTTCGCGGCCGGTGACGACGCGGAGGCGGTGGCCCGGCTGTTCGGCGGGGGCGCCCCCGTGGTCGCCAAGCCGGTCGCGGGCACCGGCAGCAACGCCGTCGCGCTGCTGCGCTCGGCGGACGATCTGCCGGAGGACCGCAGGAACCGCGCCACACTGCTCGAACGGTACGTCGGGGGGCGGGAGTTCAGCGTCGAGACGCTGTCCTCCGGCGGGCGCCACGCCTTCCTCGGCATCGCGGAGAAGCGCACCGAGGGCGAGGCGTTCGTCGAGGTCGCCCATCTGATGCCGCCGCCGTCGCTGGACGCGGCCGGGCGGCGGCGGGTGGAGCGGGCGGTCGCCGAACTGCTCGACGCGGTGGGGCTCGCGGACGGCCCGGCGCACACGGAGGTCAAGGTCGACGCCGCCCGCGTGACCGTCGTCGAGACGCACACCCGCCCCGGCGGCGACGGCATCCCCGACCTCGTACGCCTCACCCGGGGCGTCGACTGGCGGCGCGCCGCCCTGGGCTGGCCGATCGGCGAGGGGCCGCGCGAGGAGCCCGAGGGAGCGGCGGCAGCGGCGGCGGCGACCGTGTTCGTCACCGCCCCGCCGGGCCGCGTCACGGCGGTCGCCCCGCGGCCCGACCCGGCCGGATGGCGGCTGCTGCGCTGGGAGGTACCGGTGGAACCGGGCGACCCGGTGGCCCCGCTCAGGTCGTCGGCCGACCGGCTCGGCATGGCGGTGCTGACGGCGGACGGCACGCGCGCCTGCGCGGCCGCGGTCGACGAACTGCGCTCCCGGAGGACGGTGACGACGGACGGCGGCCCGGGAGGGCCGTGACGGCGGGTCGCGGGCGCGGGAGACGGTGACGGCGGCTGCGGGCTGCGGGCGGGGGCGGGGGGC
>NZ_CP095474.1:2758282-2767406 GCF_023614315.1 Streptomyces sudanensis | reverse complement strand
TTTGTTGTTGGAAAGGAGAGGCCGGAATGGGGTGTGCGGGGGGGGCGGGGGGCGGGGGGAGGGGGAAAGGCGGGGCGTACCCGGCCGNCCCGCCGCGGGCGGGCGGCCGGGTACGCCCCCGCCGCTACGGCACCGGCGGGCGGCCGGCGGAGCGCAGCGTCCGCTCGGAGACCCCGGCGCGGGCGTCGGCGCCGGGCGGCGGGGCGAGCCTGATCCCGGCACCGGTGAGGATGCCCAGGTCCAGCTCCCAGGCGACCCGGGAGCGCTGCTCCCACACCGCGAACGCGGCCCGCACGTGCTCCCGGGCCCGCGCCTCCGTCATCCCGGTGACCGCCACCAGATGGGCGAACGCCTGCGCCTCGACGCCGCGGACCTGGGCGTACCCGTAGTGGGTGACCGTGTGGCAGTCGGTGCACAGGCAGATGAGCCGCTTCAGGGTCTGCACGCGTGCGCGCTCGTCGTACGTCCACCGCTCGTGGGCCTCCAGCCGGCACCGCCGCTCGCGGTCCTCACCGGCCCCGCAGACCTCGCAGCGCCGCCCGGCCCGGCGCGTGATCACCCGGCGGAGCCGCTCCCAGTCCCGCTGGTCCACGCAGGACCGGACGTTGGTGAACCAGCAGGTCTGCGGCACCAGGTCGACGAACAGCCCGCTCCCCAGGCCCCGGTCCTCGCCGGGCAGCAGGTCGGGCACGTCCGGCGCGGCCGCCCACCGCTCCAGTTCCGCCATCCCCGGCCGGGGCGCGTACCAGCGCCGCGCCGACGGGTCCCACCGCGCCCCGCCCCTCTTCGCCTCGTCCTTCTCGGCGAACGGCACGTCCAGCCAGATGCGTCCGACTGCCACGTCAGTCCCTCCCCGTCGGCGTCCCCGCCCATGCTGGCACGGGCGGCGGGGCGCGACGNGGGGGACGCCGGCCGGCGNGCNCGCGGCGGCCGAACCGGACGGGCGGCGTCCGGACCGGACGGGCGGCGTCCCCTTANGGNGNGNGCGGCGCGCCCCGGCTCCGGGNCNCCGCCCCCGCCCCGGCCGGTGCCCGTGCGGTCAGGGCGCGGTGATCGCCGCGCCGTCGCGGATGTGCAGGACCGCGTCGGCCCCGTCGAGCGTCGCCCGGGCGAGCGGGTAGTACCCCTGCCGGGGGTCGGTGTCGGTCCGGGTGCGGGCGTCGGGGACCGCGGAGGCGGCCAGCAGCCCCCAGCGGGCGGTACGGCCCTGGAGGAAGCCCTCGAAGGTGTCCGGTCCGGGCTCGCCGAGGCCGAGGGCCTCGCTGCGGCCGACGCTGCCGGCGGCGAAGGCGTACCGCTCGCCCGACAGGTTCGCCACGATGGCCCCGGCGCCGAACCACTCCACGTCCGCGTCCCCCACCCGGAGAGTGCTCGCGCCCCGCTGCAGGTGGGTGTTGTGGGCGAAGACCAGCGTCCCGCCGCGCCGCGCCTCGGCCTCCCGGACGGCCAGGAGGTTCTGGGCCATGAGCGCGTCGCGGGTGGCGAGGAGCCGGGCGATCCGCACGTTCCGCTCGCCGGGCCGCGCCGCCTGCCGGTGGTAGCGCAGGAGGCCGAGGCCGGCGGTGAGGTGCGTCAGGGCCCGCAGCCACCGGGCGTGCGAGGTCGCCGCGATCCGTTCCGGCGCGCGTTCGTGGAGGGTGACGAGCATGTCGTCGGCGACCGCCCGCAGCCGCTCGGCCTCGGGGGTGGCGCCGACCGACGCGGCCGGGTCGAGGATCGCCTCCGTACGGCTCCACCGCTCGTCGTCGCCGGCGAGGGCCGCGAGGTCGAGGTCGAGCCCCAGGTAGTCGCGGGCGTGTTCGAGGTAGGTGCGGGGGCTGGGGGCGCTGGTGTTCTCGGTCGGCGCGTCGAAGCCGTGGAGGGCCACCCGCTCGTGCGGCGGCCGGCCCTCGTTGTACCGGCGCAGCCACGCGACCAGGCGCCGGTTGGGCTCCAGCTCCCCCCAGCCGTGGGAGAAGCCCTCGCGCATCACCTCGTCGAGGCTTCCGGTCCCCTCCCGCACGTGGTCGTCCACGACGAGCGCGGCCACCCGGTCGATCTCCAGGGCGACCGAACGGAAGCCGTGGCCGACCAGCCGGGCGAGCAGTTCGTTGCGGACCAGCGCGAAGGCCGGTTCCCGGTGCGTCGGCTCGCCGAACGCCAGCAGGTCGCCGGAGACGGCGACCAGGTCCTGTATGTCCTGACTCATGGACCTCAAGCGTAACTTTGAAAGACCGGTTGAGACTTGAGCGCCGAGTGAAGGGAGGTCGCCCGGTAAAGTCTCAAACGGTGAGAACACTCCGGCCCGTCGACCTCGCCCGGGAGCACGGCATCTCGACCCAGGCGGTCCGCAACCACGAGCGGGACGGGTTCATCCCGCCCGCCGAGCGCACCCGCAGCGGCTACCGCGTCTACACCGAGCTGCACGCGGCGGCCCTGCGCGCCTACCTGTCCCTCGTCCGGGCGTACGGGCACGCCACGGCCGGCCAGATCATGACCGCGCTCCACCACGACCGGCTCGACGACGCCCTGACGGCCGTCGACCGGGGCCACGACCAGCTGCTCCGCGACCGGCAGACCCTCGACGCGGTACGGGCTGCGGTGGACCACCTGACGCGGGCGCCGGGCGCCGTCGCGGGCCGGGGGGAGGCCACGGGAGCCGTCACGGGCCGGTCGGAGGGGCCGGGCGCCACTCCGGGCCGGTCGGCGGGCCCGAGCGCCGTCGCGGGTCGGTCGGGGGCGCCCGGCGCCGCTCCGGCCCGGTCGGCGGGGCCGGGCGCGGTCGCGGGCCGGCCGGAGGTGCCCGGCACCGTCGCGAGCCGGGTGGCGGGATCGGGCCCCCTGTCCGTAGGCGAACTGGCGCGCCGGCTCCGCGTCACCCCGGCGACCCTGCGCAACTGGGAGGCCGCCGGAGTCCTCGCCCCCGGGCGGGACCCGCTCACCGGCCACCGCGTCTTCCGCGCTCCCGACGTCCGCGACGCCGAACTGGCCCACCTCCTCAGGCGCGGCGGCCACCCGCTGCGCCACATCGCCACCGTGGTCCGGCAGGTCCGCACGGCCGGCGGCACCGACGCGCTGGCCGCCGCCCTGGACGACTGGCGCGGCAAGCTCACCGCCCGCGGCCTGGCCATGCTCGACGCGGCCGCCCACCTCGGCCGGTACCTGACCCTGTCCGGCAGCTGACCCCGCCCGGTGCCCGACCCCCCTTACGACTGTACCACGCTCGCTGCCTGATGTATTNNNNGCCTGGCCATGCTCGACGCGGCCGCCCACCTCGGCCGGTATCCGACCCNGCCCGGTGCCCGACCCCGCCCGGCGGCCTTCGTGCCGGCTGCCCTCGTACCGACGGCGAGGGCCCCGCCGCCGCGGGCCGGGCGGGCGCCCGCGGCGGGACCGGCGCGTCCGGGCGTATAACTGCCGCTAGCGTCCGCTTGCAATTGTTAGCGAAGGGGTGCAGCATCGAGGTATGGCATCGCTCAACGTCGGCAACCTCGGCGAGTACCTGCGCGAGCAGCGGCGCACCGCGCAGCTGTCGCTGCGGCAGCTCGCGGAGGCGGCCGGGGTGTCGAATCCGTACCTGAGCCAGATCGAGCGCGGACTGCGCAAACCGAGCGCGGAGGTGCTCCAGCAGGTCGCCAAGGCGCTGCGGATATCCGCCGAGACGCTGTACGTGCGGGCCGGGATCCTCGACGAGCGGGACCGCGAGGAGCTGGAGACGCGGGCCGTCATCCTCGCCGACCCCTCGATCAGCGAACGGCAGAAGCAGGTGCTGCTCCAGATCTACGACTCCTTCCGCAAGGAGAACGCGCTCGACACGCAGAACGGCACCGGCGATGCCGGAGCAGCCGCAGGATCCACCGAAATCTGACTCCGCCACGCTCGCGCGCACCGCCGCGCGACGAACCCGCGACACGGGAGGACCACAGACCATGGCCATCATCGACGAGCTGCGTACGCCCCTCTACTTCGCCGCCGGCACCGCCGACCTCGCCGTACAGCAGGCCCGCAGGATCGCCGCCGAGGCCCCGTCCCGGCTGGACGCGGTGCGCAACACCGACCCGAAGGCCGTGCAGGAGAAGGTCACCGCGCAGGCGAAGGAGGCGCAGGCGACGCTCCAGAGCAAGGTCGCCGAGCTGATCGGCGGCCTCGACACCGACCTGAAGAAGCTCGGCGAGACCGCCCAGAGCCTGGCCCTGCGCGGCGTCGGCGCGGCGGCCGAGTACGCCGTGAAGGCCCGCGAGACGTACGAGAAGGTCGCCGAGCACGGCGAGCAGGCCGTCAGGACGTGGCGGGGCGAGGCCGCCGAGGAGATCACCGAGATCGCCATCGCCGTCGAGCCCGGCTCCGCCCCGGCGACCGGGACCGGCAGGGCCGAGCGCGCCGACGGGTCCGACAAGGCCGCCGGGGTCGAGGGCGCCGACGCGGCGGACGCCGCCGCCGAGGCGGGCACCGGGACCGGTGCCACCCGGAAGCCCCCCGTCCGGAGGACCTCCACCCGGAAGGCCGCCCCCTCGGACACCGTCGACGAGAAGTGACCCGGGGCGCCCTGCCGGGGCCGGCGCCGGATCGGTGCCCGGCTCCGGCGGGGCACCGATCCGGTTGCCGGGGCGTTGTACGGGTAGCTTGGCCGCGAGTCGCCCCATCCACCTGACAGGCGGTACCCACCATGCTGATGTCCGGTTTCAACTCGCTGCTCGGGCTGCTGTCCCTCGCGATGCTCGTGCTCGCCGTCGTCGCGCTGGCCTTCGCCGCCCTGGCACGCGAGGACGCCTATCGGGCGGCGGACAAGCAGACCAAGCCGTTCTGGCTGGTCATCCTGGGTGTCACGGTCGTCGTGAACATCTTCCCGATCCTCCTGGTGCTCCAGCTCGCCGGGCTCGTCGCGACCATCGTCTTCATGGTGGACGTCCGCCCCGCCCTCCGCCAGGTGTCGGGCGGCGGCCGCCGCGGCTCCAGCAGCGACGGCCCGTACGGCCCGTACAACGGCGGCCGGTGACCGCCACCGGACGGCCCGCCGCCCGGTGACGCGCCCGTCAGCGGGCCGCCCGGTCCAGGAGCAGGACCGCCACGTCGTCCGTCAGCTCACCCTCGTTCAGGTGGCGGACCTCCGCCACCGCCGCCTCCAGGAGCTCCTCGCCGGTCAGGCCCCGGGCGAGCTGGCGGTTGACCATCTCGACCATGCCCTCCTGACCCAGGCGCGGAGAGCCGGGGCCCGCCGAGCGGCCCTCGATCAGGCCGTCCGTGTACATCATCAGGCTCCACGCCCCGCCCAGCTCCACTTGCCGCCGCGGCCACCGCGCCCTCGGCAGCACGCCCAGCGCCGGACCGCCGTCCTCGTACGGAAGCAGCCGGGCGCCCTGCCCGGGGCGGGCGACGAGCGGCGCCGGGTGGCCGGCCAGGCACACCCCGGCCCGCCGCCCGTCGGGCGCGACGTCCACGGTGCACAGGGTCGCGAAGATCTCCTCGTTCTCCCGCTCGTGCTCCAGCACCCGTTGCAGCGTCGACAGCAGTTCGTCGCCACACAGCCCCGCGAACGTCAGCGCCCGCCACGCGATGCGCAGCTCCACGCCGAGCGCCGCCTCGTCGGGGCCGTGCCCGCACACGTCGCCGATCATCGCGTGCACCGTGCCGTCCGTGGTGCGCACCGTGTCGTAGAAGTCGCCGCCCAGCAGGGCGCGTGAGCGGCCCGGCCGGTAGCGGGCGGCGAACCGCAGGTCGGAGCCCTGGAGCAGCGGCGTCGGCAGGAGCCCGCGCTCCAGCCGGGCGTTCTCCTGGGCCCGCAGCCGCGACTCGGCCAGCTTCACCTGCACCGAGTCGGCGCGCTTGCGCTCCACCGCGTACCGGATGGCACGGCTCAGCAGCGGCCCGTCCAGCTCCTCCCGGAACAGCCGGTCCTGCGCGCCCGCCCGTACCGCCTCCGCCGCCAGCTCCGCGTGCTCCGACCTCGCCAGGACGAGTACGGCGTGGCGCGGGGCGATGCGCAGGACGTGCCGCAGCGCGGACAGCGGATCGTCGTCGCGCCGCGCGTCGACGGGCAGGTCGAGGTCGACCAGGACGCAGTGCACGTCGTCGGTGAGGAGCCGCTCCGCCTCCGTGAGGTTCCGGGCGGTGCGTATGCGGATGCGGCCACCTGCGGCGTCGACCAGTTCGGGGACGGTGAAGGTGCCCGCCGGATCGTCCCCGATCACCAGCAGGGTGAGATCACCGTTCGCCGCATCGAGCGTGTTCACCCTCTGCCGCTGCGCGGGCACGGGTGCGGGTACGGGCATCGGTTCGCTTTCCTTCCCTCCCCCCGAGGGTGCGGTGGAGCGCCGGACGACGCCCCGCCGACGGGGACCATAGCGGCACCCGGCGTCCGAACGGAATGGCGATCAGTGAGGAGACCGCGGCATATGCCACACAAGGGGAGGTAGTCGGCCACCTCCACATGAGAAACATCACGTGAGGGGCGCGTTCCGCCTGCGTTCGCGCCGCCTGGACCCTGCTCGCGCCCCTGGCCGTGCCGGCGCCGCCCGGTTGGCGTCCGGGTGGTCGGGGTCGTGCTCGTACCGCATGGTCGGTGCCTGGGCGCCGGGGTCGTGCTGGTGCCGCATGGTCGGTGCCTGGGCGCCGGGGTCGTGCTGGTGCCGCATGGTCGGTGCCTGGGCGCCGGGGTCGTGCTCGTGCCGCTCGTGCCGCCTGGTTCGCGTCCGCACCGCTGGAGGCGGTACCCGCGCTGCATGACCTGTGGCCGCGTCGCCAGGCCGGCGCCCGCGCCACCCGGCCGGCGCCCGCACCGCTTGGGCGGGGCCGTGCTGCCCGGGCGGGGCCGTTTGGAGCCGGTCCGCCCGCCCCGTCCGGCTCGGGCCGTCCCGTTTGGTTCAGGCCCCGCCCGGCTCGGGCCGCGTGGTCCGGCTCGGGCCGCGCTACCAGGCTCGGGCCACCCCGCCAGGCTCGGCACCCCGTCCGGCTCGGGTCACCCCGCTCGGCTCAGGGTGCGCCGCCCGGCTCGGGCCGTCTCGCTTCCGGGGCGAGGCGGGGCGGGACGGGNCGGGGCGNCCCGAGCCGGGCGGGGTCAGTTGTCCGGGCGGACGACTCCCAGGATGGGCATCGAACCGGCCCCGGCCACCGCGATGTGCCGTCCCGGCCGCGGGGCGTGGACCATCAGGCCGTCCCCGATGTACATCCCCACATGGCTGGCGTCCCCGAAGTAGACGATCAGGTCACCGGCTCGCATGTCCCGGACCGCCACCCGCGGCAGCAGCCGCCACTGCTCCTGGGAGGTGCGCGGGATGCCGCGGCCCGCCGCGCCCCAGGCCCGCTGGGTGAGTCCCGAGCAGTCGTACGCGTCCGGTCCCTCGGCGCCCCAGACGTACGGCTTGCCCACCTGGGTCAGGGCGAATTCGACGGCCCTCCCGCCCTGCGGGCTCGCGCTCCGGTCGATCTCCCGCAAGGCGCCCGACGCCAGCCACGCCGTCTGCGCGTCCTCCTGCGCCTGCCGCTCCAACTGCCGCAGCCGCTCCCGCTCGGCGGCCTCCAGTTGCGACTCCAGCTTCTCCGCGGCGGCGATCTTCGCCGTTATCAGCTTCCTCGCCTCGGCCTGGCGGGCACGGGTCGCCTTCAGGCGGGTCAACTCGGCGTTGGCGTCCCCGGTGTACGTCTCCAGGTCCTGCTGGTTCTGCTGAAGCTCCGCCAGCAGGTCCCTGGTCGCCTTCTGCCCCTGCGCGAGGCGGTCGACGCCCTCCAGGAACAGCCGCGGGTCGTCGGTGAGGACGAGCCTCGCCTCCTCGGGGAGCCCGGCGTTGCGGTACTGGGCCCGGGCGGCAGCGCCGGCGCGCCGCTTCAGTTCGGCGATCCTCTCCCGGCCGTCCGCGACCGCCCGGGACAGCTTCACGGTCTCGGCGTGCTGCTTCTTCGCCTGCTCCTCGGCGAGGTTGTACGCGTCGGTGGCGGAGGACACCTGCCGGTACAGCGCCTCGATCTCCGCGCGCACCTCCTCCAGGCTCTTCCGCGGCTGCTGGGTGGCCGCACCGGGAGCCGGCTCGGGTGCGGGCGCGGCGTGGGCCGGTCCCGCGAGGACGGTCAGTACGCACACAGCGGTGATCGCGATGGTGACGCGACGGTGTCGGTTCACAGGCTTCCCCCTCCGGACGTCGACCGGCCGGGCGGCATCGCGACGCATCTGACTTGCCGTCAGTAACCGTCGGTGCCGTCGGCGATCGTGCCATGTCACCGGTGAAGGTAACAGGGCGGGGGAGGCCGCCCCGTCGGCTTTCCACAGGCCGGCGACGGGTGGCGCCACTCGGGCGGCCGTCCACAGGGAAGGGTTGCGCCGCCGCGCGTGCCGTGTCCCGCCCGGGCCGTGTGTTCCGGACCGAGCCGCGTGCTTTCCGCCGTGCGCGCCGCGCCCCGCTCGGATGCCGTGCCCCCGGATGCCGCGCCCCCGGACGCTGTGCTCCCGCCGCGGACCTGTGCCCTGCTTGGACGCCGTCCCCTTACCCGGACGCCGTCCCCTTACCCGGACGCCGTCCCCTTACCCGGGCGTCGTCCCCCTGCCCGGGCGTCGTCCCCCTGCCCGGGCGCCGTTCCCTACCCGGACGCCGTGGGCCAGCCCCGCGGGGCCAGGGCGTCCCAGCGGACCGTCAGTTCGCCCTGGCGCCACCGCCGGCGACCGTCGGCCAGCGGCCAGTCCGCCGCCAGGGCCGAGGCCGTCGCGATCCACCGCTGCCGGGCTCCCAGGGAGGCGTACGGGGCGGCCGCCGCCCAGGCCCGGTCGAAGTCCCGCAGGAACGCGTGGACCGGCTCGCCCGGGACGTTCCGGTGGATGAGGGCCTTGGGGAGCCGTTCCGCCAGGTCCGAGGGGCGGTCCAGGGAGCCGAGGCGCGTGGCGAACGTCACCGTGCGCGGCCCCTCCGGGCCGAGCGCCACCCAGACGTGACGGCGGCCGACCTCGTCGCAGGTGCCCTCCACGAGGAGGCCGCCCCGCGCCGCGAGCCGCCCGCGCAGGCGGGTCCACACCTCCGCCACCCGGTCCTCGTCGTACTGGCGCAGGACGTTCGCCGCGCGGATCAGGGCGATCGGGCCCTCGACCGGCACCTCGAAGCCGCCGTGCGTGAACGACAGGCCCTCGCGTACGTAGGGCCGGGCCGCGGCCNNGCGCACGGGG
>NZ_CP095474.1:2729526-2758040 GCF_023614315.1 Streptomyces sudanensis | reverse complement strand
GGCAGCGTCGGATNNNTNNTAGGGNNNNCTCCTTCGCCATGCCGCCCCGCCCCTGCCCCTGAGCGGAAGGACCGACGACGTGAGCCAGTACGTGTCCCGGTTCGCCGGCACCCTGGTACCGCCGCCCCGGCTCAGGCTGCCCGGACGGCACCGCCGCGGGCCGCGGCGGGTCGCCATGCTGAGCGTCCACACCTCCCCGCTCCACCAGCCGGGCACCGGCGACGCGGGCGGCATGAACGTCTACATCGTCGAGCTGGCGAAGCGCCTCGCCGCCATCGACATCGAGGTCGAGGTCTTCACCCGGGCGACCGCGGGCGGCCTGCCCCGGTCCGTCGAGCTCGCCCCCGGCGTCCTCGTGCGGCACGTCGAGGCCGGCCCGTACGAGGGCCTCAACAAGGAGGACCTCCCCGCCCAGCTGTGCGCCTTCACCCACGGTGTCATGCGCGCCTGGGCCCGCAACCGGCCCGGCCACTACGACCTGGTCCACTCCCACTACTGGCTCAGCGGCCACGTCGGCTGGCTCGCCGCCGAACGGTGGGGCGTCCCGCTCGTCCACGCCATGCACACCATGGCCAAGGTCAAGAACGCCGCGCTCGCCGAGGGCGACACCCCCGAGCCCGCCGCCCGCGTCATCGGGGAGACGCAGATCGTCCGCGCCTCCGACCGGCTGATCGCCAACACCTCCGGCGAGGCCGAGGAACTGGTCCGCCACTACGACGCCGACCCCGCGAAGGTCGCCGTCGTCCACCCCGGCGTCAACCTGGACCGCTTCCGCCCCGCCGACGGCCGCGCCGCCGCACGGGCCCGCCTGGGCCTGCCGCAGGACGCTTTCGTACCCCTCTTCGCCGGCCGCATACAGCCTCTCAAGGCCCCTGACGTCCTGCTCCACGCCGTCGCCCGGCTCCTCGACACCGACCCGTCGCTGCGCCCCCGCACGGTCGTCCCCGTCGTCGGCGGGCCCAGCGGGAGCGGCCTCGCCAAGCCGGAGGGCCTGCAGAAGCTGGCGGCCCGGCTGGGCATCGCCGACGTGGTCCGCTTCCACCCGCCGGTCGCCCAGGAGGAGCTCGCCGACTGGTTCCGCGCGGCGAGCGTCCTCGTCATGCCCTCCCACAGCGAGTCCTTCGGGCTCGTCGCCATCGAGGCCCAGGCGACCGGGACGCCCGTCGTGGCGGCGTCGGTCGGCGGCCTGCCGGTGGCCGTGCGGGACGGCGAGACCGGGTTCCTGGTCGAGGGCCACGACCCGGCCGACTACGCGCGCGTGCTCGCCCGGTTCGCCGCCGACCCGCACCTCACCGACCGCCTCGGCGACGCCGCCGCGCGCCACGCGCGGTCCTTCGGCTGGGACCGGGCCGCTTCGGCCACCGCCGAGGTGTACGCGGCTGCCGTGCACGAGCGCCGCCGTCGCGTACGCTCGCCCCATGGCTGACGCACAGCAGATCATCGAGTCCGCACTGCGCGACGCCGACCTGGCTTGGGAGTCACCGGAGCCGGGCTCGTACGTCGTCACGCTGCCCGGCACCAAGAAGCAGTCGACCACGCTCTCCCTGCGCCTGGGCGACCACTCGCTGTCCCTCAACGCCTTCGTCATCCGCCACCCGGAGGAGAACGAGGCGGACGTCCACCGCTGGCTGCTGGAGCGGAACCTCAAGCTCTACGGCGTCGGGTACGCCGTCGACCCGCTCGGCGACGTCTACCTCACCGGCAAGCTCCCGCTGGCCGCCGTCACCCTCGAGGAGCTGGACCGCCTGATGGGGTCCGTCCTGGAAGCGGCCGACGGCGCGTTCAACACGCTCCTGGAGATGGGCTTCGCGTCGGCGATCCGCAAGGAGTACGAGTGGCGGGTCTCCCGCGGCGAGTCCACCCGCAACCTGGACGCCTTCAGCCACCTCACGCAACCGTCGGAATGACGCCCCGGCCCGCGCGACCGCCCGGGTGACGCCCCGGCGGTCCGCCGGTTCCGGCGGGGCCCGGCGGCCCGCCGCGCGCCCCAAGGGCCGTACGGCACTCCCGCGACCGTACGCCCCCGGCCCGTCCGCGCCGCCCGGCGCGGCGGCCTCACACCACGCCGATCCGGGCCCCCTCGGCGTCGGCCTCCCCGGCCTCCGCCTCCCCGGCGCCGTCGAGCACCGGGTCCTTGCCCGCCACCGGCCCGTCCTCCGGCCCCTTCCCGTCGAGGACGCCCCGCATCAGCGCGTACCCGGCGGCGGCCACCAGCGCGACGGCGGCGCAGCCCAGCCACAGCGCGTCCGGCCCCGGCCCCTCGACGACCCAGCCCGCCGTGACCGGCGCGACGAACCCGCCGACCGACCACGCCATCCCCATCACGCCCTGGTACCGGCCCCGGGCGTGGACCGGCGCCAGCCGGGCGGTGGCGGCGGCGTTCACCGGGATGTAGACCATCTCGCCGATCGTCCACACGACCACGGTCGCCGCGAACGCCAGGGCCGACCCCGCCAGCGCCGTCGTGCCCATGCCCACCGCGAACAGCAGCGCCGACAGGACGAGCAGCGCGACCTGCGAGCGGCCCTCGGTGAGCCGGTTGACGAGGAGCTGGAAACCGACGATGACCACGCCGTTCACCGCGATGACCACGCCGTACGCCTCCGGCTCCAGACCCTCGGCCGTCATGGTCAGCGGCAGGCCCACCCACGGAGTGCTGAAGACGGTGCACACGAGCAGGCTCAGCAGCACCAGCGTCCGGAACGGCCCGTCCCGCAGCACGTCCAGCGTCGTCATCCGGGGCTCGACGGTCCGCTTCCCGTCCGCGTCCGACGGCGCCTCGGGCCGCGTCTCCGGCAGCCGCACGAAGACGATCACCGCGCACAGCGCCGTCGCGACGGCCTCCACCAGGAACAGCGTCCGGTAGCCGAGGAACAGCGCGGCGCCGCCGCCGATCGCGGCGATGGCGAAGCCCAGGTTGAGCGCCCAGTAGTTCAGGGCGTACGCCCGCCGCCGGTCGTGCTCCGGCACCTGGTCCGCGATGGTCGCGCCGATGGCGGGCCGGACCGACTGCATCGCCACGCCCATCAGCAGCACCACCGCCGCGACCGCCCACGCGCTGGTCACCACGGCCAGCGCCGCCGCGCACACGGCCGCCGCCAGGTGCCCGGCCACCATCGTCGGCCGGCGGCCCCACCGGTCGCTGAGCAGGCCGCCCAGCGGTGATCCGGCGATGCCGCCGAGCCCGTGCAGCGCGACGACGAGCCCCGCGTACCAGCCGGAGAAGCCCAGCTCCTGGGTGAGGAAGAGGGACAGGAACGTCAGGACGAACGCGCCCGTGCGGTTCACCAGCGTCGACAGCCACAGCCACCAGAACCCCCCGGGGAGGCCGGACACCGAGCGACGCGCCGAGCGTATGAGCGGGACGATGAACACATGGACCCCCCGGTAAGTGGCTGACTACCTCTTCGGAACTTACAAGCTTCCACGGATCGACGGCCAGTGAATTGACGGAGACCGTCAAGCGTTCCGGCGTCGGGGGCGCCGAAGGCGTCCATTAACCTCGTACGCATGGCCGACGCACCGTACAAGCTGATCCTCCTCCGCCACGGCGAGAGCGAGTGGAACGCGAAGAACCTGTTCACCGGCTGGGTGGACGTCAACCTCACCGAGAAGGGCGAGAAGGAGGCGGTCCGCGGAGGCGAGCTGCTCAAGGACGCCGGTCTGCTTCCCGACGTGCTCCACACGTCCCTCCTGAAGCGCGCGATCCGCACCGCGCAGCTCGCCCTGGAGACCGCCGACCGCCACTGGATCCCGGTCCACCGCTCCTGGCGGCTGAACGAGCGGCACTACGGCGCGCTGCAGGGCAAGGACAAGGCGCAGACGCTCGCCGAGTTCGGCGAGGAGCAGTTCATGCTCTGGCGCCGCTCGTACGACACCCCGCCGCCGGTCCTCGCCGACGACAACGAGTTCTCCCAGGCCGGCGACGCGCGCTACGCGACGATCCCGCCGGAGCTGCGCCCCCGCACGGAGTGCCTGAAGGACGTCGTCACCCGCATGCTGCCGTACTGGTACGACGGCATCGTCCCCGACCTGCTGACCGGCCGCACGGTCCTGGTGGCCGCCCACGGCAACAGCCTCCGCGCCCTGGTCAAGCACCTGGACGGCATCTCCGACACCGACATCGCGGGCCTGAACATCCCCACCGGCATCCCGCTGTACTACGAGCTCGACGCCGACTTCAAGCCGGTCACCCCGGGCGGCACGTACCTCGACCCGGAGGCCGCGGCAGCCGCCATCGAGGCCGTGAGGAACCAGGGCAAGAAGAAGTAACCGCCCACGAACAAGCCCCCTGCCCGCGGGTTCTCCGCGGGCAGGGGGCTTTTCGCTGTCTCTGGGCCGTCTCCGGACCGTTAGGGCGACGGGGCCGTGCGCTCTCCGGGCTCCGGCTCCTGCCGCCACTCCGCTCTGGCGCCGACGCTCTGGAGCACGGCGACAGCGGACCGGGCCCTGTACGCGGACAGACCCCCAAGGAGGGTGACGGGCGCTCGGCGCGCCAGGTCCCGGCTGTGCCACAAGCTCAACCCGGTCACCGTGCGCACTGCTCGGATCACATCCATCTCGCGGGACCCGCAGCCGATGAGCACCACCTCGTGGGACGGGTCGTCGCAGAGCAGCGTGTAGTACTCGGTGGACTCTCCGTCGGACATCTCGCCCTCCCGCCTCGGCGAACGGGAGCGTATGCGCACTCGAAGACGGCAGCCACGGCTTTTCGGGTGCGCTCGCGGCTGTTCGGCATGAGAGGGGCGTACGCCCGCAGAGTCAGGCCGGGGTCGGAATGACCCGGGTACTCGGCGGGAGCCTTGATTTTCTTACCTGCGTCCAGAGCACCGGGGCGGAGAAGGGGCGGAGGGCCGCATGTTGTTCTCGTGGGATTCCGCGCACGGCCGGGACAGTGAAGGAGGCGGGGCGCCCCATCACGTCGGCCAGGCATCGGCGACCATGAAGGAGACGACCGTTCCACCGAAGCAACTGGGCCCGTAACGCCAGGAGTCGGCGAGGGAGTCGACCAGGAGCAGCCCCCGCCCGTGGGCGTCGTCCGCCTCCGGGTGCCGCAGCCGCACGTTGGTCGGGAAGCCCGGGTTGTGCACGTCGACGCGGAGCGAAGCCCCTACGCGGTACCACTCGACCCGAACCAGCCAGGGCTCATCCGATTTCCCGTAACGGATGGCGTTGATCACCAGCTCCGAGATCATCAGCGCACAGTCGTCGACCGAGCAGGCCGGATCGTACGGAGCGATGAACTTCCGGAACCAGCGCCGGGCACGGGGCACGGACTCAGGGGCCGGAGGCAAGGTCATCGCTCCGAGCCGCGGCGAGTCCCCACAGGGGTAACGGTCGATCGTGTAAGCCATGCGTGCTCACTCCTTGCCACTGCCGTCGCAGTCGAGGCAGTGCCGCTTCGACGTGGCACGGCTGCGGTCATCGGCCGTGGAGAGCGCCAGCGCCGTACGGGAGCCGACGCGCTTCCCACCACGCCCCCGACACCCCCGGCAAGCTGACCGCGCGCCCTGTACCGGCCGCCGACTCGTCACGGCGTGCCTCTTCTCTTTCAAGTGGCCTTGGCCACTTCTGGATAGTGGCATTAGCCACTTGAGAGGCGCAAGTGGTTCGCCGGAACTGGCGAGCCGTCAGGCCAGTGGGTAGCCCTGCTCGAACGCCCAGCGGTGCGGCGGGTAGGTGGCTTCGGCGAACTCCAGAGGGCGGTCCTGGAGGTCGAAGACGACGTGATGGACGACGAGGACCGCGGACCCCGGCTCCAACCGCAGGTCGGCCGCCTCCTCGTTCGTGGCGGCCCGAGCGCACATACGATCCTCGGCGTAGCTGCCTTGCCGCCCGGTCATCCGCTCCATGTACAGGAGCGTCCCCTCCTGGATCCGCTCGGGGTCCATGAGCCTGGGCGCCCGTTGGCCGACGTCCGGAGTGAACCACGAAGTGGACAGCGCGATCGGGCCGTCCTGGTCGTTGGTCACGCGCCGGCGGTGCACGGCCCGGCGATCCTTCACCAGCCCCAGCGCCTCGGCGACGTGATCCGGAGCCTCCAGCCAACCGGCCGAAGTGATCACCGCGTACTCCCCGGGCGTGTAGATCTTCCCGGTCTGCCGTGCGCGCCCGTACAACTCGCGTGCACGCCGGTTCACTTCGAGACCGCGTACGTACGTTCCCGAGCCCTGGCGCTTCTCGACCAAGCCCTGACGGCTCAGCGCCTCCAACGCCCGTGCAGCCGTGGGCCGGGACACCTTCCAGTCCGCGGCGAGCTGCCGTTCCGAGGGAACCTCGTCCCCCGGCCGCAGGTCACCCCGAAGGATCTGGTCACGGATGTAGTGGGCGATCTGGAGATACTTCGGCCGGGCCTCTTCGATCTGCGGCATTTCCCCTCCCTCCCTCGTCCAAATGGCTACGCCGTTTGGCCACTATAGGGTGAGTGGCCAACCCGTGGACCCGTAGCCTTAGCGCATGACGCGGTTGATCGTCGCAGCAGGAGGAGGGGGCGACGCAGTCGCCGCCGCCATGCTTCACGCCGCCCTCTACGGCGACGAGGACCAGGCGGTGATCCTCACGTACGCATGGGACCGCCTCCTGGTCGACCCGCTCCCGGGGCCACGAGGAACCGACAGCTTCACGGGACTCGAACCCGTCACTCGGTCCGTATGGTCGGTGCCCGCCGAGGCCCGGCCGATCGCCCCGGCGGGCTCCACGCTCCCGCGTCTCGCGGCAGAGCTTCCGCACACCCTGGCCCTGCTCGACCCGCACCACGGCGCCGAAGGCGTCACCCGCCAACTCGAGGAGTTGGTGTCCCACCTGGCGCCGGCATCGATCGATCTGCTCGACGTCGGAGGCGACATCCTCGCCCAGGGCGACGAACCCACCCTCAAGAGCCCACTCGCCGACGCCCTCACCCTCGCCGCCTGCTGCCGGATCGACACCCCGATCCGTCTCCTGGTCGCAGGCCCCGGGCTGGACGGCGAAATCTCCGCCGACGACCTGCGCCCTCTGTTCGGCACGTCCGTCCACACCTTCACGGCTGAGGACGTGGAGACGATCGGCAGCATCCTGGAGTGGCACCCTTCAGAGGCCACCGCCATGCTCGCCGCAACGGCCCGAGGAACCCGCGGCATCTGCGAGGTGCGCGACGCCGGCCTTCCCGTACCCCTCACCGACGAAGGGCCGACGGTCCACGAAGTCGACCTGGACGACGCGGTGAGCCGCAACAACCTGGCCCGCGCCGTCATGACGACCGCCACCCTGGACGAGGCCGAGGCGTACAGCCGTGAGATCTGCGGCTTCTCGGAGATCGACTACGAGCGCAACAAGGCGGCACGGCTCACCGCGCGGCCACCGACGAAGCCGGACCCCGACGACGTACTGTCCCGGCTCGACCAGTTCCAGAGCGAGGCCCGCACCCGCGGAGTCACCCACACGACGTTCCGTCGCATCACCGAGGCCCTGAGCCTCGGCGGCTCCCAGCGCGACGAGCTTCGCCGACTCCTCATCCACAGCCGACCCGAGCAGTACGACGCCCCGCTGTGGAGCATCGGAACATGAGCGTGTTCGCAAGCGATCCGGGCCTGGACGAAATCCGTGACGCAGCAGCCACGGCAGAGAAGTCGACGTAGCCCTACACCTGCACGACGGCACCGTCAGGCTCTCGATCCTCTCGGCACAAGAGATCCTGCTGAACACCGACGACGCCGACCAGGCAGCCCAGGCACTCCAGCACGCAGCAGGACAAGCACGCGCGATCGCAGCGACACCGCGGCGAGTGGTCCTCCTGCGAGGTGCAGAAGCGCAAGGCGAAGAAGAAGCAGAAGCAGAAGCAGAAGTAACCGGCCGCCGGGCTGTACTCGGGCAGGCCGCCCGCCGGTAGCCGGAACGCGGGTCGCCGGTTGTCCCGTGTGAAGCCGAAGGGCGTGTGAAGCCGAGGGACGTGTGAAGCCGAAGGGCGTGTGAAACCGAGGGACGTGTGAAGCCGAAGGGCGTGCGAAGTCGAGGGGCGTGTGAAGCCCGTGAGGCCGGAGAGCTCCCCAAGACGACGGCTCGGCGGCCCGGCCGGCCCGGGCTGTGAGAAGTCGGAGCCGGTCGCTCGCCGTGGTGTGCGGACGGTGGGACGAGGACGCCGGCGCCGGTGCCGGCTCACTGCGCTTCCACCGCGAGGGTGCCGTCGGACCGGGCCGGCTCGACGACCGGTCGGCCGGTCGAACTGCCGGGCCGTACCCCGGCGCAGGTCTGCGTTCCGCCGGAAAGGCGCCCGGGGCAGGGTTTCCTGACGTTGCAACGGAATTGTCCGGATCAGGGTGTGCGGCGCGGGCGATATGGGATGCTGTCGCCGGTCTCCCGGGGGACTGCCCGGGTGATCCGGCCGCCGGATCCGTTCTGCTCGGCGCCTCTCGCCGATCGCTCCACCGTGGCGCGCAGCCGGAGACGAGCCGCCCTGTACGAGGAACACGGAAGGCAGGAGCGTTTTCGTGCACTACTTCGGGCTCGAACTCGACCGGGCGGGCAACCGTCGTGCCGACGCCGCGTGGGTCGAGGACCTGGCCGCCGGTCCCGGCATCCGGGTCGTCCCGCTCTGGCGGGACCGGTGCCTGGTGCGGGACGGCGCACCGGTGTCGCCCGGTTCGGTGACGTCACGGAAACTGCTCGACGCCGCACCGGAGTTGGTGTTCCTGGGGCTCGACGGTGAGGTCGCGGTGTTCGCGGCCGACCTGTCCGGCCTGTCCCGGGACGAAGCGCTGGCCATGGCCGGAGCCGACGCCGTACAGCACGTACGCGCCCTCGTGCCGGGCCTCGACCGGGCGGAGGCGGGTCTCCTCGCCTATGCGCGGGGCCTCACCCACTGGAACCGCAACCAGCGGTTCTGCGGTGCCTGCGGCGGGAGCGCCGACAGCCGCGACGGCGGGCACCTGCGGGTCTGCGCCGACTGCGGCAAGCTGCTCTTCCCCCGGATCGAACCGGCCGTGATCGTCCTGGTGGAAAGCGCCGGGGAGCCCCGGCACTGCCTGCTCGGCCGGCACGCCGGGTCCGGCCCGGAGGCGTTCAGCACCCTGGCCGGGTTCGTCGAGGTCGGCGAGAGCCTGGAGGACGCGGTCCGGCGCGAGGTCTTCGAGGAGGCCGGTGTCGTGGTCGAGGACGTCGTCTACCAGGGCTCCCAGGCATGGCCGTTCCCCGCCGGGCTCATGGTGGGGTTCCGGGCCCGGGCCGCGTCGACCGCCACGGCGGTCGACGGCACGGAGGTGGTGGAAGCGCGCTGGTTCACCTCCGCCGAACTGCGCGACCACGTCGCGGCCGGGCACGGTTACCGGCCGGACTCCATCGGCAAGTTCCTCATCGAGGGCTGGCTCGCGGAGGAAACGTGCGGGAACGGCTCGAAGGAGACGGGGCGGAACGCCTCCGGGCGATGAAAGGGGCGGCACCCTTCCGGGCGGATGCGGGAAAGCCCCTCCCGAGGAGCCCGCGGCGGTCCGCCGACTCCCGGGCACGACCCGTCGGACGTACGAACCGGGTCCGTACGAACCGGGTCCGTACGAACCAGATCCGTACGAACCAGGTCCGTACGGGATCCGGCCGGGGGAGTCCTCGGGGCGCCCCGGCGGACCGGGACCACCGCGGCCGCCGGGCCGACTGCCGGGCAACAGAACCGCCGACATGCACAGGGCCCCGGCCGGGTCCTTGGGTTCAAGGGGTCGTCGCAACACCGCTTGGTTTCAGGTGGTGAGTAGATCACGTAGACGCTCGGCTGGGGTATCCCAGTCGAGCGTCTTGCGTGGGCGGCCGTTGAGTTCCTGGGCGACGTGTTCGAGGTCTTCGGGGGTGTGCGGGCTCAGGTCGGTGCCCTTGGGGAAGTACTGCCGCAGCAGCCCGTTGGTGTTCTCGTTGGAGCCGCGTTGCCAGGGTGAGGCCGGGTCGCAGAAGTAGACGGGCATGCCGGTGGCCATGGTGAACTGCTTGTGGCGTGCCATCTCGCTGCCCTGGTCCCAGGTGAGGGAGCCGCGCAGGTGGTCGGGCAGGGTCTGGATCGTGGCGACGAGGCCGTCGCGGACGGTCTGGGCATCGTGAGCGCCGCCCGGCAGGTGGACCAGCATGGTGTACCGGGTGCTGCGCTCGACCAGGGTGGCGATCGCGGAGCGCCCGCCCGCACCGATGATCAGGTCGCCTTCCCAATGTCCGGGCACGGCCCGGTCCTCGACGTCGGCGGGACGGTCACTGATCATCACCATCGGGTCGATGAACCGCGGGGTGCGCCGCTGGGGGTCCCGGCGTGGTTTGCGGCGGGTGCGGCCGGAACGGATCGCGGCCTGCACTTCCCGCTTCAGGCCGCCGCGGGCCTGGAAATACAGCGCCTGGTAGACCGTCTCCACGCTCACCCGCATGCTCTCGTCGTCGGGATGCTCCATCCTCAGAGCGTGGCAGATCTGCTCCGGCGACCACCTCTTGCGCAGTGCGTCCTGGACGAAGCGGCGCAGCCGTCCCTCGCGCAGCAGTTTGCGGTCCTTGGGCCGGGGCCTGCGCGCTGCGGCGGCCCGGTGGGCGGCGTAGGGCTGGTAGCCCTCGCGGCCGGCGTTCGCGTCGATCTCCCGCTTGATGGTGCTGGCCGGCCGGCCCAGGGCGCGTCCGATCGCCCGCAGCGAGTGGCCTGCCGCACGTAGATCACGGATCTGCTCGCGCTCGGCCAGAGTCAAGAACCGGGGATGCAACTGCTTGTCCAGGGCCGTCAGACCCACTGATGCTGTGGTCACACCGCACATCGTGGCGGTCCCCGTCGCGTAGTCGACACGGCGGCCGTCGGCATACGTCCTGGTCGTTGCGGTCTTCTTGACGCCCCAGTCCCAGTCCCTGGCCGTGCGCTCGTTCACCCCGACGCGCCGGGCGGCCTCGGACTGCGAGGTGCCCGTGGCGCGCAGTCGCTCGTACTCGTCCCGCCGAGGATGCCGACGCGGCAGGCGCTGCGAACGGTGTCCCGCCCTCCGGGCCCAGCCGAAAGCGGTGTTCCGGTTCACCCCCAGCTCACGCGCCACCACCGTCACGTTCCCCACAGCATCCAGCCGTACGAGGAAACGCTTCCGCAACCCCGCAAGATCACGTTCAACACCCACGGTCCTCGCAACTCCCACAGATCACGGGTGTTGCGAGGACCGATAGAACCCAAGGTCGCGGCACGGGGCCCGTCGTACGGGGCGGGGCGAGGTGGGCCCGTGGGCGCGGGACCGGCGGTCCCGTCCTCGCGTGCAGCGGCGGCCTTCTCCGTCCGCCGCTGCACGCGGGGCCGTCACACGGCCGCCGTCACACGGCCGTCGCGGTCATCCGCAGGCGGCGCCGCACGAGCACGAGCCGCCCGACTGGCAGCCGCAGCTGCAGCCGGAACCGCATCCGCAGGCGCCGAGCAGGGGCAGCGGCGGGGTTTCGACGGGAGCTTCCTGGCCGGACCGGATCGTGCGGGAATCTGCCATAGCTTCCTCCTCAGCGGGGCCTGTGTCGCTTCGCCCCATTGCACGACCGCCGATGCGGGCGCATCAACGGCGCACGGAGGCGCCGTCCCGTCTTCGCGCCCCCACCGCACCACCGGGCGCCCCCAGCCCCTCGGAGCGCTGTTCCACCACACCGGAACCGCCGTCCAAGGCCCCCGGCGCCGTCCCAGGAGTATCGAGCCCCCACGGCGCCGCTCCCGTGCGCACCGGCCCCCCGGCGGCACCTCCCACGGCGCCGCCCCGGCACACCGGACCCCCCCGGGAACCACCCCGACACACCGGTTTCGCCTCTGCGGGCGCCCCCGGCGCCGCACCGCCCCGTCAGGTGCGCCTCACGCACCCTCGACGGGCGTCTCCGACTGCTGGATCTCGTCCGCGTGCTCGCCCGTCACCAGGTACACCACCCGCTTCGCCACCGACACCGCGTGGTCCGCGAAGCGCTCGTAGTAGCGGCCCAGCAGGGTGACGTCGACGGCCGTCTCGATGCCGTGGCTCCAGCGGTGGTCCATCAGGTGCCGGAACAGCGTCCGGTGCAGCAGGTCCATCTCGTCGTCGTCCTGCTCCAGCTGGAGCGCCAGGTCGACGTCCTTGGTGATGATGACCTCCGCGGCCTTGGCCATCAGGCGCTGCGCGAGCTGGCCCATCTCCAGGATGGTGGCGTGCAGGTCGCGCGGGACCGCCCGCTCCGGGAAGCGCAGCCGGGCCAGCTTCGCCACGTGCTGGGCCAGGTCGCCGGAGCGCTCCAGGTCGGCGCTCATGCGCAGCGAGGTCACGACGATCCGCAGATCCGTCGCCACCGGCTGCTGGCGCGCCAGCAGCGCTATCGCGCGGGCCTCCAGGTCGTGCTGGAGGTCGTCGATCTTCTGGTCGGCGGCGATCACCGCCTCCGCCAGCTTGAGGTCCGCGTCGAGCATCGCCGTCGTGGCGCGTCCGATCGCCGACCCGACCAACCGGGCCATCTCGACCAGTGCCTCACCGATCGAGTCCAGTTCCTCGTGGTACGCGTCCCGCATGGATGTCCCTCTCTCACTACGCTCGGGGTCCCGATGGGGCTGGGTGGTGTTCGGACCCCACGTTCCCACGGTCACGGGGTGACACGTCCGGGGCCTCCCCCACAAGTGAACCGCCACCGTCCCCTCAGTGAACTCTGGGCGACGACTGTTCGATCAGCTGCTCGAACGGCTGGGAGCGCCCCGTCGGGCGTGCCTAACCTGGACGCATGGACGTGAACGCGGCGGTCGCCGCATTGGCAGCGATCGCCGGTCTGCTCACCGGCGCCATCGCTGTGCTCGCGTTCCGCTGGAGCGAACGCGACCAGGCGAGGCCCACCCGGACGTCGCTGCACACGGACGCAGTCCTGCCCCCCGGCGTCGACACGGTCCTGTCCGTGCTGCGCTCCTCCGCCGTCGTGCTCGACGAGGGCGACTCGGTGGTGAAGGCGAGCTCCGCGGCGTACGCGCTCGGTCTGGTCCGCGGCGGGAAGCTGGCCGTGGACCAGATGCTGCAGATGGCCCGCGACACCCGGCGCGACGGGGAGATACGCCAGGTCGAGCTGGACCTGCCGCGGCGCGGCACGGGCCGGGGCGACGCCCTCGCCGTCTCCGCGCGGGTGGCGCCGCTCGGCTCCCGGCTGGTGCTCCTCCTCGTCGAGGACCTGACCGAGGCCCGCCGCATCGAGGCCGTGCGCCGCGACTTCGTCGCGAACGTCAGCCACGAGCTGAAGACGCCCGTCGGCGCCCTGTCGCTGCTGTCCGAGGCGGTCATGGACGCGGCCGACGACCCGGAGGCGGTGACCCGGTTCGCCGGGCGCATGCAGATCGAGGCGACCCGGCTGACCAACCTCGTCCAGGAGCTGATAGACCTCTCCCGGGTCCAGAATGACGACCCGCTGGAAGACGCCGAGCCGGTGTCCGTCGAGGAACTGGTCGACGAGGACATCGACCGCTCCCGCCACACGGCCGGCACCAAGAACATCTCGATGGTCGCCGGAGGCACGACCGACCTGCGGGTCTGGGGCCACCGCGGCCAGCTCGCGGCGGCCCTCGGCAACCTCGTCGAGAACGCCGTCAACTACTCCCCGGCCCACACCCGCGTCGGCATCGCCGTCCGCCGCGTCCCCGCCCCCGGCGGCGACCTCGTCGAGATCGCCGTCACCGACCAGGGCATCGGGATCCCCGACAAGGACAAGGAGCGCATCTTCGAGCGCTTCTACCGCGTCGACCCCGCCCGCTCCCGGGCCACCGGCGGCACGGGCCTCGGCCTGGCCATCGTCAAGCACGTGGCCGCCTCGCACGGCGGCGAGGTGACCGTGTGGTCCACCGAGGGCCAGGGCTCCACCTTCACCCTCCGCCTCCCCGAGGCGGGCGCGGGCCGTGGCCGCACCCCCAGCTCTGACATCACCAACGAACCGCTCACTGCCCCGGAGGTCCTTCCGTGACCCGAGTGCTTGTCGTCGAGGACGAGGAGTCCTTTAGCGACGCCCTGTCGTACATGCTCCGCAAGGAGGGATTCGAGGTAGCCGTCGCGAGCACCGGGCCGGAGGGACTCGACGAGTTCGAGCGCAACGGCGCGGACCTCGTCCTGCTCGACCTGATGCTGCCCGGGCTGCCCGGCACGGAGGTCTGCCGCCAGCTCCGCAGCCGGTCGAACGTGCCGGTCATCATGGTCACCGCGAAGGACAGCGAGATCGACAAGGTGGTCGGTCTGGAGATAGGCGCCGACGACTACGTGACCAAGCCCTTCTCCTCGCGGGAGCTGGTCGCCCGCATCCGCGCGGTGCTGCGCCGCCGCGGCGAGCCGGAGGAGACCGCGCCCGCGGCGCTGGAGGCGGGCCCCGTGCGGATGGACGTGGACCGACACGTGGTGACGGTGGACGGGACCAAGGTGGACCTGCCGCTGAAGGAGTTCGACCTACTGGAGATGCTGCTGCGCAACGCCGGCCGCGTGCTGACGCGGATGCAGCTCATCGACCGGGTGTGGGGCGCCGACTACGTGGGCGACACGAAGACCCTCGACGTGCACGTGAAGCGGCTGCGCGCCAAGATCGAGCCCGACCCGGGCGCCCCGCGCTACCTGGTCACCGTCCGCGGCCTGGGCTACAAGTTCGAGCCGTAGAGACGGCGGCCCCGTGCCGCACGACGCGAGGGGCGCCCCACCGGTGAGACCGGCGGGGCGCCCCTCGCGTCGTGCGGTGCCCCCGTGCGCGGACAGGGGGTCCGGCGTCAGTGGCCGTGGCCGCCGCCCGCGCCGTCGGCCGGCTCCGTCGGGGCGTCCGAGCCGCCCGGCGACGTGTTCGGCTTCGGCTTGCCCGACGGCGAGCCCGAAGGCGTACCGGCGGACGGGGCGGGGGAGGCGGCCGGGGACNGGGCCGCGGGGGACGAGGCCGCGGGGGTCGGCCCGAAGTTGTCGTAGTAGCTGCCCGTGGCGTGGACGAGCGCCTGGAGCTTCACGTCACCGGTCTTGCTGAGCCGGAAGACGACCTCCTGGGCGCCGCCCCTGGCGGACTCCTCGAGCCCCTCGATCACGACGGCGGCGTTGCCCTTGCCGCCGAGGATCAGGGAGCCGCCGGCGGGGATGGTGAGGGGGCCGGAGCCCTTGGCGGGCTTCAGCTCGGCCTTGGCCTTGGAGCCCGGGAACTGGACGGCCTCCAGCGTCTCGGCCGTGGAACTGCCGTTGAAGAGGGTGGCGGAGAGGGCCGCCGGACCCTCGGCGCCTTCGGCCGGGGTGATCACGACGGCGTTCAGGACCTCGATGTCGCCCACGGTGGCGGTGGCGTTGTCCGGCTTGATCTGGAGGCTCTGTGCGTCATGGCCCGCACCGCATGCGGTGAGCGAGGCGACGGAGATCATGAGGGCGGTGGCGGCGAGGGCGCCGCGTCGAAGGCTGCGGCTCACGGCGGCGGCAACTCCTAGACGTACGGACTGGAGGACGGGCACGTTCGGTGGAACGGGTGCGACCTCCCCGGACCGGACCGGCAGGACCGGATCGGAGGCGGTCGGCGGCCTCAGGTTACCGACCCCGTGTCACGGCCCCGCACCCGACCCGCCTTGTGCCGCCTCCGGCCTCCCGGCGGCGCCCGCCGCACCCGGCGCCGGCCGGCTTACCGGTGCGTACGCATAACCGCGCTTGATCGATTTTTCGCCGCTCACACATTCCCCACGGAAAAGCCACCTGTGATCAATTCGGGAAAGCGGCCCGGCATCCGCCCGTGCGGGTGACCGACAACCGAACGGAGTACGGGAACCGGACGCCGTCGAACTCGACAAAACGGGATGTTCCGCCTGTGTGAAGGTCACCCGGACGGCCGTACCCGGGCCGTCCCGGGTCGCACCCGAAGCCGCTCCGACCTGCGAATACCTTTCCGCAGGGGGTCGCCGCAGCACGTCCGCGGCGCTGTTGTCAAGCCCCGAGATATGCTCTGACCTGCGGAAACGCCATTCAGAAGAGGCTGTATCCGTGTTACCCTGGATAGCCACGGAAGGGGTACCTGTCACATGACGTTCAAGGTTGGCGACACCGTGGTCTATCCCCATCACGGGGCCGCGCTGATCGAGGCCATCGAAACTCGTCAGATCAAAGGCGTGGACAAGACCTACTTGGTGCTCAAGGTCGCCCAGGGTGACTTGACGGTACGTGTCCCGGCGGACAACGCGGAGTTCGTCGGCGTACGCGATGTGGTCGGCCAGGACGGGCTGGACCGGGTCTTCGAGGTGCTCCGCGCACCGTATGCCGAGGAGCCCACGAACTGGTCCCGCCGCTACAAGGCGAACCTCGAGAAGCTCGCCTCGGGCGATGTGATCAAGGTCGCCGAAGTGGTGCGCGACCTGTGGCGCCGCGAGCGCGAGCGCGGTCTCTCCGCTGGAGAGAAGCGCATGCTCGCGAAGGCGCGTCAGATCCTCGTCAGCGAGCTCGCGCTCGCGGAGAACACCAACGAAGACAAGGCCGAGACCCTGCTCGACGAGGTCCTCGCGTCCTGACGCCCCGGCTCCCGGGGCCCGGCGCGGCCGTACTCGCCGCAGGGGTCCGATCGGGGTCCTGAGCGCCGAACGCCGGAGCGGGCCACACCGTGTGCGGTACGTCACCGTGCGGTACTCCTCACACGGCGGGAAGCGGTGACCATAGCCGCGGTGCCCGGTGACATGCTGTCAGTCCACAGCTTCGTCGCCGGGCACTGCGGCATGTCCGCGTCCTTCTGGCGGTCGGCGACCGGGCGACTCGTTCGACCGGGGTCACGGAAGGGTTCCGGTCAAGGGGTCGCGTCCGCGCTGTGGCCATACCCATGTCGGCCGAGTGAACAAACCTGCCGGAGTGCAACCGATGTCAGACGCAGCACCCTCCGCCCGCACCGCGGCGGTCATTCCCGCCGCAGGTCGAGGCGTACGGCTCGGACCGGGCGCCCCCAAGGCGCTCCGCATGCTGGGCGGCACCCCGATGCTGATCCACGCGGTGCGGGCCATGTCCGCCTCCCGCGCGGTGTCCCTGGTCGTCGTCGTCGCGCCGCCGGACGACGTCGCGGGCGTGCGGGCGCTCCTCGACGAGTACCCGGTGCCCGACCGCACCGAGGTCCTCGTCGTCCCCGGCGGCGCCACCCGCCGGGAGTCCGTGCGGCGCGGCCTGGACGCCCTGCCCGACCGGGTCACCACCGTCCTGGTGCACGACGCCGCCCGTCCCCTGGTCCCGGTCGACACGGTCGACGCGGTCGTCGAGGCCGTACGGGACGGGGGCGCGGCCGCCGTCGTCCCGGCCATGCCGCTCGCCGACACCGTCAAGGAGGTCGAGCCGGCCGGCGACGGCGCACCCGAGCCCGTCCTCGGCACGCCCGAACGGGCCCGGCTGCGTGCGGTGCAGACGCCCCAGGGCTTCGACCGCGCCACCCTCGTGCGCGCCCACGCGGAGGTCACCGGTGAGGTCACCGACGACGCGGGCATGGTCGAACGGCTCGGCGTCCGGGTCGTCGCCGTACCCGGCCACGAGGAGGCGTTCAAGGTCACGCGGCCGCTGGACCTGGTGCTGGCGGAGGCCGTCCTGGCGCGCAGGAGGGTGAACGATGGGTTCTGAGGGCTTCTTGCTGCCGCTGGTCGGCGTCGGCACGGACGTCCACGCCTTCGAGCGCGGCCGCGAACT
Organism: Streptomyces sudanensis; assembly: GCF_023614315.1. Classification (NCBI taxonomy): domain Bacteria; kingdom Bacillati; phylum Actinomycetota; class Actinomycetes; order Kitasatosporales; family Streptomycetaceae; genus Streptomyces; species Streptomyces sudanensis. The sequence continues at coordinate 2,740,452 of NZ_CP095474.1, read as the reverse complement.
GTGGTGCGCCGGCCTGCTCTGGGAGGGCGAGGAGTACGGCCTGGCCGGGCACTCCGACGGCGACGTGGCCGCCCACGCGGCGTGCGACGCGCTGTTCTCCGCCGCCGGACTCGGCGACCTCGGCGCGCACTTCGGCACGGACCGGCCCGAGTGGTCGGGTGCGTCCGGCGTCGCCCTCCTGTCGGAGGCGGCGCGGATCGTCCGGGCGGCGGGCTACGAGATCGGCAATGTGGCGGTGCAGGTCATCGGGGTGCGGCCGAAGATCGGCAGGCGCCGCGCCGAGGCACAGGAGGCTTTGGGGGCGGCGGTGGGCGCCCCGGTCTCGGTGTCCGGAACCACCACCGACGGGCTCGGGCTGACCGGCCGGGCCGAGGGCCTGGCCGCCGTCGCCACCGCGCTGGTGGTGCGGCGGCCGTAGGGGTTTTCCCGGGCGGGGCCGCGGGCCCCGCTCCGGTCCGGGCGGGTGCGGCCCTGCGTCCCGCCCGGACCGGAGCGGCGGGGCGTCAGGCCGCGAGTTCGGTGCGGGCCGCCTCCAGGGCGGGGGACGCGGTGGTGCCGGCCGGCTCGGCGAGGAGGGCGTCGGCGGTCGCCAGGGCGTCCTCGACGCAGGTGGTGCCGGTGGCGACGCACAGCGTGTAGGTGACGTCGTCCAGGCGCTGCTCGAGCCCCTTCTCGCCGCGGCTGTGCGCGATGCGCAGGTCCGCGTAGCGGGCGAGCAGGGAACGCAGGTAGCGGGGATCGGGTGTCAGCACGGTGCAGACCTCCATCGATGGGCCGGGACCGCGCGCCTACCCCGTCTTCGATCAAGCATGCGCGGAACCCGGAAAAAGGGATCGCGGTCCTGAACCGGAGGGTGTGGGAACCGGTGGCCGCCCACTACTCTGGAGCGGTGACTATTCGGCTGTACGACACCAGCGCCCGGCAGATCCGCGACTTCGTCCCCCTCAAGCCGGGGTGCGTCTCGATCTACCTGTGTGGCGCCACCGTGCAGGCCGCCCCCCACATCGGGCACATCAGGTCCGGGCTGAACTTCGACATCATGCGCCGCTGGTTCGCCCACCGCGGCTACGAGGTCACCTTCGTCCGCAACGTCACCGACATCGACGACAAGATCATCGCCAAGGCCGCCGACCAGGGCCGCCCGTGGTGGTCGATCGGGTACGAGAACGAGCGCGCGTTCAACGACGGCTACCGCGTCCTCGGCTGCCTGCCGCCCACCTACGAGCCCCGCGCCACCGGGCACGTCACCGAGATGGTCGAGATGATGCGCGGCCTCATCGAGCGGGGGCACGCCTACGAGGCGGAGGGCAACGTCTACTTCGACGTGCGGTCCTTCCCGGGCTACCTGGAACTGTCCCGGCAGGACCTGGACGACCTGCGCCAGCCGTCCGGCGAGGGGGAGACCGGCAAGCGCGACCCGCGGGACTTCGCCATGTGGAAGGCCGCCAAGCCCGGCGAGCCCAGCTGGGAGACGCCCTGGGGGCGGGGCCGGCCGGGCTGGCACCTGGAGTGCTCGGCCATGGCCCACAAGTACCTGGGCGAGGTCTTCGACGTCCACGGCGGCGGCCTGGACCTGGTGTTCCCGCACCACGAGAACGAGATCGCCCAGGCCAAGGCGTACGGCGACGAGTTCGCCCGGTACTGGGTGCACAACGCCTGGGTGACCATGAGCGGCGAGAAGATGTCGAAGTCGCTCGGCAACTCCGTCCTCGTCTCCGAGATGGTCAAGCAGTGGCGCCCCGTCGTCCTGCGCTACTACCTCGGCACCCCGCACTACCGGTCGATGATCGAGTACAGCGAGGAGGCCCTGCGCGAGGCGGACGCCGCGTACGCGCGGATCGAGGGCTTCGTCCAGCGGGTCGTCGAGAAGGCCGGCCGGGTCGTCGAGCCCGCGGCCGAGGTGCCGCCGGCGTTCGCCGAGGCCATGGACGACGACCTGGGCGTCCCGCAGGCGCTCGCGGTCGTCCACAACACGGTCCGGCAGGGCAACAGCGCGCTGGCCGCCGACGACAAGGACACCGCCACCGCCCGGCTCTCGGAGGTCCGGGCGATGCTCGGGGTCCTCGGCCTGGACCCGCTCGACCCGCACTGGGCGGGTGAGGCCGACGCGGCCCAGGACCTGCACGGCGTCGTCGACAGCCTCGTGCGGATGGTCCTCGAGCAGCGGGAGGCGGCCCGCGCCCGCAAGGACTGGGCCACCGCCGACGCGCTCCGCGACCAGCTCGGGCAGTCGGGTCTCGTCATCGAGGACGGCCCGGACGGGCCTCGCTGGACGCTCGGCGCCCGCTGACGCACTCTTGAGGTGCCGCCCGGCCCGGCCGGGCGGCACCTCGCACACGTACGCACGACTTGAAGTTTGACGACAGACAGGTAGACCATGGCCGGGAACAGCCAGCGCAGGAACCGCCGCACCAGCAACAAGAAGGGCGCGACGGTCGGCAGCGGTGGCAACCGGCGCCGCTCCCTCGAGGGCAAGGGCCCGACGCCGCCCGCGCACATGCGCAAGGGCCACACGAAGAACCGCATCGCCAACGCCAAGGCCAAGCAGGCCGCGCGGCGCCCCGTCGCCCGGCGCGGCGGCAAGGGCCAGTCCGAGATGGTCGTCGGCCGCAACCCGGTCTACGAGGCCCTGCGCGACGGCGTCCCCGCGACCACGCTGTACGTCCAGCAGTTCATCGACAACGACGAGCGGGTGCGCGACGCCCTGAAGCTCGCGGCCGACCGGGGCGGCATCCACCTGATGGAGGCCCCGCGCGCCGAGCTCGACCGGATGACCAACGGCCTCAACCACCAGGGCCTCGTCCTCCAGGTCCCGCCGTACGAGTACGCGCACCCGGAGGACCTGGCCGCCGCCGCGTACGACGAGGGCGAGGAGCCGCTGATCGTCGCCCTCGACGGCGTCACCGACCCGCGGAACCTCGGCGCGATCGTCCGGTCCGTTTCGGCATTCGGCGGGCACGGTGTCGTCGTCCCGGAGCGTCGCGCCGCCGGCATGACGGCGGGCGCGTGGAAGACGTCCGCCGGCACCGCGGCCCGCACGCCCGTCGCCCGGGCCACCAACCTGACGCGTGCCCTGGAGGCGTACCAGAAGGCCGGGCTGACCGTCGTCGGCCTCGCCGCCGAGGGCGAGACCGAGGTCGGCGACCTGGAGGCGCTGGAGGGTCCGGTCGTCATCGTCGTCGGCAGCGAGGGCAAGGGCCTGTCCCGGCTCGTCGGGGAGACCTGCGACCACCTCGTCCGCATCCCGATGCCGGGCGGCGCGGAGTCGCTGAACGCGGGTGTCGCCGCAGGTGTCGTGCTGTACGAGGCGGCGCGCCGCCGCGGCTGACCGCCGCCGGTCCGCCGGACCGGGGGGCCGGGCACCGGCGGTGCCCGGCCCGCGCCGTCCGCCGCCCCCGCACGGGGACACGTCGCGATCTTGACGGGTCTCGGACATCCGGGAGGGGCCGGAGCAGTGTCCTAACGCGTCATCACTCGGTTAGATGACCGTGGACACCAGAACGCCCCGGCCCGGCTTCGACGATCAGCCTGCGCTGAACATGGTCAAGGTGCACAGCGACCCCGCCCAGGTCGTCGTGAACCACGCCAGTTTCCGGGTAGAGCTCCCCCCGGTCCCCAGGCCCCGGTTCGCCGACCCGGGCCGCGTCCCCGCCGTGAGCGGCGCGAGCCGGCGGCGGGCACCCGTCGTGTGGAGCGGCAAGTCCTCGCCCGGCGACCCCGGCGCGACCCGGCTCCTCCAGGCCGTGCGCGACTCCGCCGCCGTGGACACCCTCACCCGCACGGCGGAGGTCCCGATCCCGGACGCCGAGGAGGGCGCCACCCGGACCGTCCCGCGCGTCGACCGCCCCGGTGACGCGCTGCCGGTGCCCGCCGGCGGAGGGCGCCCGCCGGGAGCACCGCTGCTGCCGCCCATGCGGCGCGCCGAGGGCGCCTACGACCCGCGCCCCGAGGACGCCACCGGTCCCGTCGCCCGGTACGGGCCGGCGTACGGCACGGACCACGCCCCGGACCGGGACGGCGACCGGTACGAGGACGACCGGTACGACGGCGACCGGTACGACGAGGAGGACGGCGAGGCGTACGCCGAGGACTCCGCCGCGCACCACCGCCACGCCTACTACCCCGACCGCCGGATGAACCTCGGGGTCGTGCTGCTGCCCCTGCGGGTCTTCCTCGGCCTGGTCTCCGTCTACGCCGGCATGGGCAAGCTCTGCGACCCCGTCTACTTCGACGGGGGCGAGCGCGGCTCGCTGGTCCGGTGGCTCACCTCGCTGGACCCGTGGCCGCTCGCCGAGCCCCTGCGGGACTTCGCCCTGGCCCACCCGGTCGGCGCGGGTCTCGGGGTGGCGTTCACCCAGGTCGTCGTGGGTGTCCTCACCGTCCTCGGGTTGTGGCAGCGGGTCGCCGCCGCGTTCGGCGCGCTGCTGTCGGCGGCGCTGCTGCTGACGATGAGCTGGCGGGCCGTACCGGTGTACGAGACGCCCGACGTCATCTACCTCGCCGCCTGGTCGCCGCTGCTCATCGCGGGTGCGCCCGTCTACTCCGTCGACGGCCGCCTCGCGGGCGAGGCGTGGCGGACGCTCGGGCCGCGCGCCGAGCTGTGGGAGCTGCGCCGCCGCGTCCTGCGCCGCGGCGCGGTCGTCGCGGCCGTGGTGGCGGGGCTGACGCTGCTCGTCGGCTCGGTGCTCGGCGCGGCCGTGCGCTCCTCCGACCTGATCACCGTGCCCGGTCCGGACGACGACCCCACGAACCACCTGCCCGGCCGGCCCCTCCCCGAGGAGCCCGCGGAGAGCGGGGCCGCGAGTGCACCGGCGGAGGAGCCCGAGCCGTCCGAGCCGTCCGAGTCGGCGCCCCCGTCCGAACCGGCCTCCCCGAGCGAGAGCCCCACGGCCGGCCCGGAGGCGGAGGCGGAGCCGACGTGGGAGAGCGGCCGGGCCGAGGAGGAGCCCGCCCCCACGCAGGGCGCCGGCGAGGTCTTCCAGGAGCCCGCGCCCGAACCGCCGCCGGTTACCAGCGCCGGCCCCACGTCCGGCAGTGACGGCTCCGGTGACGACGGCTTCGGCCCGAGCGGTACGGAGGACGGCTCGTCCGGCGGCTCCTCCGGCGGCACGGGCGGCAACCGCAACCCGCTGGGCGGTCTCCTGGGTTGACCGGGGACTTCCCCGGGAGCCGCCGGACCGGGGCGGCCACCGCACTCGGTGGCCGCCCCGTCCGCTTCCCGGAAACGGCAACGCCGATTGCCCCCGCCGGGAGGGCCGGGATCCAATGACGGGCATGCGCCACGAGACGCCAGAGCACCGGGCCGCGCGGCGGCCGGCCCCCTCCGCCACGCACCCCGCCGCCGTGACGCGGGCCCTCGCCGGGGTCGGGCCCCGGCTGAGGGAGCTCCGGCGGCGGCGCGGGGCGACCCTCGGCGAACTGTCCGACGCGACCGGGATCTCGCGCAGCACCCTCTCCCGGCTGGAGACCGGCCTGCGGCGGCCCACGCTCGAACTGCTGCTGCCGCTCTCCCAGTTCCACCAGGTGCCGCTTGACGAGCTGGTCGGCGCGCCCGATGTCGGGGACCCTCGCGTACGGCTCAAGCCGCGTACCGTGCACGGCTCGACCGTCGTGCCGCTCACCCGGCAACCCGGCCCGCTGCAGACGTACAAGATGGTCGTCCCCGCGTCCCGGGCCACGCCCGACCCGCGCGTCCACGAGGGCCACGAGTGGCTGTACGTGCTGGCGGGCCGGTTGCGGCTGGTGCTCGGCGACCACGACCTGGTGCTGGGCTCCGGAGAGGCCGCCGAGTTCGACACGCGGGTGCCGCACTGGTTCGGCAGTACCGGGGACGGCCCGGTGGAACTGCTCAGCATCTTCGGCCGCCAGGGCGAGCGGATGCACGTGCGGGCGCGGACGCGCCGCGACGCCGGCTAACCGCCGTGCGCGGCCAGCTCCCTGGCGGCCTCCGTGAGGTCCTTCGCCGTGTCGATGGCCCGCCAGTAGGCGCCCTGGGGCAGCGGGAACCCGGCGAGGCGCCGCTCGCGGGCGAGCCGCGGGAAGGTGGTCCGCTCGTGGTCGCCCCGCTCGGGCAGCAGGTCGCGGAAGGCCGCGGAGAACACGTACACGCCCGCGTTGATCAGGTACGGCGAGGGGGGCGCCTCGATGAAGTCGGTGATGTGCCCGAACGCGTCGGTCTCGACGGCGCCCCAGGGGATGCGGGGGCGGGCCAGGGCGAGCGTGGCGGTGGCGTCGCGTTCGGCGTGGAATCCGGCCATCTCGCGCAGTGAGAACCGGGTCCAGATGTCGCCGTTCGTCGCGTACCAGGGTTCGTCGGGGTACGGCAGGCGGGCCGCCGCGTACTTCAGGCCGCCGCCGCGGCCCAGCGGCTCCTCCTCGACGACGGTGGTGACGTGCAGGGGCGGTTCGGCGTCGTCGAGCCACCGCTGCAGGACGTCGGCGAGGTGGCCGCAGGAGACGACCGCGTGGGTCACGCCTTCGGCGGCCAGCCAGGACAGTTGGTGGCCGATGATCGGGGTCCCGGTGCCCGGGATCTCGACCATCGGCTTGGGGCGGTCGTCGGTGTAGGGGCGCAGGCGGGACCCCTGGCCGCCCGCCAGGACCACGGCCTGCGTCGGAGTGGTGTGCATACCGGGCACGATAGGCGTGCCGCGGCACCGGCGGGACGCGCTCGGCCGCTCAGCTCGCGGAGGCGACGCCGCCGGCGAAGGAGGTGTCGCAGACGGGCCGGGAGTAGGACTGCGCCTCGGTCGGCCCGTAGACGCGGACGGCGGCGGCGCCCAGGTCCCGGGCGATCGACGCGCAGTGCCTGGCGAGGGACGGGCTGTCCTCCACGGCACGCTGGAGGTGGGTCAGGGCGACGCCCGGGTCCTCGCGTTCCAGCTCGGCCACGAGCCGGTCGCGGAGCAGGTCCTGCGGGGTGCGCGACTCGGCCGGGCGCACCGGTGCGTGCCCCGTGGAGGCGGTCAGGAGCTGGGTGTCGGAGCGCTGGCCCGTCCAGGGCACGCTGGAGACCGCGAGCGTGCCGGAGAGGACCAGGACGACGGGCAGGACGAGGGCGAGGGAGCGGCCGATGCGGCGTGCTGTCTGGTTCACGGGGGCGAGCGTAGCGCTCGGTGAGGTTTCGAGGACGCTCGGTCACTCTGATGAGGGAGGCTTCTCCGCTCTCCCGCATGCGGTGTGTTGACGAGCCCCGCCCGGAACGCCCGGCCGGAGTCCGCCTCCCGGTGTGCGGGCGGGGCGGTACGGCTCCGCGCGGGGCACGCGGAGCCGTACCGGCGGTCGGCGGGGTCAGTCGCTGAGGCGCTCGCCCGTGGAGGTGGAGAAGACGTGCAGCTCGCCCGGGCGCGGGACGACGTGCAGTTCGGAGCCCTTCTCCGGGACGGAGCGGCCGCCGACGCGGACCACGAGGTCCTTCGGCTCGCCGCCGACGAGGGCGGAGCCGTACACGTACCCGTCGGCGCCGAGCTCCTCGACGACGCTGACGGAGACGGCGAGGCCGGCCGGGGCGGAGGCGTCCTCGGCCAGGGCCCGGGCGGCACCCGCGCCCCCGTGCTCGACGACGTCGAAGTGCTCGGGCCGGACGCCGACCGTGACGGTCGTGTCGCCCCTGGCGGTGGCGGCGGCGAGGGCCTCGCGCGAGACGGGGACGACGCTGTTGCCGAAGGTGACGCCGCCGTCCGTGATCGGCACCTCGACCAGGTTCATGGCGGGGGAGCCGATGAAGCCGGCGACGAAGAGGTTGGCGGGGCGGTCGTACATGGTGCGTGGGGTGTCGACCTGCTGGAGCACGCCGTCCTTGAGGACGGCGACGCGGTCGCCCATGGTGAGGGCCTCGACCTGGTCGTGCGTGACGTACACGGTGGTGATGCCGAGGCGCCGCTGGAGGGAGGCGATCTGCGTGCGCGTGGAGACGCGGAGCTTGGCGTCGAGGTTCGACAGCGGTTCGTCCATGAGGAACACCCGCGGCTGGCGGACGATGGCGCGGCCCATGGCGACGCGCTGGCGCTGGCCGCCGGAGAGCGCCTTCGGCTTGCGGTCCAGGTACTCGGTCAGGTCGAGGATCCGCGCGGCCTCCTCGACCTTGCTGCGGATCTCCGCCTTGTCGACGCCGGCGATCTTGAGGGCGAAGCCCATGTTGTCGGCGACGGTCATGTGCGGGTAGAGCGCGTAGTTCTGGAACACCATGGCGATGTCCCGGTCCTTCGGCGGCAGGTGGGTGACGTCGCGGTCGCCGATGCGGATCGCGCCACTGTTGACGTCCTCCAGGCCGGCGAGCATGCGCAGGGAGGTGGACTTGCCGCAGCCGGAGGGGCCGACGAGGACGAGGAACTCGCCGTCCGCGATCTCGATGTCCAACCGGTCGACGGCGGGCCTGGTGCCGCCCGGATAGAGCCGGGTCGCCTTGTCGAACGTGACAGAAGCCATGGTGAGGGGTCCCTTCACCGGCAGGAACGTGCCGGACGATCCGAGTAAAGGAGGGATGTGTGCCGTGTCCACCCGGGTGGACTTCCCGTGACGCTACCCGCCGGGGCGGTCCCTGTCAGCGGTCGGGGTCCGGCGGAATTCCCGGCGTCGGCGCTCCGGCGGTTGGTTACACTGACGAGGCTGCCGCCTTAGCTCAGTTGGCTAGAGCGCTTGACTTGTAATCTTGAGGTCGTCGGTTCGATTCCGACAGGCGGCTCCCTCGGAGGACCTCCGGCCCGTGCGGCCGGGGGTCCTCCGCTTTCGGGGGTTCCGGGGCCCTGGGGTCCGGGGCCCCGGACGTGCGGCCCGGACGTGTGGAGGTGGGCCCGGTGTGGCCGGTGTGTCCCCGGTGCGAGCAGATGTTCGTCCAGGTGTACCGCTTCAAGGACAGCGGCGAGCCGTTCCTGCTGTGCTCGGAGTGCGACGCCTTCTGGTGGCCCGACGACGTGGTGGGCGGGGGGACGGCCCGGCTCCTCGACGACGTGGTGGCGGCGCGGCTGGGCGTCGCCCGGGACGCCGTGTGGGCGGGCCGCGCACGGGCGGACGTCCTGGAGCCCCAGGAGTGAGCGGGGCGGGTCCCCGGCCGTGCGCGGCGCGCGGGCGCGGATCCGGTGGGAGGACCCCTGGACCCCGGGGCGGGGNACGGGAGAGGGTGGGGGGATGATCCGCAGTGCCACCGAGGCCGACGTGCCCGCCGTCCATGCCATGATCCGCGACCTCGCCGCCTACGAGAAGGCGCTGCACGAGGTGCGCGCCACCGAGGAGCAGCTACGGGAGGCGCTGTTCGGGGAGCGGCCCGCCGCGTACGCGCACATCGCGCAGGACGAGGACGGCGAGGCGGTCGGCTTCGCGCTGTGGTTCCTGAACTTCTCCACCTGGCGCGGGGTGCACGGCATCTACCTGGAGGACCTGTACGTGCGCCCCGAGGCGCGCGGCGCCGGGTACGGGAAGGCGCTGCTGCGGGAGCTGGCGCGGATCTGCGTGGAGCGGGGGTACGAGCGGCTGGAGTGGTCCGTCCTGGACTGGAACACCCCGTCGATCGACTTCTACCGGGCCCTGGGCGCCCGGCCGCAGGACGAGTGGACCGTGTACCGGCTGACCGACGAGGCCCTGGCCCGGCTCGGGCGGGGGTAGCCCGGGGTCCGGCTCCGCGGGAGGGGCCCTACGGGACCAGGACCACCTTGCCCGTCGTGCGGCGGGTCTCCAGGGCGTGGTGCGCCCGCGCCGCCTCCCGCAGCGGGAACCGCAGGACGGCCGGGCGGAGGCGTCCGGCAGCGGCCTCCGCCAGGGCGCGGGTCTCCAGGGTGCGGACGTCGCCGCCCGCCCGGTCGAGCATGGCACGGCCGAGTACCTGCTCCGAGGTGATCCCCCGCTCGGCGAGCTCGTCCCGGGTGAAGGTGAGCGGCCCGCCGTCCCGGATGCCCCGGCTGGACCAGCCGAAGACGATGTGCCGGCCGCCCTCGCCGAGCAGGTCGACCGCCGCCCGCCCGGTCTCGCCGCCCACGGAGTCGTACACGACCGTCGCCCGCCGCTCCCCGAGGAAGGCGCGGGCCGACGACGGCCAGTCGGGCCGCGTGTAGTCGATCGCGGCGTCGGCGCCGCCCGCGAGGACGAGGGCCGTCTTCGCGGGGCCGCCCGCGAGGCCGAGGACGGTGGCGCCGGCGTTCTTCGCCCACTGGACGAGGAGCGTGCCGATCCCGCCCGCCGCGGCCGGGACGACGACGACGTCGTCGGGGCCGAGGTCGGTGAACTGGACGATCCCCATCATGGTGCGGCCGGTGCCGATCATCGCGACGGCCGCCGCCTCGTCGAGCCCCGGCGGGATCGCGTGGAGGCGGGCCGCGTCGGTGACGGCGAGTTCGGCGTAACCGCCGGGACCGGCGCCGAGGTGGGCGACGACGCGCCTGCCGAGCCAGGACGGGTCGGTGCCCTCGCCGAGCGCGTCGACCGTGCCGGCGACCTCGCGGCCCGGGACGGTGGGCAGCTCGGCGGGGCCGCCGAACGGGCCGGGCAGGCCCTCGCGCAGGGCCGCGTCGAGGAGGTGGACCCCCGCGGCGGCGACGGCGACACGGACCTGGCCGGGGCCCGGGGCGGGGTCGGGAACCTCCTCGTACGTCAGGTTCCCGGCGGGGCCGAAGGCGTGCAGGCGGATCGCGTGCATGGGGTTCTCCCGTCTCGTGCGCGGTGTGCACGCGACAGCCTTCGCCCTCAAGCATGGTCGAGGTCAAGGGCCGCCGTACGGCGACGGTGACCCGCCGGCGGGTCCTCCTGGTGGCAGGGGGTCCTTCCGGCGGCCGGGGTGCTCCCGGTGGCCGGGGGTCTCCCGTGACCGGGGTCCTCCTGGCGGTCGCGCCGCACCTACCGGCGTCCTGCCGTACNGGCNNNGCGTCCNGCGNGGGNCCNGGCCACTCCGCCCNCNTNNNNCANNCNNCNNNNGNNNANCNACNNNTGNANCNANCC
>NZ_CP095474.1:2721058-2729507 GCF_023614315.1 Streptomyces sudanensis | reverse complement strand
TCNGGTCGNNNTCGGNNNTGAAGTCCAGCTCGGCGTACTGGGGTTGCGCCGCCCGGCTGCCGCGCGGGTCCCGGTCGAGCCGCTCGACGATGTCGCACAGCGCCCACGCGAAGTCGAGCACCGGCACCCATCCCCAGGCCGTGGCCACCTCCCGGTCGGTCTCGGTGTCCGCCAGGTACACGTCCCCGCAGAACAGGTCGTGCCGCAGGGCGTGCACGTCGGCCCGCCGGTAGTCGGTCTGCGGGGGGTCGGGGAAACGACGGGAGAGCGAGTAGCCGATGTCGAGCACGTACGCGATGGTGTCACGTCCCCGGGCCGCCGCGTCCGGCGGTGCGGCCGAGGACGGGCGGGCGGGCGCCGGGCGGCCGGCGGGACGGCGTGCGCGGTCCCGGCCGCCGTCCCGCCCGCCGCCCGGAACCGCCGCCGGCGGCCCGCACCGCAGGGGGAGGTCCGCGCCCCGGCCGCCGCCGGCTACAGCGGCTTGCGGAGCACCACGCAGTCCCGGCCCGACCCGCGCTCCTCGCGGCGGTCGACCTCCTCGTAGCCGAGGGACCGCCAGAAGAGGAGCGCCTTGCGGTTGTTCTCCAGCACGGCCAGCTTGACGCCCCTGCGGCCCAGGGCCCGGAACCGCTTCTCGACGATCTCCGCCAGCTCGCGGCCGAAGCCCATGCGGTGGTCCCGGCCGTGCACCATCAGCAGCCCGATCCACGGGTCGGGGTCGTCCGGGTCCGGATGGTGCGCCAGGGTCACGGCGATGCCGATCACCCGGCCGGCCGACCGGGCCAGCAGCACCTCGGCGCCGGGCTGCGCCAGTTCCTCGGCGAGGGAGACGGCCACCTGCTCGGGCCGGATGTCGTCCGGGTCCGGGAAGTCCCCGCTGAGCTGCTGGAACTCCCGGTTCGACGCGTACAGGCCGGTGATCTCGGTGAGGAGCGGGCCCGGCAGGGCGCCCTCCTCGCCGAGCTCCAGCGGTTCGACGATCATGCGACCCACAGTAGGCAACGAAGGGCCCCGGGGCGGAGACCGCCACCGGGACCCGTCGTCCGCGTCCGCCCGCGGGCGCCCCGCGCGCGGATCAGACGTTCACGCCGAAGTCGCGGGCGATGCCCTCCAGGCCGGAGGCGTAGCCCTGGCCGACCGCGCGGAACTTCCACTCGGCGCCGTTGCGGTACAGCTCGCCGAAGACCATGGCGGTCTCCGTCGCGGCGTCCTCGCTGAGGTCGTAGCGGGCGATCTCGGCGCCGCCGTTCTGGTTCACGATGCGGATGTACGCGTTGCGGACCTGGCCGAAGTTCTGCGAGCGGTTCACCGCGTCGTAGATGGAGACCGGGAAGACGATCTTGTCGACGTTCGCGGGGAGGCCCGCGAGGTTGACGTTGATCTGCTCGTCGTCGCCGCCGCCCTCACCCGTGCGGTTGTCACCGGTGTGGACGATGGTGCCATCGGGGGTGGACTTGTTGTTGAAGAAGACGAAGTGGGCGTCGGAGGCGACCTTGCCGGACGCGTCGACGCCGATCGCCGAGGCGTCGAGGTCGAAGTCGGTGCCCGTGGTGGTGCGGACGTCCCAGCCGAGGCCCACCGTGACGGCGGTGAGGCCCGGGGCCTCCTTGGTCAGCGAGACATTGCCGCCCTTGGACAGGCTTACAGCCATGGAAGTCCCTTTCCTTCATCTGAGTGCTCCGTGCGTCACTGCTGATAACGCCCGGAGGGTCGAGGTGGTTCCAGAATCGCCCGTCACCGGCGGAAAAGCGCGTGACGGGGCGGGCGCCGGCCGGGGAACATGAAAGGCATGCCCGGTCCCCACGTCATCAGAGGCTCGGTCTGCCTGCCGGAGTCCGAGCTGGTCTGGCGCTTCTCCAGGTCCTCCGGGCCGGGCGGCCAGCACGTCAACACCAGCGACTCCCAGGTGGAGCTGCGCTTCGACCTCGCCCGTACGGAGGCGCTGCCGCAGGTCTGGAAGGAGCGCGCCCTGGAGCGGCTCGCCGGGCGGCTGGTCGGCGGCGTCCTCGTCGTACGGGCCTCCGAGCACCGGTCGCAGTGGCGCAACCGGGAGGCGGCGACGGTGCGGCTGGCGGGGCTGCTCGCGGAGGCCACGGCGCCCCCGCCACGCCCCCGGCGCCCCACGAAGGTCCCGCGCGGCGTCAACGAGCGGCGGCTGCGGGAGAAGAAGCAGCGGTCCGACACCAAGCGCGGGCGTTCGGCGCGTGACTGGTCCTAGGGCGCCCGGGGCCGGGCGCGACCGGCCGGGAGCCCCCGCGCAGCGCCCCGGGCGCCTACCCCAGGTGGCGGTACTTCCCCCGGAAGTACATCAGGGGCGCCCCCTCCGGGTTCGGGAAGGCCGCGGTCAGGACGCGGGCGATGACCAGCGTGTGGTCCCCGGCCTCCACCCGCTGCTCCGTCCGGCGCTCCAGCGCCGCCAGCGCCCCGCCGACCAGCGGCGCCCCCGTCAGCTCCCCGCGCGTGCAGGGGAGGTCCGCGAACAGCAGGCGGTCGCTGACCCTGCCCTTCATCGCGAACCGGCCCGCGATGTGCCGCTGGCCCTCCGCGAGGACGGAGACGCCCCACAGCGGCTGCTCCGCCAGCAGGTCGTCCATGCGGGAGCCGCTGCGCAGGCTCACCAGGACCAGCGGCGGGTCCAGGGACACCGACACGAACGCCGTCGCCGTCATGCCGACGTCCTCGTCCATCGGCGGCTCCACCGCCGTCACCAGGACGACGCCGGCCGCCAGCCGGGACATCGCCGCACGGAACTCCTCGCCGCTCACCCCTTCAGCATGGGGCAGGCGCGAGTCTGACAGTGAGGTTCGAGTCGTCGGGAGCACACCGGGAACGCTAACCTCACGCCTCACCCGTCCGCATCGGGCCGAGGGACCACTCGGAGCCGGGCCGGACCTAGGTCTTCGGGTGGTTTGCTTCCGGGATTTCCCGAACGTGGTCTTATTTTTGTGACTTAAGTCACATGAAGGATTAATTGTTGACCCTGTGTACCGGCGGCACAGCTCGCTGTGATTCAGTGGCCGGTGACACCGCACGAGAACACCGCTGACACACCTGGAGTTGTTGCTGTCGAGGTCTCGGGGAGAGCCAACAATGGAGACCGAGTCGGAGCCGTACGTCCGTCTTGCGACCCTGCGGCAGCTGCATCAGGTCGTCGCCAACCTCAACACGGCCCGCAGTCTGGCCGACACGCTGCAGACCGTCGCCGACGGCCTCCTCACCGGTCTCGGATACGAGCTGGCCTGCGTCAACCTCGTCCGCCCCGACGGCGACCTCGTCGTCGCCGCGCTCTCGGGGAACGCCGCGGCGGACGCCCTGATCACCGGACGGGTCGGCTCCCGCGCCTCCTGGGACCGGCGCCTCCGCATGGGGGAGGCCTGGGGCGACCTGCGGTTCATCCCCCACACCGAGGGCTGGGTCCTCATCGACGACGACGTGCCGCAGTGGCACACGGACGGCCCCGATCCCCGTTTCGAGGACGAGTGGCACCCGGGAGACCGGCTCTACGCCCCCATGTACACCTCCGGCGACCAGCGGGAGCTGCTCGGCGTCATCTCCGTCGACCGGCCCCGCAACGGCCGCCGTCCCGGCGCCTGGGGCCGTGAGGCGCTGCAGATGTACGCCTCCCAGTCGGCGATTGCGATCAGCAACGCCCGGTTGCGAGCAAACATGCAGCGCGCGCTGGTGCGGCTGGAGCGCGAGCAGCAGGCGCTGCGGGCCAGCGAGGAGTCCTTCCGGCAGGCGTTCGAGTACGCGCCGTCCGGGATGGCCATCGCGGAGATGGGCGGCGACCAGCACGGCCGGCTGCTGCGGGCCAACGACGCGCTGTGCCGCCTCCTCGGCAGGCCCGCCGCGGTGATGCGCCGGTACTCCTTCGCGGACCTCGTCCACCCCGGTGACGTGGGCACCCTGCTGCGGACGTCCGCCGAGGGCGGCCGCGCCGAACTGCGCCTCGCCCGCCGGGACGGCACGTACGTCTGGGTCTCCCTGCGCAACTCCGTGGTCGCCGACACCGCCGACGGCCCCCGCTTCCTCCTCACGCACGTGGAGGACATCGAGGAGCGCAAGCGCCACGAGCTCCAGCTCGCCCACCGCGCCTCCCACGACGCGCTGACCGGTCTGCCCAACAGCGCCGAGCTGCGCGCCCGGCTCAGCGCCCGGCTGTGCTCCCGCCCCGGCGACCGCATCCGGATCACCGCGGCCGACGCGGCCGGCTTCGAACCGGCGTACGGCGACGTCCACGGCGCCGGGTACGCCGGCGCGCACGAGTACGAGCACGGCTACCGCGGCGACGACTTCGGTTTCGGCGCCTCCGGGATCGTGGGCACCGGCGCGTACGACGGGCACGTCCACGCCGTCGCGCCCGACGGGGACGTCGACGACGGGACGAAGGGCCTCGCGGTCCTCTTCTGCGACCTCGACGGCTTCAAGTCGATCAACGACAGGTTCGGGCACCACACCGGGGACGCCGTCCTCATCGAGGTCGCCCGCCGGCTGGCCGCCGGGGTCCGCGACGGCGACACGGTCGCCCGGCTCGGCGGCGACGAGTTCGTCGTCCTCGCCGACGGGCTCGGCGCGGCCGACGCCGCGGACCTGGCCACGCGCCTCCGCAACGGCATCATCCCGCCGATCCGGGTGGACGGGCGCGCGGTGCGGGTGGGCGCCAGTTTCGGCATCGGCTGGGCTGAGTGCGGGATGTCCGTCGAGGAGGTCCTCAACTCCGCGGACCAGCGGATGTACGTGGAGAAGCGGTCCCGGGCCAAGACGCACCGCCGGGCGGGGTGACCCGTTCGGGGTAGGCTCGCCGGGGTCGGTGACGGCTGGCGAGCACGGATGAGGAGTGACCAGGGATGGCTGCCGGAAACCAGGGCAACGGTGAGGGCACGCCCGAGGACGACGACCCGTTCGGCTACCTGTATGCGGACGGCCAGGCGTCCGGCGCCCAGCGCGGCGGCCGCCAGGGCGGTTACGGCTACCCCGGTCCCGCCGGGGCCCAGCCGGGACGCCCCCGCACCTCGTACAACCAGGTCAGAGCGGTCGGCGAGCGTCCGCGCCCGCAGGTTCCGCCGCAGCCGCAGGCCCCCTACGGGCAGCAGCCCGGCACGCCCTACGGGCAGCCGCACCCGCAGTACGCCGCACCCGAGACGTACCCGGGCGGCGCCCCCACCCGGCCGGTCCCGGCCCGGGGCGGCGGTCGCGGCGGCCGGAACGGCGGGCCCAACACCAGGGGCCTGCTGATCGGCGCGATCGCGGTGGTCCTGGTCGTGGTGGCCGGAATCGCCGTGGCGTTCCTCACCAACAAGTCCGACGAGGAGACGGCGGCGCCCGACCCGGCCCCCTCCGTCGCCGTGTCCCAGAGCCCCGAGGAACCGGGCGGCCCGAGCCCGTCCTCCTCCCCGGAGCAGGACGCCGTCGAGCTGCCGAAGCGGGACGCCGCGACGCTCCAGCTCACCCCGCCGGCCGTGCTCGGCACGGCGGTGAAGGGGGCGCAGGGCGCGGGCGGGGCGTACGTCACGTTCAACGGCGTCGGCGGCGCGGCCAGCTGGAAGGTCGACGTGCCGCAGGACGGCCCGTACACACTGTTCCTCACCTACAGCGTGCCCGGCAAGGACGCGAAGACCTCCCTCACCGTCAACGACGGCAAGCCCCGCAAGATCAACATGTCGAACTTCGCGCGCGCCCCCCAGGGCGACTGGGAGAAGGGCTGGACCAGGACCTACTCCTGGGTCCAGCTGAAGAAGGGCGAGAACGACCTGAAGATGTCCTGCGAGCCGGGCGACCAGTGCGAGGCGTACCTGGACCAGGTCTGGCTCAAGTCCGGCCAGGTGAGCAGCGCCGGGTAGCGGCCCGCCGGACGGGGCCGCGGACCGGCCCGGGCGTACGGGCTCGGGTCGCCGGGCGATGGCCCGGGCGGGCGCGGCGGCGGCCCGGGTGCCGTCCGGGGTGACCGCGAGGAGCCCGTCCGCGCCGAGGGACGCGACGACCGCGCGCGCCGCNCCGGCGGGCGCTCCGGGCGGCGCGCAGCGGCTCGCGGNACCCGGCGGGGGCGGCCGGCCCGTCGGCGCCGGGTGCGACCAGGTCGGGGCGGCCGGTGGCGCCCCGGCGCAGCGTGCCGGGTGTCATCCCGTCCGGGGCTCGACCACCCACTCGCCCTTGCGCATCACGCCCTTCAGGGCGAAACCCCCGTCCAGGACGACCAGGTCGGCGTCCTTGCCGGGCTCGATCGAACCGATCCGGTCGTCCAGGCCCAGCAGCCTCGCCGGGTTGGCCGAGAGCGCCCGGACGACCGCCTCGACGGGCAGCCCGTCGACGGTGGCGGCGCGCCGGAAGGCGGTGTCGAGGGTGAGGGTGGACCCGGCGATGGAGCCGCCCTCGACGAGCCGGGCCACCCCCGCCCTGACCTCGACCTCCAGTGGACCGAGGCGGTAGGTCCCGTCCCCGAACCCGGCCGCGTCCATCGCGTCGCTGACGAAGGCGACCCGGTCCGCTCCGGCGTGGCGGAACGCCAGGCGCAGCGCGGCGGGGTGCAGGTGGGTGCCGTCGTTGATCAGCTCGACGGTGACCCTCTCGTCCTCCAGGAGGGCGGCGGCCGGGCCGGGCGCGCGGTGCCCCAGGCCGGGCATCGCGTTGAACAGGTGCGTGGCGACGGTGATGCCGGCGTCGACGGCCTCGACGGTCTGCTCGTAGGTGGCGTCGGTGTGGCCGACGGCGGCGATGACGCCGCGCTCGGCCAGGAGGCGTACGGAGTCGAGGCCGCCGGGCAGCTCCGGCGCGAGGGTCACCATGCGGGCGTGGCCGCGGGCGGCGTCGACCAGCGCGCGCACCTCGGCCGGGTCGGGGTCGCGCAGCAGGGCCCCGCTGTGGGCGCCCTTGCGGCACGGGGAGAGGAACGGGCCCTCGAAGTGGATGCCGGCGATGTCGCCCTGTTCGGCCAGTTCGGCCAGCTCACCGGCGCGGCGGGCGAGGAAGCCCAGGTCGCCGGTGACGGTCGACGCGACGAGGGTGGTGGTGCCGTGCGCCCGGTGGGTGCGGACACCCCGCAGCACCTCGTCGAGGGTGCCCGAGGTGAAGGACGCGCCGCCTCCGCCGTGGTTGTGGAGGTCGACGAAGCCCGGCACCAGCCAGTGGCCCGCGAGGTCCAGCGCGGGCGCGTCGGCGGGGACGCCGGCGCCGTCGGCGATCCGGGTGCCCTCGACGGCGACCCGTCCGCCTTCGACGACACCGGTCGGCAGCACCACGCGGGCCCCGGTGAGGACCTTGCGGTCGGCGTGAACGGTCATCGGTCGGATACCTCCGGTTCGGTGACGTACGGGCCCCGGGGGCGGGCGGGTCCCGGAGGTTCCGTACCCCGGCGGCCGGCGGCGCCCCTCCCGGCACCGCCGGCCGCGTGAGGGCGGTGGCGTGTCCCACCCGGCACGGTGCCGTCCCGAGCGGTGCGAGGGGCCCGGTCCGTCCGGGCGGCCGGTCGCGGCGCGTCCACCGGGAAACGGTCCCACGACGGGCACGGCGGCGCCTCGGTCGAAGACCGCGAGTCGCGCCCGCCGGGAGGCGGCGCTCCCCGCCCGCGCCGCCGGACGGGGATCCGGGGGCCGTTCGGGGCNNNCNCNNNCTNTNNCNNNTCNGNNGCGGNNGNNNNCCNNGGCGGGTACGGNCCCCCTGGGGTCGGTGCCCGGGTACGCGGGCGCGGGGGCGTGGGCTGCCGCATCCGGCCTCCGAACCGGCCCGCGTACGGACCTCCTATCCTTCGGGGAGGGAACGCGGCTCGAAGCGAGGGTGGTGGACGGTGCGCCGTCACAAGGGGACGACCGCGGCGCCGGTCGCGCCGGCGACCACGGCCGCGCCGACGACCACGGCCGCGTCACCGGAGCGCGTGGAGGGCGCCGCCCACGGGGCCGTCCCCGGACTCGCCGCCGGCCGCACCGGTGCCGGCACGTCGCACGCGGAGGGCACCGGCGGGACCCCGGCCGGACGGCGGCCCGCGGGCCGTGCCGGAGGAGACGGGAGCCGCCGGGGCGGCGGCGCGGTGGGCGAGGAGCGGACATGACCGAGGAACGCCCCCCGCTCGGCGACCGCGAGCGCGCGGTCCTCGCCATGGAACGGCGCGCGTGGCCGGGACCGGGAGCGAAGGAGCGGGCGATCCGGGAGCAGCTCGACCTGTCGCCGGTCCGGTACTACCAGCTGCTGAACGCCCTGCTGGACGACGAGCGGGCGCTGGCCCACGACCCTGTCACCGTCAACCGCCTCCGCCGCCTGCGCGCCGCCCGGGACGCCCGCCGCTGAGCTCCCGCCGCGTCCCCGCTCCTGCCGCCCGCCGCGGGCCGCGTCCGCGCCGCCCGGCGCCGGGCCTCCGCCATGTCCGCACCGTCCGGAGGCCCGGCGCCGGGCCTCCGCCGCCTCCGCGTCCCCGCCGCCCGCCGCTGAGCTTTCACCGCTGAGCCTCCGGCCCCCCCGG
>NZ_CP095474.1:2701584-2720952 GCF_023614315.1 Streptomyces sudanensis | reverse complement strand
GGCCGCGACGCCCTGGCCGCGATCCTCGCCGACCCGNCCGCCGCCGTGGTCGCNGTNGACTTCGACGGCACCCTNNGCCNCATCGTCGCCGACCCCGAGCAGGCCCGCGCCCACCCCGGCGCCGTCCCCGCGCTCGCCGCGCTCGCCCCGCGCGTCGCCTCCGTCGCGGTGATCACCGGCCGCCCCGCCGAGGTCGCCGTCCGGTACGGGGGCTTCGCCGGAGTGCCCGGACTGGACCGCCTCGTCGTCCTCGGCCACTACGGCGCCGAGCGCTGGGACGCCGCCACCGGCGAGGTGCGCGCCGCCCCCGAGCACCCCGGTCTCGCCCCGGTCCGCGCCGAACTCCCCGGTGTGCTGGAGCGGGCCGGGGCCGGACCCGGCACCTGGATCGAGGAGAAGGGCCGCGCGGTCGCCGTCCACACCCGCCGTGCCGCCGATCCGCAGGCCGCGTTCGACGCCCTGACCGGCCCGCTCGCCGACCTGGCCGCCCGCCACGGCCTCGTCGTCGAACCGGGCCGCATGGTCCTCGAACTGCGCCCCCCGGGCACGGACAAGGGCCGGGCCCTCGCCGAGCACGTACGGGAGACGGGCGCGAAGGCCGTGGTCTACGCGGGCGACGACCTGGGCGACCTCCCAGCCTTCGCGGCGGTAGAGGAACTCCGCGCGGGCGGCGTGCCGGGCCTGCTGGTCTGCAGCGGCAGCGACGAGGTGCGCGCCCTCGCCGCCCGCGCCGACCTGACGCTCGGAGGCCCGGCGGAGGTCGTCGCCTTCCTCGCCGCCCTCGCCGGACATGCCACTTTCACGTAAGTCGATACCATCGGCGGGTGGTGGACGTCAGGGTGGGGCAGTTACGTAAGAGCCGCGACCGGCTGAGCACGCGTGGCGAGGAGGCGGCGGGCGAAGGCGACCTGTCCACGGCTGGGCTGATGCTGTTCTACGCGGCCGAGTGCGGTCTCAAGGCCGAGATCCTCGTCAGTGTACGGGCCCGGAACACCAGCGCTCTCCCCGAGAACCTGCGGAATCACGACCTCAGGGCCTTGGCCAAAGCTTTGGGGCTTTCGCTCGCAGCCGCACAAGCAGTGCAGCGGTGCCGACGCGTCATGCACGGTTCGCTGAGCGGGGCTGGGCAGCGCCACGAGTGGGTGGGGCCGGCCGAATTGCACCAGGCGTGGCGCTACGGTGCCGACCTGGATCCGGACGACGAGAAGCGCGCGGTCGAGGCTCTGCGGCACCTCGTCAAAGCCTCCCGGGCATGATTGTGATCGGAGACCAGATGGAAGCGACCTCGCCTCTGCTGCCGGGAAACCTGCTGACATGGGTGGACGTCGATGAACACTGCGCGGCCCTGGCTGTGATGAATCGCTGGCCGGGGTGGCTGAAAGAGGCCAGTGCCTGGTGGGACGGCATCGAACTCACCGTGACCTCCGAAGTGCCTGACGAAGACGTCCTCACCTGGTTGGACACGGCTTTCGGCATGGGATCGGTCGTCGGCGAGCCGGAAGGCCCAGTACTCGTCCTCGACCGGCCTCAGGCAGTGGATCGCGAGGGCCTTCCGGTACGCATCATCAGGGATGAGGACTTCACGCCGGGGTTTCGCCCGCCCCGCCTCATCGAAAGACGCATCACCGAGGCGCTCGGCTCGCCCCTTCCCCGGCCCGCCGACGACGGCTTCTCTGGTGGAGTTCAGGTGGTGGCCTTCCATTCCTTCAAGGGAGGAGTCGGTCGTACGCTCCACGCAGTCGCCTTTGCCGACCTGTTGATGCGGCGCGGACGCCGTGTGCTGCTTGTGGACGCCGATCTCGAGGCGCCGGGAATCACATGGATGTACCAGGCACAAGGCGGAGCCTGTGACATCGCCTATGACGATCTCCTGGCACTCCTCCACGGTTCCACGGGCGGAGACCGGACGAAAGCGGTGCAGATCGCGACCGGTTATCTGGTGAATCAAGAGACGATTCGGCACAAGAACGACGGACGGCTGGTCATTCTGCCCACGAGCAGACGCAGGCGTCTCGGCCCTCCGCGTGTCGAACCTGCTCAACTCCTGACACCAGACCGATCGCGGTACTTCCTCACGGAGTCCCTCGCGGAATTGGCTGCCGCCGCGGATCTGGACACGGTGGTCGTCGACCTGCGTGCGGGAGCGTCCGAACTGTCCGCGCCCGTCCTCCTCGACCCGCGGGTGCAGCGCATCTTCGTCACCACGCTCAGCAGCCAGTCCTTGGACGGCACCGAACAGATGATCCGCCAACTGGGCGACAAGGCCGTGGCCCTCACCGGCAGGGATCCCGAGCCGGCCGTCGTGGTCACCCAGTTCCGCCAGGATCGGCACGCCACCGAAATCACCGACGCGCGTCTACAGCTCTCACGGGCACTGGAAGCCATGCGTGCTGCGTCCGTCGCCGAGACCGTGGAGCCCACCAACGCAGGCGACACCCTTGAGGTGGATGCCACGGTTCTCACGGAACCGATCTTCAGCCCCTTCCACGAGGAGTTGCTGGCGCTGCCGCAGAGCTGGGACGAGGTGGTCGGAGTCGTTCGCCGGCAGGGCATCGGTGAGTTGCTGGCCGAGATGTTGCCGCTGCTTTCGGAAACAGATGCAGGGTCGGAGAACGAGGTGGTGGAAGGAATCGAAAGCCGTCGCTCGGCGCTGCACCACCGGGCGCGGTCCCTTGTCTTCGCCGAACGCAGCGGTCTGGACAGCGGCATCGGCTTCCTTTCCACCGACCCGTTGCGGCGACTGGTCGGGGACAACAGGACATCCCTCCCGGTCACGGTGGTGGTCGGAGCCAAAGGCTCCGGAAAGACCTTCACTTACGCGAGGATGTGCGCGGCGGGAAGTTGGAGGAATTTCGCGGCGGGGGCCGACGAACCGGTCCGGATCGACGCACCGATCGTGCCTGTACTCGATCCCGCCAACATCGAGTCTCCCGATGACGGCAGCAGCCCGCAGCGGCTAAGGGATCGCATTGCGGGCGGACGAGGCGCGGAAGTGCCGGAAATCAAAAAAATCCTGTTGGACGCCCTTCAGGATCAAGACAACCGGGAAAACGTCGTCTACTGGCGACTCGCCTGGCTTCGTTGCATGGCCATGTCCCTGGCCGGGCCGGCCGTTCTTCACGACGACCCCGAAGAGGTGCTGCGCCAGCGGTCGCACAGTCAGCAGGCACTCTTCGTCTTCGATGGTCTGGAGGACTTCTTCCAGGAACTCGAGGGGGAGGCGAGGAGAGTCGCCCTGCGCGCGCTCTTCATCGAGGTGCCCGACTGGCTGCGAGCCTTTCGGGGCCGCCCGTTCGGCGTGGTGATCTTCGTACGGAGCGACCTCGTGCGGTTCGCGGTCCGGCAGAACCTCGGCCAGTTCCTCGACCGCTACGACCCGTATGCGCTGCGCTGGGATTCGCAGGAAGCCCTGCGTCTCGCGCTCTGGGTCGCGACGACCGCCAAGGCGGTTCCGCAGGCGGACGGCGACCTGATGGATTACTCGTGGGAGCGCCTCGTACAAGCTCTCATTCCCGTCTGGGGGGTGAAAATGGGGCGTAAGAACTCGCGGGAGGCCAGGTCGGACCGGTGGGTACCGGCTGCTCTGGGGGACTTCAACGATCAGGTTCAGGCCCGGGACGTCGTACGTTTCATCCGGGATGCCGCGCAGTTCTCTCAGGGGGACCAGGACTGGCCCGACCGCCTGCTCACCCCGAGTGCCATGCGCGAGGCCCTCGTGAAGGGAAGCCGGGAGAAACTGGAGGAACTACTCCAGGAGAATTCCGTCGTGGGCAGGCTTCTCATCGATGTCGGGCGGTATGCGGATGACGTCGTCATGCCGTTCAACGCCGAGGACGTCGGACTGGACGCCAATGCCATTGCGAAACTGAAGGAAGCCGGGGCGCTGGACCGGGATGCCGACGGCCTCTACCGGCTGCCGGAGATCTACCGGCACGCCCTCGGCTTCCGCACACGAGGAAGGGTCAGGGTCATCCGCCCCTGAGACCCCGGAACGACGCCGCTGCGCAGCACCTCAGTGGAGACTGAGGTGCTCGCGGCACACAGGGGCGGGTACGGGCTTCCAGCGTACGGAGATCATTCTCCCCGCAGCGCCTCCAACTGGTCCAGGAACCAGCGCTGGGGCGGGAGCGCCGTCGCCGCGGCGGCCAGGCGGGCGGTGCGCTCCGCGCGCTCGGCCGGGGCCATCGACAGGGCCTCGTGCAGCGCCCGGGCGGTGCCGGTCACGTCGTACGGGTTGACCGTCACCGCGTCGGCGCCCAGCTCCTCGTGGGCGCCCGCCTCGCGGGACAGGACCAGGGCGCAGCCCTCGTCGGAGACGACCGGGACCTCCTTGGCGACGAGGTTCATGCCGTCCCGGACGGGGTTGACCAGCGCCACGTCCGCCAGGCGGTACGCCGCCAGCGAGCGCGCGAAGTCGTCCTTCACGTGGAGGAGGACCGGCGTCCACGCCTCCGTGCCGAACTCGGCGTTGATCTCCTCCGCCACCCGCGAGACCTCCGCCGTGTACCGCCGGTAGACCTCCAGGTCCTGCCGGGACGGGTAGGCGAAGGCGATGTGGACGACCCGCTCGCGCCACTCCGGGCGGGTGGCCAGCAGCTCCCGGTACGCCAGCAGCCCGCGCACGATGTTCTTCGACAGCTCGGTGCGGTCCACCCGGACGATCGTCTTCCGGTCGGCACCACCGATCTGCTCGCGCAGCGCCGCCATCCGCTCCTCGACGTCCGCCTCCCGGGACCGCGCCCGCAGGAACCCGGCGTCCGCGCCGAGCCCGTGCACCCCGATCTCCGTCCCGCCCGTGCCGCCCACCGTGCGGGCGCAGCAGGCCGCGAACGCCTCCGCCCAGCGGTGCGTCAGGAAGCCGAGCCGGTCCGCGCCCAGCATGCCGCGCAGCAGCTCGCGCGCGACGTCGTCGGGGAGCATCCCGAAGTAGTCCGGCGGCGCCCAGGGGGTGTGCGAGAAGTGCCCGATGCGCAGGTCCGGCCGCAGCTCGCGCAGCATGCCCGGCGCCAGCGCCAGGTGGTAGTCCTGGACCAGCACCGCCGCGCCGGGCGCGGCCTCCTCGGCCAGCGCCCGCGCGAAGGCCCGGTTGTACGCCCGGTACGCCTCCCACCGGCGGCGGAACTCCGCGTCGAAGACGGGCTCCAGCGGCGTCTGGTACAGCATGTGGTGGACGAACCACAGCACCGAGTTGGCGATGTCGTTGTACGCGGCGGCGTGCGTCCCCTCGCCCGCCAGCGCGTCGACGTCCAGCATCCGGACGCCCTTCTCGCCGACGCCGCGCCGCACCGCCTCCCGGTCGCCGTCGCCCAGTGCCGCGCACACCCACACCGCGCCCGCGTCGGGCCCGATCGCGGAGAGCCCCGACACCAGCCCCCCGCCGCCGCGCCGCGCCTCCAGTCCGCCGTCCGCCTCGCGCAGCGCGTAACTGACCGGACCGCGATTCGATGCCACCAGGATGTCCGAGACCATGAGCCCAACCTAGCCCGACCGGGAAACGCTCAAACGTGCGGGAATCACGCCACCCGGCGCCTGCGCAGGTACTCCTCGACCTCCCGCATCGGCGGCCTCTCCTCGGTGTCCACGGGGTGCGTACGCGGCGCGAAACCCGTCTCCGTGCGGTCGAACTGCGTCAGCCACGGCCGTACCAGGTGACCGCGCGACAGCCGCTGCTGCGCGGTCCGGTAGATCGTCGCGGCCATCCGCCCCAGGGCCCGGTCGTCCTGGTGCCGGTGGAGCCGCACGCCCACGTCCACCTGGGCCAGCGCGTCCAGGCCCACCAGGTGCAGCGCGTCCACCAGCAGCCCCAGCTCCACCCCGTACCCCACCGGGAACGGCAGCCGCTCCAGCAGCGTGCGCCGCGCCGCGTACTCCCCGCCGAGCGGCTGGACGAACCCGGCCAACCGCGGCCAGTGCAGGTTCAGCAGCGGCCGGGCGACCAGCTCCGTCACCCGCCCGCCCTGGCCGCCGGCGCCGTCGCCCGGGCCGCCCGTGAACGGGCGGTCGTACATCGCCTTCACGAACTCCACGTCCGGGTCGGTCAGCAGCGGCCCCACGATCCCGGTCACGAAGTCCGCGTGGAACTCCCGCAGGTCCGCGTCGACGAAGCACACCACGTCGCCCTCCGTCACCAGCAGGGAGCGCCACAGCACCTCTCCCTTGCCGGGCAGGGCGGGCACGCGCGGCAGCACGTCGTCGCGCGCCACCACCCGCGCGCCGGCCCCCGCGGCCACCTCCGCCGTGCGGTCGGTCGATCCCGAGTCGACGACGACCAGCTCGTCGACGAGCGGCACCGCCTCCGACATCAGGTCGCGGCGGATCACGGCGACGATCTCGCCGACCGTCGCCTCCTCGTTCAGCGCGGGCAGGACGACGCTCACCGTCGTGCCGCGGGCCCGCTTCGCGGCGAGTAGCCGGTCGATCGGCCGGTCGGCCACGGACCAGGACCGCCGGCCCAGCCAGCGCTCCACCTCTTCCAGCACGCGCGCCACTCCTCAGGTCGTCACGGGGGCGCGGATGATCCGTCTCGCGGTTCGGACGGCCGTCTCGGACGGGCACCCCTTCGGTTACAGTCTTGAGCAACGCACGGGACCTCCGCATACCGGGGTCCCCGTGCCGACAACCGCATACCGCTCATCCAGAGGGGCAGAGGGACACGGCCCGATGAAGCCCCGGCAACCCTCCAGCCGGTCTCTCCGCGCGTCACGCGAGGTCCCCGGCTAGGGAAGGTGCCAAATCCGTCTCACGGCGACACCCGCCGGTGAGAAAGATGAGGAGAAAGGGCCTCGCCACCCATGGCCGCGCAGACCGCCGCACCCACCGCACCCACCGCACCCCCCGTCGACCTCGGCCCCGCCGCGGGCCTCTCCTGCCGCGAGTGCGGCGAGCGCTTCCCGCTCGGCCCCGTCTTCGCCTGCGAGCACTGTTTCGGCCCCCTCGAAGTCGCGTACGACCTGCCGGACTGCGGCCCGCAGGAGCTGCGCAAGCGCATCGAGGCCGGCCCCGCCAGCATCTGGCGCTACGCCCCGCTGCTGCCCGTCCCCGCGGACGTCGCGGACCGGCCGAACCTCCACCCCGGCTGGACCCGGCTCGTCAGGGCCGACAACCTCGCGCGCGAACTGGGCGTGACCGGCGGGCTGTACGTCAAGGACGACTCGGGCAACCCCACGCACTCCTTCAAGGACCGCGTGGTCGCCCAGGCCCTGGAGGCGGCCCGCGCCTTCGGCTTCACCACCCTGTCGTGCTCCTCCACCGGGAACCTGGCGGGCGCGGTCGGCGCCGCCGCCGCGCGGGCCGGCCTGCGCTCCTGCGTGTTCATCCCGCACGACCTGGAGCAGGGCAAGGTCGTCATGGCCGCGGTGTACGGCGGCGACCTGGTCGGCATCGAGGGCACGTACGACGACGTCAACCGCTTCTGCTCGGAGCTCATCGGTGACCCCCTCGGCGAGGGCTGGGGCTTCGTCAACGTCAACCTGCGGCCGTACTACGCGGAGGGCTCCAAGACCCTCGCCTACGAGATCTGCGAGCAGCTCGGCTGGCGGCTGCCCGACCAGCTCGTCGTCCCCGTCGCGTCCGGCTCCCAGCTGACGAAGATCGACAAGGGGCTGCGGGAGCTGGTCGCGCTGGGTCTGGTCGAGGACCGGCCGTACCGGATCTTCGGTGCGCAGGCGGAAGGGTGCTCCCCGGTGTCGGCGGCCTTCAAGGCCGGCCACGACGTCGTGCGGCCCCAGCGGCCGGACACGATCGCCAAGTCGCTCGCCATCGGCAACCCGGCCGACGGCCCGTACGTCCTGGACATCGTCCGCCGCACGGGCGGCGCGGTGGAGGACGTGGACGACGAGCGGATCGTGGACGCCATCAAGCTGCTGGCCCGCACCGAGGGCGTGTTCGCCGAGACGGCGGGCGGGGTGACCGTCGGCGTCACGCGCAAGCTGGTCGAGGGCGGGCTGCTGGACCCGTCCCTCACCACCGTCGTCCTCAACACCGGCGACGGCCTGAAGACCCTGGACGCCGTCGCCCCCACCACCGGCCCCACCACGACCATCCGCCCGAGCCTGGAGGCGTTCCGCGCCGCCGGCCTCGCCCGCTGACCCCCGGGAGGCACCCGTCATGAGCGTCAACGTCCGCATCCCCACCATCCTGCGCACCTACACGGGCGGCCGGGCCGAGGTCCCGGCGGAGGGCGCGACCCTCGCGGAGGTCATCGAGTCCCTGGAGAGGGACCACCCCGGCATCGCCGCCCGCGTCCTGGACGACCAGGGCCGGCTGCGCCGCTTCGTGAACGTCTACGTCGACGACGACGACGTCCGCTTCGAGCAGGGCCTCGCGACCGCCACCCCGGACGGCGCCGGCGTCTCGATCATCCCGGCGGTCGCCGGGGGCTGCTGACCGGCCGTCGACGGGGCGCCCGGCCCTTCCCGGGCGCCCCGTCCGCCCGCTCCGGTACGTCCGGCCCCGGACCCCGGTTCCGGGGCTCCGGTTCCGGGTACGCGGGCGTTCCCGGCCCTCACGGGAGACCGGGAAAACGGAGGCGGCAATTCCGGGGGATTGGGCGCGGTAGAGTTGGGGAAGCCCGCGCCGGCGCCCTTCATCGGACACCTGTGGGAATGCGCCGGGCGCCGATAAGAAACAGCCAAAGTGCCGCCACCCGATGCGCGTTTTGCGGCCTTTGTCCGGCCCGACTTGCCCGGGATTATCGCCGTTCCGGCCGCCTTTTCCCTTCGCCGACATTCGGCTTTCCCGTCCGATCGACCTGTTGCGGACGGCAGTCCGGCGGATACATTCGGCCGCGGTCGACGCGTTCCGGCGCACGCCCACCCCTGTCAGTGGGCGAGGTCTGACCCGGGTCCGCGAGGTGCGGTCCTGCGCAAGGGCCAGTAATAGGGGAGTTAGGCATGGCTCAGGGCACCGTCAAGTGGTTCAACGCGGAGAAGGGGTACGGCTTCATCGCGGTCGACGGTGGTGCGGATGTTTTCGTGCACTACAGCGCGATCCAGATGGACGGCTACCGCACCCTGGAGGAGGGTCAGCGGGTCGAGTTCGAGATCTCGCAGGGCCAGAAGGGCCCGCAGGCGGACATGGTCAAGATCGCCGTCTAGGCACGACGCGTTCCGGCCGGCTGCATCGGGTGGAGGGCCCGTACCCCGTGGGGTGCGGGCCCTCCGTGCGTCCGCCCCCCCGTCCCTGCGGGACCCCGCCGACACCGTGGGGCGCTTGCACTCTCCCATGCCGAGTGCTAATCATTGCGTTAGCACTCTCCGAGTGAGAGTGACAAACGAAGGACCTCGTCGGTGAGGCTCGCACAACGCGTGGGGCAGGGAACCACACGGCACGCGGGCCGTCCGTCGCGGGCGCCAGCGCGGTCCGGAGCAATCCTTCCCCACGCTCTCAACTGCGTCCGAGCAGGGGAGACCCCATCAGTCCGGGAGGACCACTTCACATGGCCAAGATCATCGCGTTCGACGAGGAGGCACGGCGCGGTCTCGAGCGCGGGATGAACCAGCTCGCCGACGCCGTCAAGGTCACCCTTGGCCCCAAGGGTCGCAACGTCGTCCTCGAGAAGAAGTGGGGCGCCCCCACGATCACCAACGACGGTGTCTCCATCGCCAAGGAGATCGAGCTCGAGGACCCGTACGAGAAGATCGGCGCCGAGCTGGTCAAGGAAGTCGCCAAGAAGACGGACGACGTCGCCGGTGACGGTACGACCACCGCGACCGTGCTCGCCCAGGCGCTGGTCCGCGAGGGCCTGCGCAACGTCGCCGCCGGCGCCAACCCGATGGCCCTGAAGCGCGGCATCGAGAAGGCCGTCGAGGCCGTCTCCGGCGCGCTGCTGGAGCAGGCGAAGGACGTGGAGACCAAGGAGCAGATCGCCTCCACCGCCTCCATCTCCGCCGCCGACACCCAGATCGGCGAGCTGATCGCCGAGGCCATGGACAAGGTCGGCAAGGAAGGCGTCATCACCGTCGAGGAGTCCAACACCTTCGGTCTGGAGCTGGAGCTCACCGAGGGCATGCGCTTCGACAAGGGCTACATCTCGGCGTACTTCGCGACCGACATGGAGCGCATGGAGGCCGTCCTCGAGGACCCGTACATCCTCATCGTCAACTCCAAGGTCTCCGCGGTGAAGGACCTCCTCCCGCTGCTGGAGAAGGTCATGCAGTCCGGCAAGCCGCTGCTGATCATCGCCGAGGACGTCGAGGGCGAGGCCCTGTCCACGCTGGTCGTCAACAAGATCCGCGGCACGTTCAAGTCCGTCGCCGTCAAGGCCCCGGGCTTCGGCGACCGCCGCAAGGCCATGCTCGGCGACATCGCCATCCTCACGGGCGGCCAGGTCATCTCCGAGGAGGTCGGCCTCAAGCTGGAGAACGCCGGTCTGGACCTCCTGGGCCGCGCCCGCAAGGTCGTCATCACCAAGGACGAGACGACGATCGTCGACGGTGCCGGCGACAGCGACCAGGTCCAGGGCCGCGTCAACCAGATCCGCGCCGAGATCGAGAACTCCGACTCGGACTACGACCGCGAGAAGCTCCAGGAGCGCCTGGCGAAGCTGGCCGGCGGCGTGGCCGTCATCAAGGCCGGTGCCGCCACCGAGGTCGAGCTGAAGGAGCGCAAGCACCGCATCGAGGACGCGGTGCGCAACGCCAAGGCCGCCGTCGAGGAGGGCATCGTCGCCGGTGGTGGCGTGGCCCTGCTCCAGGCGTCCAGCGTCTTCGACAAGCTGGAGCTGGACGGCGACGAGGCCACCGGTGCCGCCGCCGTGAAGGCCGCCCTGGAGGCCCCGCTCAAGCAGATCGCCGTCAACGCCGGCCTCGAGGGCGGCGTCGTGGTGGAGAAGGTCCGCAACCTCACCCCGGGCCACGGCCTGAACGCCGCGACCGGCGAGTACGTCGACCTGGTCGCCGAGGGCATCATCGACCCGGCCAAGGTGACGCGCTCCGCGCTGCAGAACGCCGCGTCGATCGCCGCGCTGTTCCTCACCACCGAGGCCGTCATCGCCGACAAGCCGGAGAAGGCGTCCGCGCCGGCCGGCGGCGGCATGCCGGGCGGTGACATGGACTTCTGATCCTCGGATCGGACCAGTCCGGCAGTACGGACCGAGGGCGGCACCCCGAACGGGGTGCCGCCCTCGGGCGTGCCGGGGGCGCCGGGACCGGCGGCGGGACGGCGACCGGCCCCGGGGTCACCCGCGGGCGGGACGCCGTGCCCGCGCGGGACCGCCCGCGCGGGACGTCACCAGGCGAACGCCTCCGGGGACGGCCCGGGGCCGGGGAAGACCTCGTCGAGGCCGGCCAGGAGCTCGTCCGGCAGCTCCAGCTCGACGGCCCGCAGCGCCGACTCCAGCTGTTCGGCGGTGCGCGGGCCGACGATCGGGCCGGTCACGCCGGGGCGGGTGAGCAGCCAGGCCAGGGCGACCTCGCCGGGCTCCAGGCCGTGCTTCTCCACCAGGTCCTCGTACGCCCCGACCCGGGCGCGCACGGTGGTGTCGGCGAGGGCCTGGGCGGCCCGTCCGGAGGTCCGGCGCACCCCCTCGGCCTCCTTCCTGAGCACTCCGCCCAGCAGCCCGCCGTGCAGCGGGGACCAGGGGATGACGCCGAGGCCGTACTCCCGTGCGGCCGGGATGACCTCCATCTCGGCGCGGCGCTCGGCCAGGTTGTACAGGCACTGCTCGCTGACGAGCCCCATGGTGCCGCCGCGCCGGGCCGCGGACTCGTTGGCCTGGGCGATCTTGTAGCCGGGGAAGTTGCTGGACCCGGCGTAGAGGATCTTGCCCTGCTGCACGAGGACGTCGACGGCCTGCCAGATCTCCTCGAAGGGCGTGTCCCGGTCGATGTGGTGGAACTGGTAGAGGTCGATGTGGTCGGTCCGGAGGCGCTTGAGGCTGCCCTCCACCGACCGCCGGATGTTGAGCGCGGAGAGCTTGTCGTGGTTGGGCCAGACGGCGGCGTCGTCGGGGCTCATGTTGGCGTACGCCTTGGTGGCGAGCACGACCTTGTCGCGCCGGCCGCCGCCCTTCGCGAACCAGTTCCCGATGATCGACTCCGTGCGGCCCTTGTTCTCGCCCCATCCGTAGACGTTGGCCGTGTCGAAGAGGTTCAGGCCCGCGTCCAGTGCGCGGTCCATGATGGCGTGGCTGTCGGCCTCGTCGGTCTGCGGTCCGAAGTTCATGGTCCCGAGGACCAGCCTGCCGACCTTGAGGCCGGTGCGTCCGAGCTGCGTGTACTCCATGGCTCCCAGCCAACGCCTTCGAGTCCGCTCCAGGCAAGGGGGCCACGGCGGGGCCCGCTCACGGGTGCCCCGCCCGGCGGGCGGAACGGCGGGCGGGTCGGCTACCGGCCGGCCGCCGCCGCCACCGCGGTGACGGCGAACATCAGGACGAGGACGACGGCCATGACGCGGTTTCGGGTCTTCGGATCCACCCTTCGAGGTTAACCGGCGTCCGGGCGCGGCCCGCCCAGGGGCCACGTGGCGATCGTCTCGTAGCGGGGCGCCTCGCCGGGGAGCCCGGACGCGGGGAGGTGGCTGCGGACCAGGGCCAGCTCCGCGACCTCCCAGCGGGCGCCCTTGAAGCGCTCCAGCTCCGCCGCGAACGGCGCCAGGTCCGTGTCGGTCCGGCTGCGGGCGAGGGTGAGGTGCGCCTGGTACCGGCGGTGCTCGTCCATCGCGACGCCGGTGCGCCGGGCCGCCGCGTCGGAGCGCTCGGCGAGCAGCCGGAGGTCATCGAGGCCGCCCGCCGCGCCCGCCCACAGGGTGCGGTGGCCGAACCGGCCGCCTCCGTGGACGCGCAGCGGGAACGGCTGCGTGCGGTGCGCGGCGCGGGCGAGCCGCTCCGACAGCTCCGGCAGCAGGGCCGCGTCCACCTCGCCCATGAAGGCCAGGGTGTAGTGCCATCCGGGGCGGCCCGTCCAGCGCAGCCCGTCCGCACCCGGCAGCCGCCGCAACTCCCGGACGACGGACGCCAGTTCCTCGACCGCCACCGGGGGCGGCAGCACGGCAGCGAAAAGCCTCATGCGGCGAGTCTGTCACGCCGTCGCGGCGAGACGGGCGTGCTCTTCACGCCCTTCCCGGGGCACGAAACACACCTGCGGGTGGCGGACGAGGCGTCCTGGCCGCAGCTCGACGCGCAGCCGCACGCCGGTCGCCCGCGACAGCAGCGCGCCGATCACCACCGCGGCGGCCAGCGACACGACACCGCCGGTGGCGAAGCCGACGCGGGCGCCGTACGTGTCGGTGACCCAGCCCAGCAGCGGCGCGCCCAGCGGCGTACCGCCGGCGAAGACCATCATGTACAGGCTCATCACCCGGCCCCGCATCACGGGGTCGGTCGCGAGCTGCACGAACGAGTTCGCCGTGACGTTCACGGTCAGGCCGAACATCCCGATCGGCACGAGCAGCACGGTGAACAGCCAGAAGCTGGGCGTCACCGCCGCGGCGACCTCCAGGACGCCGAAGACCGCGGCGGCGCCGATCAGCAGCCGCAGCCGGGAAGTGCCGCGCCGGGCCGACAGCAGCGCGCCCGCCAGCGAACCGACCGCCATGAGCGTGTTGAGCAGGCCGTACGTGCCGGGGCCGACATGGAAGACGCCGTCGGCGAAGGCCGTCAGCCAGATCGGGAAGTTGAACCCGAACGTGCCGACGAAGCCGACCAGCGCGATCGGCCAGACCAGCTCGGGCCGCCCGGCGACGTACCGCAGGCCCTCCCGGAGCTGGCCCTTGGCGCGCGGGGCGCGGGCGGACGGGTGCAGCTCGGCGGGCCGCATCATCAGCAGGGCGGCCAGCGGCGCCAGGAACGACAGGCCGTTGACCAGGAACGCCCAGCCGCTGCCGACCGACGCGATCAGCAGACCGGCGACGGCGGGGCCGACGAGGCGGGCGGACTGGAAGTTGGCCGAGTTCAGACTGACCGCGTTGCGCAACTGGTCGGGGCCGACCATCTCGGAGACGAACGACTGGCGGGCCGGGTTGTCGACGACGGTGACCATGCCGAGCAGGAACGCGACCAGGTACACGTGCCACACCTGGACGTGCCCGGACAGGGTGAGCGCGGCGAGGCCGATCCCGCACAGGCCGAGGGCGGCCTGGCTGGCGACGAGGAGGCGCCGCTTGGGGTACCGGTCGGCGACGACCCCGCCGTACAGGCCGAACAGCAGCATCGGGAGGAACTGGAGCGCCGTGGTGACGCCGACGGCGGCGGCGGAGCCGGTGAGGCTCAGGACCAGCCAGTCCTGGGTGATGCGGGCCATCCACGTCCCCGTGTTGGAGACGATGGCGCCGGTGAAGAAGAGACGGTAGTTCCGCACCTTCAGCGAGGCGAAGGTGCCGCCTGCGGCGCGGTGCGGTGCGCGGGGGGTGGGGTTCGGGGACTGGGGTTGTGTCCGGGGGCGGAGGGGTCTCCGGTTCCCGTACTCAAAAGGGGTCGCCTCCTCGTCTCGGGTCGTCCTACAGGTGCGCGAGCTTCTCCAGTACGGGGGCGGCGGCGCGCAGCACGGCCCACTCGTCCTCGTCCAGGCCCTCGGCGAGGGAGGCCAGCCAGGCGTTCCGCCGGCGGCGGGACTCCTCGAGCATGGCCTCGGCCCGCTCGGTCTGGCTGACCACCTTCTGACGGCGGTCGTCTGGATGCGGCTCCAGCCTGATCAGCCCCTTCGCCTCCAGCAGGGCGACGATGCGCGTCATCGACGGCGGCTGCACGTGCTCCTTGCGGGCCAGCTCGCCGGGGGTGGCCGAGCCGCACTGGGCGAGGGTGCCGAGCACCGACATCTCGGTCGGGCTCAGCGACTCGTCGACACGCTGGTGCTTCAGGCGCCGGGACAGCCGCATGACGGCGGAACGGAGCGCGTTCACGGCGGCCGCGTCGGCGTCGCCGCCGGGGCCCCCGCGGGACAGGTCGGGCATGTTCTTTAGCGTAACTCATTACTGTGTCTAAAGAGCAGCCGGACGGCTTCCGGGACGCGCCCGGTGGGGAACGTCACTCCCGGACGGCGGAGGCCGGGGTGTCGTCCGCGTCCCGGCGCCCGGGGGCCGGAGAGGCGGACCACCGCGCGCCTTCCCGGGGGAGCGCCCGCCAGGGCGCCGCGCTCCCCCGGGAAGGCGCGGCGCCCCGGCCCCTCAGGGGCGCCGCGGGACCGCGGCGGCCTCCTCGGCCTCGCGCGCCGGGGCGGATTCCGCCGGGGCGGGGCGCAGCCACAGCGCGATGACCGCCAGGGCGGCCAGGGCCACCGCCAGGAGCAGCCACATGGCGGCCTGGCTGCCGCTGGTGAAGGCCGCCCGGAAGACGTCGACGGCCTCCTGCGGGGTGAGGCCCGCGTGCCGTTCGAGGAGCGCCGGGGCCTGGGGCGGGTTCTCCACCACCTCGGCCGTCCAGGCCCCGGACGCGGCGCCGTGGCCGGCCAGGCGGTCGTCGAGGGCGCTGCCCGCCGCGAGCCGGTAGACCTCCATGCCGGCGGCGAGGCCGAGTGCGCCGCCCAGGTTGTGACACGTCCAGGAGGCGCCGACGGCGGTGCCGGCCAGGTGGCCGGGCACGGCGGACAGGGCGGCGACCGTGGCCGGCCCGAGGACCAGGGCCCAGCCGATCCCCAGCGCGACGAGCGCCGCCACCAGCACGGGCACGTCCGTGGCCGGGGTCAGCCGGGCCAGCATCGCGGCCGACAGGGCGAGGGCGACGAAGCCGAGGCACAGCATGCGGCGGGGGCCGCCGCGGTCGACCAGCCGGCCGACGAACGGCGACAGCAGCGCCACGGCGGCCGTGCAGGGCAGCAGCAGCAGGCCGGTGGTGTGCCCGTCGAAGCCCCGGACGGCGTGCAGGTACAGCGGGACCAGGAACAGGGCGACGCAGTAGAAGAAGGCCAGCGCGAAGTCCGCCGTGACCGCCCCGAGGAAGTTCCGCCGGGTGAACAACTGCAGGCGGATCAGCGGGTCGGCCGCCCGGAGCTCCACCGCGCGGAAACCGGCCAGCCCGGCGACCCCGACGGCGAGGAGGGCGAGGATGCCGGGGGAGGACCACCCCCAGACGTGCCCCAGGGTCAGCGCCAGGACGACCGAGGGGACGGAGACGAACAGCAGAGCCAGCCCGGGCCAGTCCATCCCGCCGGTCATCCTCTCCCCGTAGGACTCGGGCACCGTGGGCACGCACACGGCGAGCGCGATCACCACGAGGGGGACGTTCAGCCAGAAGATCCAGGCCCAGCCCACCGACCCGACGAGGACGCCGCCCAGGACGGGGCCCAGCGCCAGGCCGAGGCCGTTGACCCCGTAGAGGCAGCCGATGGCCTTGCCGCGCTCGTGCGGGGGGAAGATGGCCGACACCAGGGCGCCGGTGGAGGTGTAGAGGACCGCGCAGGCCGCGCCCTGCAGGAAGCGGAAGAGGATGAGCCACTCCGCGGTGCCGGCGAGGCCCGCGAACAGGGAGGCCACGCCGAACACGGCGGCCCCGGCGTACAGCACCTTCCGCCGTCCGTGGCCGTCGGCCAGCCGCCCCGCCGTCACCATGCCGGTCGACAGCGCGACGACGAAGACGTTCACGATCAGCTGGAGCTCGGTCACCGAGGCGCCCAGGTCGTCCTGGATGACCGGTGCCGCCGTGCTCACGATCGTCAGATCGATGCAGCCCAGGAAACTCAGTGTTCCCAGACCTGCAAAAGCCCACCATTTCCGAACCGCTACGGACCTGTCCTCGGCCACGGCGTCCTCGATTTCCTCAAAACTTGATTTTCCGGGCAGTCAACTCCTTATCGGTTGCCTTTGTCGAGCGGTGTTTCAAAAAGGCATAACCCATTGCCGAAAAGGTATACGGGAATCCGTGATCCGGGGTGGTGAAAGGCTTTCCCCGGGAGTTCGGGCGGTGCTAACGTTTACCGCGTCGACAGGGAAACGTCGACCGGAAGGAAGACCTTCGCCACCAGGCGGGGGTCGTCGGGAAGGCCTTCCGTGCCGGTGGAGTGGCCGAGAGGCGAGGCAACGGCCTGCAAAGCCGTCTACACAGGTTCGAATCCTGTCTCCACCTCCGCCGCGCCCGCCGCCCGCTTTCACGCGGGCGGCGGGCGCGGCCTTCACCGGTTCTCGCCCGGCCGGTGCGCGCGGGTGTCCCGGGCGCCGCCCCGGTTCCCGTCCGGAGCGTCCACGGCGGGCCGGAACGGGGGCGACGGCGGTGCGGATGCCGGAGGGACGGCCGGCCCGCGTCCGCGGCGGCGGGCCGGGGTGGCGGCCCGCCGCGTCGCGGGGCCCGTCAGGTGAGGCCGAGCGCCGGCATGGCGTAGTAGAAGACGAACACCGCCGACACCACGTACATCGGGACCGGCACCTCGCGGCCGCGGCCGGCGGCCAGGCGCAGCACGCTGAACGCGATGAAGCCGATGCCGATGCCGTTGGTGATCGAGTACGTGAACGGCATCATCACCATGGCGAGGAACGCCGGCACGGCGATGGTGAAGTCGCCCCAGTCGATGTCCCGGACCGACCCGGCGAGGATCAGGAACCCGACCGCGATCAGGGCGGGGGTCGCCGCCTGCGACGGGACCATCGTGGCGAGCGGCGTGAGGAACAGCGCGACGGTGAAGAGGCCGCCGGTCACCACGGAGGCGAGGCCCGTGCGGGCGCCCTCGCCGACCCCGGCGGTCGACTCGACGTAGCAGGTGGTCGCGGACGACGAGGTCGCGCCGCCCGCGGCGACGGCGAGGCCGTCCACGAAGAGGACCTTGTTGATGCCGGGGAAATCGCCCTTCTCGTCCGTCAGCCTGGCCTCGTCGCCGACGCCCAGGATCGTCCCCATGGCGTCGAAGAAGCAGGACAGCAGGACGGTGAAGACGAAGAGGGAGCCGGTGAGCAGCCCGACCTTCTCGAACCCGCCGAACAGGCTGACCTGCCCGAGCAGCCCGAAGTCCGGGGTGGACAGGGGGTTGCCCGGCCAGGTGGGGGTGGTCAGGCCCCAGGAGGGGACCTCGGCGACGGCGTTGACGATCATCGCGGCGACGGTCATGGCGACGATCGAGACGAGGATGGCGCCCGGGACCCTGCGGACGATCAGCGCCAGGGTGAGGAGCGTGCCGACGGCGAAGACCAGGACCGGCCAGCCGCCGAGGTGGCCGTCCGCGCCGAGCTGGAGGGGGACGGTGGTGTGGGCGGCGTCCGGGATGCGGGAGACGAACCCGGAGTCGACCAGGCCGATCAGGAGGATGAACAGGCCGATGCCGATCGCGATGCCCTTGCGCAGTCCCGCCGGGACGGCGTTCATGACGCGCTCGCGCAGACCGGTCGCGACCAGGAGCATCACGATGATCCCGGCGAGGACCACCATGCCCATCGCGTCCGCCCACGCCATGCGGGGCGCGAGCTGGAGGGCGACGACGGTGTTGACGCCCAGGCCGGCGGCGAGGGCGATCGGGACGTTGCCGACGACGCCCATGA
Source organism: Streptomyces sudanensis (assembly GCF_023614315.1). NCBI lineage: Bacteria > Bacillati > Actinomycetota > Actinomycetes > Kitasatosporales > Streptomycetaceae > Streptomyces > Streptomyces sudanensis. The sequence continues at coordinate 2,702,559 of NZ_CP095474.1, read as the reverse complement.
GGAGCGTGCCGAACGCCGCGCTCAGCACGGTCGCCGTGACCAGCTCGCCGCCGTCGAGCTGGTGGCCGTACACGTCCTCGGCGCTGCCGAGGATGATCGGGTTCAGCACGATGATGTAGGCCATCGCGAAGAACGTCGCGAAGCCGCCGCGTACCTCGCGGCCGACGGTGGAGCCACGCTCCGAGATCTTGAAGAACCGGTCCAGCGCGTTGCGGGAGCCGGCCGGCTGCGGTCCGGACGCGGCCGGGGGAGCGGTGGCCGTGGAGGGCATGCGGAACCTCGTGGTGCGGGGGCGGTGGGGGGGCAGGCCGCGCGGAGTCCGGTTCGTGCGTTCGCACGAGGGGGGCCGGTCGGCGGCAAACGTTTCCAGTATGAACATATGGGTCGAAGATCGCCATACCCGCGAGTAGAGCGGAGCGCCGCTTACGATGAGGCCATGGCCAAGTGGACCCCCAAGCACGAGGCGCCCGAACCCCTGGAGGGGCCGGTCGTCGCCACCGTCACCGGCGGCACGATCATCTGGTTCGCCCTCTTCCTGGTGCAGGTCCCCTTCTACGGCTGGTTCGCCGACCGCGACCTCGCCTGGTGGGTGTGGACCTGCCTCGCCGGCGCGGGGCTGGGCCTGTTCGGCATCTGGTACGTGCGCAGGCGCGACGCCGCGATCAAGCGCGCCGCCGAGGGGGCCGGCCGCCCCGGGGGCTCCGCCGGGCGCCCCGCCGCCGAGGACGGGGCCCGCCCCGGCCGGTAGACCCGGCGGGGCCCGCCCTCCGTTCCTCCGCACCCGGCCCGTTCCGGCGGTTTCCGGNCGNNGGGNCNGCGCCCGGTTCGCCCGGCCGCCGTCCCCGCGCCCGGCCCGCCCGGCTGCCGTCCCCGTAGCCGGTCCGCCTCGGCCCGTACCCGGCCCGTGCCGGTGCCGGAGCCCGTCCCCGGGCGGGGAGCCGGAGGCCCGCCCCGGCTCCGCACGTNCGNCNGCNG
>NZ_CP095474.1:2672353-2701572 GCF_023614315.1 Streptomyces sudanensis | reverse complement strand
GGCGGCCCGGCCCGGCCCGCCCGTCAGTCGAACCAGCGGTCCCGCGCCAGTTCCTCCGTACGCGACGGGTCCTCCAGCAGCGCCGCCACCTCGAACCGGCGCGGCCACTGGCCCGCCGCCCAGGCCAGGCCCGCCGCCACGCCCTCCAGCGTCGCCGCGTGCACCGTCCCGTCCGGCGTGATCCGCCAGTCCAGCTCCACCCCGCCGGCCACCAGCTCCCCGTGCTCCACGTACGTCGCCGGGGCCGCCGGGCCCAGCAGCGCGCGCACCGGCGCCGGTACCCCGTGCTCCTCGCCGTCCGTCGCCACCTCCGCCGCCACGGCCTCGCCCAGCCGCCGCACCTGGAACAGCTCCGCCAGGTCCGCCGCCCGCGACGGCGCCACCGGCAGCAGCGGCAGCCCGTCCGCCAGCGGCAGCAGGTCCGGCGCGTCCGCCACCACCGCGTCCGCCGCGTCCACCACCCGGACCTCGCCGTCCACCACGGCCCGCAGCTCGTCCGGCAGCGTCACCTGCTCCGGGTCCAGCTCCGCCAGCGCCGAGTACAGCCCGTGCAGCTGCGCGGCCGTCACCTCCCGGTCCGGGTCCGCGAGCCGCCCCAGCAGCTCCGCCGCGCCGCCCGGCTCCTCCAGCAGGGCCGCCACCGACGTGCGGACGCCCAGGGCGCGCAGCACCTGCGCGTCGCCGAAGCCCGTCGTGTCCACCGGCTCGTACAGGCCCTCCAGCAGCGGGTCGGCGCCCGCCGCGCGCAGGCCCGCCGGGCGGCGGCCGTCCAGCACCGGGTGGTCGCGCAGCCACCACGCCGTGTACGGGCGGACCGTCTCCGTCGTCCCGTCCGGCAGCAGCACCCGCACCGGCTGCGTCAGCGCGTCCCGCAGCGGCGGCCGGGACAGCAGCGCCAGGGCGCGCGGCCACGCGTCGTCGTCGACCAGGTCCAGGTCCCGCACCGCGACGATCTCCGCGGCGACCGGCGGCACCGGGGTGTCCGGGAGCCGGTCCAGCACGTCCTCGCACCACACGTCGACCGCGTCCAGCAGGCCCACGTCGTCCGGCTCGGCGTAGTCGGAGTCGCGCGGCTCCAGCTCGTCCGGGTCGAGCACCACGTCCGACGCCCGTACGAGCGCGAAGTCGGCCAGCACCCCGCACGCCGCGAGCGGCTGCCCGCCCCAGCGGGCCGCCAGCTCCCCGTCGCACAGCGCCAGCTCGCCCTGCCGCATCACCGACGCGAACGGGCTTCCCGGCAGCACCAGTTCACCGGCCGGGGCGAGCTCCCCGTCCTCGTCCGGCAGCGCCAGCGCGCCCAGCCACGGCTCGTCGCCCGGCTCCAGGCCCGCGTCCCGCACCAGCGCCAGGACGGTCTCCGCCAGCTCCTCGGCGTCCACGCCGTCCTCGTCCCACACCTCGTCCGCGTCCAGCGACGCCGCGACCGCCGCCCGCACCTGCGGGGTCGTCAGCACCGCGCGCGGGGTCGCGGGGAGGGCGCCCAGCTTCTCCAGGAGCGGGTGCGCCGCATCGGGGTGGGCGACCTTCAGTCCGAGCCGGGCCAGGTCCGCCGGGGTGTCCGGCAGCGGCAGCAGGACCTGCCGGGGGCCGATCACCGTACGCCCGTCCGTCAGCGGCACGGGCAGGCCGGTCAGCCGGTCCGGGGCGGTGCCCGCCAGCGAGTCGTACAGCCGGCGCCACCACTCCGGGGACCGCTCGGCGCCCGCCAGCCGGTCGATCGCGTCGCCCAGCGGCAGCCGCGCCACCCCCAGCGCCCGCAGTTCGGCGCGCCGCTCCAGCCCGGCGGGCAGCAGCGTCGGCAGCACCTCCGCCAGCACCCGCACGGTGTCCGCGCCGGCGCCCTCGACGACCTCCGCCTCGAACGGGCGCAGCGCCGTCAACTCCTCCGACGGGGCCGCCGGGGCGAGGAACGGGACGCGGGGCAGCAGCTCCAGCACCGCCCCGCGGACCGCGCCGTCCAGGACGCCCTTGCCGAGCGGACCCGGCACCAGGTCGACGGTGCCGGTCGACACGGGCCGCCACGCGGCGAGGAGCTCCGCGTACGCCTCGGCGGCGCGGGCGACGGTGAAGTCGGTGAGCGGACCGGGCGCCGGGTGGCGGCGCGTGGAGTCCAGCGGGAACGACGCGATGAGCAGCGCCGGCAGGGTCAGCGGCTCGTCGGTCGGCGTCGGCGCGTGCACGACGGGCGCCGTGTCCGGACGGACGGGGGCGCCCTCCGCGTCGACCGGGACGGCCCAGGTGACCGACCAGTCGGGGCGCAGCCGCTCCTCGACCGGGCGGTCCCGCAGCAGCTCCGGCGGGATCGGCCCGGTGCGGGTCACGGTGCGCCAGCGGGTGGTGCCGCGCGCGGAGTCGTCGACGACTGTGTGCTCCCCGTCCCGGCCGCGGGTGAGGGAGCGCGTGCCGGACGGGGTCTCCACGACGATCTCCGCGAGTCCCGGCAGGGTGAGCAGGAGCGCGTCCCCGACCCCGGCGAGGAGCCGCTCCACCAGGTCCGCGGCCGCCGCGTCGCGCAGCGGGAGGACGACCACCGTGTCGTACCCGGCGGGCGGGGCGCCCTCGGCGGGCAGCGGCAGGCGCAGCAGCGGCACGTGGCCGTCGCGGCGGCGCAGTTCGTCGCCGAGGCCGGGGCTGGCCCGCGCGGCCTCGGCGGCCATGTCGCGCGCCTCCGCGAGGGACCAGCGCACACCGCCGTGCCGGCCGATGACCGCCGGCTCGTCGCTCACCGAGAGGACGGCGGCGAAGCCGACGCCGAACCGGCCGACGGCGCCCTCGTGGCCCTCCCGCTTCGCCGAGGCGCGCAGCGTGGACAGCGACTCGACGCCCGTCGCGTCCAGCGGCGCGCCCGTGTTGGCCGCGGCGAGCACGGCCGGGCCGTCCGCGCCGGCCGGGTGCAGGGTGAGCCGGAGGCGGCCCGGCACGCCGGCGCGGGCGGCGGCGTCGGCGGCGTTCTGCGCCAGCTCCACGACCAGCCGGTCGCGGTAGCCGCCGAGGCTCAGCTCCTCCTCCGCGTTGGCGTCCTCCCGGAACCGCGCGGGACCGGCGCCCCACGCGTCGAGCACTCCGCGCCGCAGCCGCGCGGTCCCGAACGGGTCGGCGCCCTCGCCCGCCGTCGCCCTCACGCTCACGATGTGCTCCGCTCTCCTCGACGTACGAACCGGTCTGCGGCCGAAGGTACCGCGACCTCCCCCGCCGTCCTGAACGCGCAGGTGGGTGAGGGCCTGCGGGGTTTCCGGGGAGGTTCGGGGAAGACGCCCGGGGGGCGGCCTGCGGCCCCCCGATCCGGGAGGCCGGGGGCCGGACGCCCGTGCCGGACGCCGCGCGTCGGGGGCGTTCCCCGGGGATCGCGTCGGGGATCGCACCGTACCGGGGGTCGCGTCGGGGCGCCGCGGCGAGCGGTCGCGGCGAAGGGCCGCGTCGAAAGGTCGCGGCGAAGGGCCGTACCGAAAGGTCACGGCGAAGGGCCGCGGCGAAGGGCCGTACCGAAAGGTCGCGGCGAAGGGCCGCGTCGGGAGGCCGTACGAGGAGCCGCGCGCCGTGTACCGCGCCGTGCGCGGCCGGTCCGTGCCGCACCGGAGGACCGCGCCGGGACACCCCGGCGAGCGGCCGCGCCGAGGGGCGCCACACCCGGGGCCGGCCCGTAGGGGGGCGGCGGGCCGAGGAGCCGTACGGACGGCCGCCCCGGCCGATCACCCCGGGGGCCGCCCGGAGGGGCCGCGCGGAAGGAGCCGCCCCGGGGCGACCGCCCCGTGGGTACGGGCCGCACCCCCGGCGTGCGCACGCGACCGGGGGGCGGTCCCGGGCGGTTACGAGTGGCCCAGGTCCTCCGACGCCGGGTCGGGGACCGCCGGGACCGAGCCGGCGTCCGGGGACGGCGCCGGGTGGAGGGTGAAGGCGTCCGCCGCCATCGAGTCCAGTACGGGCTCCGCGGGGCGCGGCGGCTTCGGCATGACCGCCGCCTCCGAGTGCCCGCCGCACCCGTAGTCCAGCGACACGACCCGCCCGTCCGCGGGGGAGAACTCGTTCGCGCACACCCCGAACGCCTGCCCCAGCGATCCGCCGACCGCGACCAGGAAACCGCAGGACAGGCAGGAGGCCGGGGCCGCCTGGGCCATCGGGGTCCCCGCCCCGTACGCCTCCTCCCAGCGGTCCGCCGCCGTGTGCAGGCCGTACCGGGAGAGGACCCGCGCGCGCCGCATGCCGAGCTCGTCCGCGACGGCCGCGATCGCGCCCCGCGACGGCGTGCGGGACACGAACTCGGCGTCCTCCGCGTCGGCCCGCTCCGCCGTCCCCTCCGACAGCGCGGAGTCCGGCGGCGGCTCGTCCTCACCGGTGTACCCCGGCTCCAGCCGCGGGTCGTCCGCCTCGGTCGGCAGCAGGTCGCCCGGCCCCAGGTCGCCGGGGCGCAGCCGCTCGCTCCACGGCACCCACTCGGGCGCGAGCAACGCGTCGGGGCCCGGCAGCAGGACCGTCTCGTCGAGCGTGACGTTCTTCGCGCGCGACGCGCGGGCGACCGTCACCGCCCAGCGCCACCCCCGGTACCCGGGCTCGGCGCACTCGAAGAAGTGCGTGACGACCCGGTCGCCCTCGGCCACCGCCTCCACGTGCGCGCCGACGACACCGGGCGCCGCCGCCTCCTCGGCGGCCTCCCGGGCGAGGTCCACCGCCTCGGCGCACAGGCGGTCCAGGGCGGGGGCACGCCGGGCACGGCTTCGCGTCGTCGCTGCACTCACAGGTTCGCTTCTCTCCTACGCCGTCTTGACGGTGCACCGGCCGACGCGCGACTGCACGGGCGGCGGACGGAGCGGACCTGGGGACCGCATCGACGTCCGCGCCCGACGTGCCCGGGCACACCTCACGTCACCCATTCTGCGGGATGCCGAAGAAGCGTGCGGCCGAGACCTTTTCCGTCGGTGGCGCGTTACGCACGCTACCCCCTCTACGGCCCGCCGCCCACACGGCCGCCCCAAGTAACCGTTCGCGGACGGGAGCGGTGGGGCACTATGGCGAGGTGGCATCCGCGCGGTGGTCCCGGAAACCGTCGCAGCGCGCCGAGGGGCACGGACGCGCTGGGCGGCTCCGCGCGGCGGCCCGGCGCCTCGGCCGCGCCGCCCACCTGCCGTTCACGTCCACCGCGCGGGGCATCCGCCGCGCCACCCACGCCCAGGGCGCCGGGGAGTCCGGCCTCGGCAAGCTGATCGAACTGCACGCCGTGAACGGCGCGGGCGACGTGATGATCACCGTGGCGCTCGCCTCGACGGTGTTCTTCTCCGTGCCGACCGACGAGGCGCGCGGCCGGGTCGCCCTGTACCTCGCCGTCACGCTCGCCCCGTTCGCGCTCCTCGCCCCCGTCATCGGCCCGCTCCTGGACCACGTGCCGCACGGCCGGCGGGCGGCGATGGCGGGCTCCATGCTCGCCCGCGTGCTCCTCGCCCTCGCCCTGTCGGGCGCGGTCGCCACCGGCGGCCTGGAGCTGTACCCGGCGGCGCTCGGCGTGCTCGTCGCCTCCAAGGCGTACGGCGTGGTGCGCTCCGCCGTCGTCCCGCGGCTGCTGCCGCCCCGCTTCTCCCTGGTGAAGGCGAACTCCCGGGTGACCCTCGCGGGGCTCCTCGCCACCGGCGCGGCGGCGCCCCTCGCGGTCGGGCTGCACCGGATCGGGCCGCAGTGGCCGCTGTACGGGGCGTGCGCGCTGTTCGCGGCGGGCGCGTTCCTCGCGTTCACGCTGCCGCACGGGGTGGACTCCGCGAAGGGCGAGCGCAAGGCGCACATCCTCACCCACGGCGAGCGCAGGCCCGGCCTGCGCACGGTCGGCCCGGCCGTCCTGCACGCCCTCCAGGCCAACGCGGCACTGCGCGCGCTGTCCGGGTTCCTCATCTTCTTCCTGGCGTTCCTGCTGCGGGTCCACCCGGTCGGCGGGCAGAGCGCCGCCGTCTCCCTCGCCGTCGTCGGCATCGCGGCGGGCGCGGGCAACGCCTGCGGCACGGCGGTCGGCGCCTGGCTCCGGGACCGCGCCCCGGAGGCGATCATCGCCACGATGCTGGGGCTGGTGCTGGTCGTGGCGGCCGTGACGGCGGTGTTCTTCGGCGGGCCGCTCGTCGCCCTGCTGGGCGCGGTCGCGGGACTGGCGCAGGCCCTGTCGAAGCTGTCCCTGGACGCCCTGATCCAGCGGGACGTGCCCGAGTCCGTCCGCACCTCCGCGTTCGCCCGCTCCGAGACGCTGCTGCAGATGGCGTGGGTGGCCGGCGGTGCCGTCGGCATCGTCCTGCCGCTGGACGGCACGCTCGGGACAACCGTGGCGGCGGCCTTCCTCGCCGTCGGCTCCGCCGTCGCGGGCCGCGGCCTCCTCCGCTCGGCGCGGCACGACGGGCGGGCGCCGCGGGGGCCGTACGCCGCGGGCGGCTCCCGGCACGCCGGGTGAGCGTGCGCGCGTCGTACGAGCCCCGCATGAGCCCCCGGGCGCCGGGACCGATAACCTTCGGCCCATGACCGTTGCGTTCTTCTCCGGAAAGGCCCGCCGGGCCGGCGTCGCCCTGGGTGCCGTCTCCGCCGGCCTGATCGTCCTCTCCGCCTGCGGCTGGACCAAGCCGACGCCGATCGCGACCGTGACGGTCGGCTCCGACTCCTACAACACCGAGGCGGCCGAGAGCTGCTACGACGAGGGCGGCCTGAAGGAGTCCCGCGTCCAGGAGTGCCTCAGCGCCAAGGGCGGCAAGACCGTCGAGGTGTCCGTGGACGACCGGATCCGCTTCGGCGTGGACCCGGAGATCGCCGAGAACGGCTGGACGATCTTCCTGGACGGCGAGCGCGCCGAGCAGGAGCCGTACACGAAGACGTACCGCTCGATCAGCGCGAGCTCGTTCTTCGCCGGTCCGGCGATGGGCGGGCAGTCCCCCAGCAGCATCCGCGTGGCGATCCTGGAGACCGACGCGAAGACGAAGAAGGCCGTCGGCGTCTACCGCTTCCTCCTCAAGAAGGTGTGACCCTGCGCGTCCTGGTCGTGACCGCCGTGGCGGCGGAGGCGCACTCCGCCGCCGGCGGACTCGTCGGCTGCGCCGCCCGCTCCTCCCGGCCGCTGCCGAGCGGCCACACCGTGACGAGCCACCTGCTCACCGGGCCCCGCCTCACCCGGCTGACCGGTTCCGCCGCGTCCGCCGTGGACGTCCTCGTCGCCGGCGTCGGGCCCGCCGCGGCGGCGGTCGGCACCGCGACCGCGCTGGCCACCGCCCCGTACCCCTACGACCTGGTGGTCGCCGCCGGGATCGGCGGCGGGTTCGCGCCGCACGCCCCCCTCGGGTCCCTCGTGGTCTCCGACCGCATCGTCGCCGCCGACCTGGGCGCCGACACCCCCGACGGCCACCTGGCGCTGGAGGAGCTGGGCTTCGGCCGCTCCGCCCACACCCCGCCCGCCGCGCTGGCCGCCCGCGTCGCGGAGGCGGTGCGCGACACCGGCCTGCCGTGCCTGCTCGCACCCGTCCTGACCGTCTCCACCGCCACCGGCACCGCCGCCCGCGCCGCCGCGCTGACCGCCCGGCACCCGCGGGCCGGCGCGGAGGCCATGGAGGGTTTCGGCGTCGCCGAGGCCGCCGCCGCCCACGGCGTGCCGGCCGTCGAGGTCCGCGCCGTCTCCAACGCCGTCGGCCCCCGCGACCGGGCGGCCTGGCGGATCGGCGAGGCACTGGACGCCCTGCGGTCGGCGTTCGGACCGCTCAGCACCCGCGTCTTCAGGGAGGAGTGAGGGCCAGTGGCGACGCGCATCGCGTACTCCCCCTGCCCGAACGACACGTTCGTCTTCCACGCCTGGGCGCACGGGCTGGTGCCCGGGGCGCCCGAGCTGGACGTCACCTTCGCCGACATCGACGTCACCAACGGCATGGCCGAACGCGGCGAGCTGGACGTGCTGAAGGTGTCGTACGCCGTGCTGCCGTGGGTCCTGGACGAGTACGCCCTGCTGCCGTGCGGCGGCGCGCTGGGACGCGGCTGCGGGCCGCTGGTCCTCACCCGCGAGCCCGGAGCCGACCTGACCGGCCGGACCGTCGCCGTGCCGGGCGAGCGGTCGACGGCGTACCTGCTGTTCCGGCTGTGGGCCGCGCAGGCCGTGCCCGGCGGGGTCGGGGAGGTCGTGGTGATGCCCTTCCACGAGATCATGCCCGCGGTGCGGGACGGGAGGGTCGACGCGGGGCTCGTCATCCACGAGGCCCGCTTCACGTACCGGCAGTACGGACTGCACCGCCTCGCCGACATGGGCGAGCACTGGGAGGCCGCGACCGGCCACCCGATCCCGCTCGGCGCGATCGTCGCGAAGCGGTCGCTGGGCGGGGAGGCGCTGCGGGGCCTCGCGGACGCGGCGCGGCGGTCGGTGCGGCGGGCGTGGGCCTCGCCGTCGGAGCCGCTGCCGTACGTGCGGGAGCACGCGCAGGAGATGGACGCCGAGGTGGTGCGGCGGCACATCGAGCTGTACGTGAACGCGTACACCGAGGACCTGGGCCCCGGCGGGTACGAGGCGGTCCGTGCGCTGCTGGGCCGCGCGGCCGCCCACGGCCTGGTGCCCGAGGTGCCCGCGGGGGCCCTGGACCTTCCGTGAGGAAGGCCCCGCGGGACGGTGCGCTCCGCGGGGCCGGTGGTGTTCGCGGGGGTCAGACGTCCAGCTGGTCGGCGACCGCGCGCAGCAGCCCGGCGATCTTCCGGCCGTGCGCCTTGTCGGGGTAGCGCCCCCGCTCCAGCGTCGGCGTGATGTTCTCCAGCAGCGTCGTCAGGTCCTGCACGATCGACGCCAGCTCGTCCGGCTTCCGGCGCTGCGCCGCCGCGACCGAGGGGGCCGGTTCGAGGACCGTCACCGACAGCGCCTGGTCGCCCCGCTGCCCGGCGACCACGCCGAACTCCACGCGCTGGCCCGGCTTGAGTTCGTCGACCCCGGCGGGGAGCACCGACGAGTGCACGAAGACGTCGCCGCCGTCGTCGCGGGAGAGGAAGCCGAAGCCCTTCTCACTGTTGAACCACTTGACCTTGCCGGTAGGCAAAGCACGCACCTCATCCCACACTCAGCCGAACCGTCGTCTTCGCAGGTCAGGCTACCCAGCGCTTGCTCTTGCCTGCCGTCGTACCGAAGCTTTTCGGGCTTCCTGCCCCTCGTCAAGCCCAGCCGCCCCGGAGTCGGCCAAACCTGGCCGACGTGCGGTGGGCGTGCTCGCTCGGGGGGCGAGGAGGCTGGAGATATCTCAGCACACTTCCGGAAGCGCCACGCAAGGTAATACACGAACGACCCCCTCCCGCGGTGGATGCGAAAGGGGGTCGTGAAGGGGGTTGCAGAGCCCAGCGGCTCTCGGACCGGCGGCCCGGGCGACGCCGGATGAGCGAATCGGCCTGGAGCAGTTCTCGCAGGGTGAGCGGGTGATGCGGAGGGTCGCTTTCCGGCGATTCGGCCAGGACGCACACGGGAGACAGCCGGCCTCCGCGTATGTCTCGATGTGAGCGCCGTGATCCGTTCCGGACGGAGTGTTCGACAGGCAACGGACGCACCCGTCGGCAAGGCGCGATTTCTCGCCGGGGGCCGTCCCGTTGGATGCCGCCCGTCCCTCACCAGACGGCTCACACGACACCGGCGACCCAGAGACCAGAAGCCTTCGGACCGGTAGGGCGGAGGCCGGCGGGATCAGCCCCTCTCCGGGTACGCGGAGGCTCCCTCGCCGGGAGGGGGCCGGAACGCCACGTCGCTCACACGTCGAACCTCTTGCCGTAGTCCACGGAATCCGCCCGGGAACCCGGAGGAAAGGACAGCGCGGTGCCGTCCCGGTCCTTCGTGTCTCCGGCGTGGGTCCGGTGCGGGTCGTCATCGGTGACTCCGACGCAGTTTTCCGTGCCGGTGTACGCGCTTGTGCGCCAGTCCGGCTCGACGGCCGCGATCTCCCCTTTCAGCGCGTGAAATGGTTCGTGGCGGCCCTGATCAGCGACATCGCGCGTTCGCCGTGGACCGCGGATTGTCTCAACAGGGCGAATGCCTTGGTGTACAGCTCGATGTCGCGCGGCTGGGTCACGGTCATCTCGGCCGAGAACGTCTCGATCAGGACGAGCTTGTCGTCGAACATGGAGAACGAGTGGCCGAGCCAGATCCCCGTCCGGGCGGTACGCGGAATGATGCCCAGGCTGACTCGTGCGAGGCCCATGAGGGCGATCAGACGATCGAGCTGGGACCTCATCACCTCGGGGCCGCCGACGTTGGAGTAGAGGGCCTGCTCGCCGAGGAGGACGTTGTACACCCGCTTCCCCTCGTACAGGTACCTCTGCCGCTCAAGCCGCTTGGCGACCGCGGCCTCCATGTCGTCCGGGACCTCGTAGAAGCCGATGGCCTGCTTGAAGACTTCGGTGGCGTAGTCGGAAGTCTGGAACGTGCCCCAGATGAGGTTCGGGTGCCATATCCGGAAGACCTGGGTCCTCTCATAGACCGGCAGCGCCTTCTTCTGCCGGGTCCCGACGCCTTCCCTGAGTTGCCGGCGCCACTCGAGCCACAGCTCGTCGATGTGGCGAAGCGTGGCGATGAGGTCGGCCGCGTGCTCGTCCTGGTGCGTCGCCGCGCACCAGGCCCTGATGTCCTCCTCGCTGGCGTTCTGCTTGCCGTGCTCGATCCGCGAGACCTTCGACTCGTGCCACCCCAGGACCATGGCGAATGCCCGACCGCTCTTGAACCCGGCGTCCTTCCGGAAGTTGCGCAGCCGGGCGCCCAGTGCCTCACGTGTCTCTTGTGCTTGCCTGCTCACGAGTGGTTCAGGGGGTGTACTCGCCGTGGGGGGTGGCGTAGGCCCAGAGCAGATCCCGAACGCGGACGCACTCCGCGACGATCTCAGGGGCTTCGATCAGCTCCGAGCCCAGCACGCGTCCGTGCTCGTCGAAGTGCCCCACGGCCAGGATGCTGTCGTCGAACAACCACCAGTCGTTGCCGTCGACGGGGAAGTGGAGTCCGCCGGGGAGGCGGTGCCGCGGAACCCACCGGATGCTTTCGCCGGCCTCCTCGTTGATCGGGGTGGTGGCGTGCTCCCATCGGATGTAGGTCGAGTGCGGCTCCGTCACGACCCGGACGCGCCGGACCGTCTTTCCTTCGCCGGTGACCTTCCGGACCATCCGTGTCCACGGCTCCATGTAGGAGTTGTCGACCTCCCCGCGGAGCCAGCTCGCGTACGGGCCGTCCTCGTCGGGGACGGAGTAGTCGTCCCTCAGTTCCAGGTGAAACGCGTCCTGCGCGAAGCTCTCAAAGAGCCGGTTGCGCTCGGCGCTGGAGATCAGCTCCACGCGGTTCCTCCAGTAGGGCGGTGATCGCGGCCTTGGGGACCTCGATCACGGCCTCGTAGTCCGGGACCTGCATCTGGGACAGGGCCTCGGAGTCGGTCACCTCGGGCCCCCGGACGATGAACGTACCGCCCGGCGTGAGGATCATCAGGGGGTCCTCCAGACGCCGGATGACCCCGCTCGGCAGACCGTCCTTCTCCAGGTGCTCGAACAGCTCCGTCGGAACCTCCACAGCCGTCTGCCCCTCGGGGATGTCGAGCTGCATCAGCAGGTCTTCGGCGAAGACCTTCCACCCCTGCACGAGGTACGTGTCCCGGTCGGTTGCGTAGAGGGTGGGGCAGTCCCCGACGTTGGAGTTCTTACCAAGGAACCGTAATTTCACGGTCGTTCTCCCGTCCGCTTCCTTGCGCGGGTTTGCGTGACGCGTCGATGGTCGACCGCCCGTTCGGGCTCGTCAATCGACTTGCTGCAAACCGGCGCAAGGAACTTGGAAGTGGGTGTCCGTCGGCTCTACGTTCGTTCACGAACCCGAGCAGCCGAGGAATCCGCACTTCGGTGCGGTACCGAGGGGAGATGCGTGGTGTCCACCGTGAGCGAGACCAGCAGGGCTTCGAGCGTCGACGGGCCATCGATCGACGAGGAGCTGATCGGGGAGAGCACCGGCAGCGCCCTCTCGACGGAACCGGGGACGACGACCCGCGAGGAGGTCGACGCGCGGACGCCCGCCCCGACCTCCCGCCTCGCACGGCTTCCGGCCGAGGACCCGGGGGCGGACGGCGACATGGCCGAGGGGCCGTACCGCAAGAGGTGCAGGCTGCTGGACTGGGAACACCGTCCCACCCCTGACGCGCCGGCCCTCGCCGCCTGCTTCTTCATACGCGGCGTTGCCGGCGCGGCCGGCCGCCCCCTGTGGGCCTGCAGTCAGAGGAACGGGACGGGTTCCTCGTAAGTCCGAGACCCCAGCAGGTCATCTGCGTCCTGGCGCTGCTCGCCCTCATGGCGGCGCTCGGGCCCGGCACCACAGGAGCCGGCACCGGCGGCCACTCGGCGGCGTCAGCGGATCCTCCGGGGACGCGTGATCCTGGCGCGCTCGTCGGCCGGAGCACCCCTCTGGGTCGCCAACCGATGATCCCCCGCTCCCACGAGGATGCCTCGGCCGGTTCCCCGTACGGCACTGCCTTCGTGGGGGCGGGACACGACACCCACCCCGGCCGGCCGTTCCCCCGAAGGAGGACAGGTCGGGCCGGAGCGGGTCGTGCACGACGGCGCGGAGAACGTCTCTCCGCACAGCGGTCGCACAGGAAGGTCGTTTCCATGTCCAGCGGCATCTACAACCTGCCCGCCGAGGGCGCGACGTTCGAGAACTTCTGCGGCGGCAACCTCCAGGGCGAGCACGAGTCCTGCATCGAGGTGGCCGCGATCCCCGGCACGGAGTCGGCGTTCGTCCTGACCGACAACAAGCCGGAGGGCGCGGGCAAGGAGCTGCGCTTCACCGGCGCCGAGGTGGACGACTTCGCCGTCGGCTGGGCGAAGAAGCGGGGCCTGGCGCTCTAGTCCGGCGCTTCCCCACCAGGTGACGAGAAGGGCCGCCCCGCTTCGGCGGGGCGGCCCCGCACTCCCCAGAAGGGCACGTATGAACTGGTCAGGGCACTGGCACGGGTACGGACCATGGATCGGCGCCGCGTCACTGTACGCGAAGGAGGGCGGCCGGCGGCCGGCGCACTCCAACGGCCCGCCGATGGTGACGGACCCCGAAGACAGGAAGCAGCAGCAAGTCCTCGACCGGTACCGCGAGGCCGCCGCGGAGTTCCAGACCGGCAACGTGCCGCCTCTCATGACCGGCCACTGGCTCATGAAGCAGGACCAGGCCGCGGCCGAGCGCACATGGACCGACGTGGGGATCGCCCTGGCGTGGATGACGAAGAACCACGAGGCGAACCGCCCCTTCGAGCGCCCGGACGGGCGTCGGGCGTACGTCGGCCTCGACGGCAAACTGGCGTACGCCGCTGACGTGCTGCCTCGTGGTGTCGACGTGTGCTGGGTGCACTACACCACCTCGAAGAACCTGTTCTCCCTCTCCGTCGTGTGCTGCCCGAACCGGTTCCACCCCGAGATCCCCTGCCCGCTCCCCCCTTCGTGATCCCCGCACGGAAGGAGGCGACGCAATGTCGCTGAGTCTCTTACTGCCCGAGGAGGGCGTAACCGATCTTCTGGCCTCGTGGCCGGACGAACCCCGCGTGTACGAACGCGGCAAGACCGCCCTGGACGAGATCGCCTCACCCGAGGTGATCCGGGGCTACCTCTTCAGGGGATGCGTCCCAGCCGACGAGATCGCCGTCGTCAAGGCCCCCGCCCCTTCCCTGAACCAGAAGGCGTTCACCACGAACGGCCGGGCCGACCGCGCGAAGCTCGCGCGCCTGTACGAGAGCGGCCACACCATCCGCCTCGGGAACCTCCAGCGCATCATCCCGGCCATGGCGCAGGTCTCCGAGGACATCCAGCGGGAGACCGGATACTCCAACTACATCCACACGTTCCTGACCCCGCCGGCCAACCAGGGGCTCCGCCACCACTGGGATCAGCAGATGGCCGTGATCGTACAGATCGCGGGTACGAAACAGTGGCAGCTCTGGAGGCCGCCGGTCGAAGCTCCGATGCGGGAGTACAACGAGAGCTGGCGGGTCTGGCGGGACGACTACATCCCCACCTGGGAGGCCGCGGGTCCGGACATGGAAGTCGACCTGAAGGCGGGTCGGTCCCTGCTGCTGCCACGCGGGTGGGTGCACAACCCGCACGTCGTCGTGGACGAGCACAGCATCCACCTGACCTTCGCCATTCGAGAGCGCACGCCCATGTGGCTGGTGGAGAAACTGGTCGCCGGCGCGATCGAGACCCCGGACTTCCGGCGCGTCATCCTGCCCGGTGACCTCACGGGACCGGCGCTGGTCGAGCGTCTGCGGGAGGCACGACAGTCCCTCCGGCGGCATCTGGACTCCCTCGTCCTGGACGACCTCGCGCCGACGGTGAGGGCAGCGGCCCTCGCGGAGCCGGAGTACTCCACGTGAGCCGGGTGAACGAACGATCGACGGCGGCCTCAGCGGGGGCCGCCGTCCGTCGTACTGTCGGCGGGGCCTCCTCGGTGGCCTCCTTCACCGTCTGGCCGACGGTCGTCCCGGCCACCTCGTTCACCTGCTCCGCGCTGTGTACTTCCGCGGTCTTCGCGACGGGCTCCCGGGCGTCCGGGGCCACCATGGCGGTCCGGACGGTCGTGGGGCTGGAGGCCGAAGTGTCGCTCGAGTCCTCGACGGTGAGCGGCACCTCGATGCCGTCCCGCGCGGCCGACACGTCCGCTACGTCACTCGACGAGTGAACCCCATGAGTTCCTGATCAATGTGACATGCGTGCCTGGCTGAACCACTCGGGTTCGCCGACAGGCACGTCCCGTCCCCGCGGAGACGGGGCCGCGACGGGCGGCGCGGGGCGGCGGGGACGGACGTGCCGCCGCCGGGCGGGGCGCCGCCGGGCGGTCTCCCCGGCCGGGGAACTACCCTGGCCGGATGCGTAGTGAAACCACCGCGAACGGCTCCCTGCCCGGGGACGGGCTCATCCGTGCCGGAGCGGTCCTCTTCGTCATCGGGGCGATCGCCACGCTCGTCACCGTCGCCCCGCTCTTCCTGGGGACGGAGCCGTTCCCCACGGCCGTGTACCTCGTGGCGATGCTGATGGGCGTCGGCTTCCTCGTCGCCGCCGCCGGAGTGCTCCGCTCCATCGCCGCCCAGCGGCGTCAGGCCCGGGAGAGCGCGCCCCCCGCGTAGGCCGCCCACCAGTCGGGGAAGGCCGTCAGGTCGGGCAGGACGACGTCCGCGCCGGCCTCGCGCAGGGCCTCCTCGCCGTACGGCCCGGTCGCCACCGACACGGCGAGCGCGCCGGCCGCGCGGGCGCCGCGGATGTCGCCCAGGTGGTCGCCGACGTACACGGTGGCGTCGTGCTCGCGCAGTGCCTCCGCCTTCGCCTCGGCCCACAGCCAGCCGATCACGGCGTCGGGTTCCATGCCGAGGTGTTCGAGGTGCAGCTTCGCGTGCGGCTCGTTCTTCGCGGTGACGACGACGCTCCGCCCGCCCGCCTCGCGGACGGCCCGGATCGCCTCCCGCGCGCCCGGCAGGGCGAGGGAGGCCTCGATGGCGTGCGTGGGGTAGATCTCACGGTACGCGGCGACCATCTCCACGACGTGTTCTTCTGGAAACCAGTTGGCCAGCTCCTGTTCGAGCGGTGGACCGAGGCGGGACACCACCAGGTCGGCGTCGATCCACACCCCGGTGCGAGCCGAAAGTTCCCGGTAGGTGGCGTGGATACCGGGACGGGAGTCGATGAGGGTCATGTCGAGGTCGAACCCGACGGTGAGAGGCATGGGGGCATTGTGCCCAAGGGAAGTTTGCGATCGCCACCGCCCTCGGGGTCTCTTGGCCGAATTCTCTCGGCCGGTCCCGGCCGTCCTTCCCGTACGTGTGCCCGCCGTGTCCTCGTATCCGGCGGCTCCCCCGCTCCCCACCGCTCCACCGGCCACTTGGCCGACGATCGCCCCTCCCGCCGCCCCAGCGCGCCGCCCGCTGTGCCGGGGNNGTGCCCGCCCACCTAGAACTTGCCGCTNCGCCCCGCCCGGCCCGCCATGTCCGGCGCGNCCGCCCCGGCCCGTCGTACCCGGCGCGCGGCACGGCGTACCGGGGCGGCGTAGCGGCACGGCGTACCGGGGCGGGCGTCAGGCGGAGGCGAGCTGCTCCGGCAGCGGGGAGGCGTGCAGGACCTTCAGACCCGACACCGCGCGGGTCAGCGCCACGTACAGGCGGCGCAGGCCGGTGCGGTCGTCCGGTTCCGCGGCCACCACCGCCGCCGGCTCGTCGAGGACCACGTGGTCATACTCCAGGCCCTTCGCCAGGGACGCCGGGACCAGCGTCAGCCGCACGTCCGGGGTCGTCTCCTCGCCCGGCGACAGGAACGGCACCCCGGCCTCCCGCAGCGCCCGTGCCAGAGCCGGGACGCGCGGATCGGCGGCGATCAGGCCGGTGGAGCCCTCCGCGCGGAGGAACTCCGCGCACGCGGCGACCACCTCCGCGTCCCGCCGGCCGGCCTCCACCGCCCGCACCTCCAGCGAGCCCGGGCTCTCCCGCACCGACCGGACCGCCGCCAGGCCCGGCGCGATGTGCGGCAGCAGGCGCGACGCGTAGGCGATCACCTCGCGCGGCACGCGGAAGCCGGCCGTCAGCTCCTCCACCACCGCGTCCGGCTTCCCCAGGTGGGCCAGCGCCCGGTCCCAGCTCTCCGTCGCCCACGGCGTGGTGCCCTGCGCCAGGTCGCCCAGCACCGTCGCCGAACCGGTCGAGCAGCGCCGCCCCACCGCCCGGTACTGCATGGGCGACAGGTCCTGCGCCTCGTCCAGCACCACGTGGCCCAGCGACGGGGTGCGCGTCACCAGGTCCGCCGCCTCGTCCACCAGCACGGCGTCCGCGGGCGACCACTTCGCCGACTTCACGCTCCGCGGCGGCCTCGCCCACAGCAGGGCCTTCCGCTCGTCCTCGTCGAGGATCCCCCGCGCGTGCTCCGCCAGGAACTCCGGGTCCGACAGCAGCCGCAGCACCAGCTTCGCCGGGTCCACGGGCGGCCAGATCGCCTTGACGGCGGCCTTCACGGCGGCGCTCCGCGCCACCTGGTCCTGCACCCGGTCGTCCGGCGCCTCCCCGGCGGCCTCCATCCGCACCAGCACCGCGTGCGCGATGCGCTGCGGCAGGGCCTCGCGGGCGGCGCCGTACCGCATGTCGCGGGCCAGCAGCTCCGAGACGATCTCCGCCACCTCGTACGCGGGGATCCGCCACCGCCGCGACCCGCGCACCACCACGACGGGCTCCGTCGGCGGCGTGACGTGCGACCGCAGCGCGCGGCGCAGGACCTCCGCCATCCGCGCGTCGCCCTTCACCGCGGCCGCCGCCGGGTCGTCGGCGCCCCGCACCTCGACGTGCGCGCCGACCAGCTCGTCGACGGTGGCCTGCCGCACCTCCAGCTCGCCGAGGGCGGGCAGCACCTGCTCGATGTACCGGAGGAACGACCGGTTCGGCCCGACGACCAGCGTGCCGGTGCGGGCCAGCCGCTCCCGGTGCGCGTACAGCAGGTACGCCACCCGGTGCAGGCCCACCGCGGTCTTGCCGGTGCCGGGCCCGCCCTGCACGCACACCGTCCCCGCCAGGCCGCTGCGGACGATCTCGTCCTGCTCGGGCTGGATCGTCGCGACGATGTCCCGCATGGGTCCCACGCGCGGCCGTTCGATCTCCGCCCGGAGCAGCCGGCTGGTCGTCTCCGCCTCGTCCGGGTCGGTCAGGTGCTCGTCCTCGTACGCGGTGAGCTCGCCGCCCGTGTAGCCGAAGCGGCGCCGCAGCCGCACGTCCTGCGGGTCCTGCCGGGACGCCCGGTAGAACGGCTGCGACACGGGCGCCCGCCAGTCGACCACCATCGGGTCGCCGTGGGCGTCGTGGACGTGCCGCCGCCCGATGTGGAACCCCTGGCCCTCCTGCGTGGTGGGCAGGTAGTCGAGCCGGCCGAAGAACAGGGGCGTGTGGGCGAGGTCGGCGAGCGCCTCGACGCGCTCCTCGATCTGCCGCTGCAGGACGGCGGCGTTGACCCAGTTCGCGGTGACGTCGCGGATGTCCAGCGCCTCGACCTCCTCCCGCATGGCGCGCAGCGCCGCGCGGGACGCCGCGAGGTGGGCGCGCTCACGGGCGAGGGGGTCGGGTGCGGTTTCGGGCATGGCGGTGCCTCCGGCGGGGAGCGGTCGGGTGAGGGCCGTCCGGTTTCCGGCCGGAGGGCGGCGCTCCCGTACGGGGAGGCGGGCAAGCGGAGGATTGTAGTGAGGCGTGCCGGGCGCACGCGAACGGGTTTTCCGCGGGGCGCCGGCGCCCGGGCCGGCTCCACCGGGCCGGTGGCGGCGCCGCGGGGAGCCCCCGGGCGCTCCCGGCCCGCCTGCTGCCTGCCGCCTGCCGCCCGTCGCCCGCTTCCCGTGGCGTGCCGGGCCCGGTGACTCGACCGAAGGGGAGTTGTTCCGTTGACGGGGTGGCTCCGCGTCGGCGCACGCTCCCGCTTTTCACCGACCAGGTGGCGATGGTGGCGTGAAAATCCCCTTCCGAATGGCCCGTAGGGGCTCTGTCCTCCCCTTCTCCGCCTTCGTCTCCCCACGGGTGTCCGAGTGAGCGCCGCCGGAGGTCCTCGTGAGGCGCCCATGGGAAAGGCGTGAAGCGGGCCTTGCCGGTGAGGTCGCGTTCACGCTGCCGACCTGTCCGTCGTTCGGATGCGTCTCGCACGCCGCATTTCGTCAGCGAACCGGTGGAATCCGCCCGCCGGGAGTGGAGCGACCTTGCCGATGACCGACCGATCCCGGTACCGCCGATTTCCCGTCTGGCCGGTTCCGTTCCTCTGGACCGTCCTGCTCGGCTCGTGGGGGCTCTCGCGGCAGCACAGCGTCTGGCGGGACGAGGCCGCGACCTGGCAGGTCGCCCTCCGGTCGACCGGGGAGATCGTGTGCATGCTGGAGCACGTCGATGTCGTGCACGGCCTGTACTACCTGTTCATGCACGGGCTGTTCGAGTGCTTCGGCCCTTCGGTCACGGTGCTGCGGCTTCCCTCCGTGCTGGCCGTCGCGGTGGGAGCGGCGTGTGTGGCGGTGCTCGGGCGGCGGCTGGCCGGGAGCCCGGTGGGCCTGGGCGGGGGCATGGTGTTCGGGCTGCTGCCCTCCGTGCAGTTCCACCTCCAGGAGGGGCGCCCGTACGGCCTAGTGGCGGCCGGGTCCGGCGTCTCGACCCTGCTGCTGGTGAGGGTGCTCCAGGGACGGGGGAGCCGGTGGGCGCACTGGACCGGTTACGGCTGCGCGGTCCTCGTGTGCGGCCTGCTGAACTGGCTCTCCTTACTGGTTCTTCCCGCGCACCTGGCGACTCTGGCGTGGGCGCATGCCGCGCGGGGGACGTGGATCGCCTGGGCCGTGTCGTCCACGGCCGCGACGGCGGGCGTCGCACCGCTGATCCTCTTCAGCCGGGCCCAGTCCGGCCAGGTGTCCTGGATACCGCCCCTCACCTGGCACATGCTGATCGGGCCGGCGGTCCTCCTGGCGATCGCCGGTCTGGGGGCCCTTCTGGACCGGCCCCGGACGGGGCGGCTCTCGGCAACGGCCGTCGGGCTGCCGCTGCTTGCGGTTCCGCAGCTCGTCCTCATGGGGATCTCCCTGTTCAAGCCCCTGTTCGTGGACCGGTACATCCTGTTCGGCCTGCTGGGTGCGGCCCTGATGACCGGTGTCGTCCTCGGCGCACTCGTACGGGCGGTCTCGCGGCGGTCGCGGAGCGCATCGCGGTGGGTCCTTCCCACGGCGATCGCCGTCATCATGGCCGCTCTGCTGCCGCAGGCACTGGCGAAGCGCTCGCCGCAGAGCCGCGTGGACGACGTCATGGCGGTGGCGGCGCGGGTGGAGCGGCTGAAGGAGCCCGAGGACGCCGTCCTCTTCGTCCCGGCGGCGCGACGGGACACCAGGATGGTCTCCCCGTACGCGTTCGAGGGCCTCCGGGACATAGCCCTGGAGGAAACCCCGGAACGCTCCGGAACGCTGAAGGGCGTGGAGTGGGACCCGGTGCGCATCCGGACGGAGATACTCGCCCGGCGGCGCGTCGTCCTCGTCACCGACGCGGCGGAGGTGGCCAAGCCGACGGCCTCGTCCCGGGACGAGGCGAAGATCTCCACGCTGCGGACGTACTTCACGCCGGTGGCCGACGAGCAGGTCCGCGGCCGGAGGGTGACGGTGTACGAGAGGCTCGCGTCCGGCCGCCCGCCGCGCCCCCTGCCCGCATCCCCTCTTCGGGTTCCGGAAGACACGAGGTGACACCTCCGGGGCCTGACTCCGCCCCGCTCCGGCCGGTGCCGGGGCTTTCCGAGCGTGGTACATGAGCCCGACCGACATACCCGAGCCCATGCAGGGCGTCTCCGGAGAGGCACTCACCTGTTGTTCGCCGACCCGGCGCGAGTCCCCGCAGAACCCGGCTCCGGCCGGCCTCCGCTCTGCGATGCTGGGAGCCGATCGAGAGGGGCCGCGGCGATGCAGTGGAAGATCCACGGGGAACGTCCGATCTACGAGAACGACTGGGTGAACCTGTGGCTCACCGACGTCGAGACACCGGACGGGAACCGCTGGGAGCACCACGTCGTCAAGCTGCGTCACCTGGCCGTGGCGGCCGTCGTCAACGAACGGCGCGAGGTGCTGATGATGTGGCGGCACCGCTTCATCACGAACACCTGGGCGTGGGAGCTGCCCATGGGCCTGGTCGAGGAGGGCGAGACCCCGGCCGAGGCGGCGGCCCGTGAGGTCCTGGAGGAGACCGGCTGGCGTCCCGGCCCCGTCCGACCGCTGATCTACGCCGAACCGGCCAACGGCATCACCGATTCCCAGCACCACGTCTTCCGGGCCGACGGAGCTGTGTACGAAGGGCCACCGACCGAGAAGAACGAGTCGGACCGGATCGAGTGGATCCCCCTGACCGACGTGCGGGGCATGATCGACCGCCGCGAGATCGTCAGCAGCGGCTCCCTGGTCGGGCTGCTCTACGTGCTCATGGACGAGACGATCCGCTGACCCGGCGAGGCAGTACCTCCAGGAGTCGGGTTTCGAACGCCACTGCGACCGGTTCCCGGCGGAAGGGCTCCAACTGCTCGCGGAACTCCCGGAGGTGACCGGTGATCCGTCGCGAGCCGACGGCCATTGCCGAGGTCAGGGCTTCCGTGGCCGTGTGGCACGCCTCATCGAGCTTTCCGCGCTGGAGCCGGGTGCAGGCGAGCCAGAAGGCGTGGAAGGCGCGGCCCCGACGGTTGGACCGGTGCTCGCGGTGCAAGGCGTCCTCGATGAGGGGTTCGGCAAGGGCGGCTTCACCCAGGCGGCTGTGCGCGATGCCGGTGTCCGCGATCAGTTTCGGCTCGTCGAAGTACGCCACCCATGCCGGATCCGGGTCACCGGGGCGGATCCGGCCGAAGTGGGTGTGGGCCTCCGAGATCGCGCTGTGAGCGGCCTTGTGGTCCCCCAGGGCGGCGTGAGCGAAGGCTTCGCGCATGGCGAGCATGGCCAGTACACGAGGTGTCGTCCCCTCGGAGTCCCGTGCCTGGTCCTGGGCCGCCGTGACGAGCGCGAGAGCGTCCCCCGGCCTGTCCTGGTACGTGGCTTGAAGGCTCATGCAGGCGAGGACGTTGGCCATGAACCGGCGGTCGTCGATGACTTTGGCCAGCCGGAGGGCTTCGGCGAAGTACACACGTGCCTGGCTGTACTGGCGGGCGTCGAAGTACGTCCACCCGGTGAGTCGGGCCAGCTCGGCCGCGACGCCGTGCAGACCGTTCCGCAAGGGGACGGGGCATTCCTCCCTGAGGAGACCGACGACGTAGCGGAGCTGGCCGACGACCGCCGGCCGTAAGGTCTCCCCGCCGTGTTCGTCGTCCCGGCGCCAGTAGTCCGCGATCGACGAGTGCAGCGCGTCCAGTGTCGGAAGGCCGAAGTCCCTTTCGGCCACCAGGGTGAGGATGCCGTCCACGTCCGCCCCCGGGATCCCCATGGCCGACGACTCGTCGGCCGGAGCGGGTACCTCGGGCGGCTCTTGTGGTGTGACGGTCGGGTGCTGCGGAGTCTCCCACGCTCGCCGGGCCAGACCGAGCATGTGCCCGGGGATGCGCAGCCCGTCCGAGATCCGCTCGATCACGTCCATGTGCAACAGCTGTCGCCGCCCGGCCAGCACCTCGCCGACGCGGCTGGGAGTGAGATCGCAGCGCCGCGCGATCATCGACGGGTAGATGCCTGCTCGCGTCGTGAGTAACTGGAAGACGCGGGCGAAGTCCCTGGTCCGGCATGCCTCGACCATCAGCGGATTCGTGAGCAGGCCGGCCGGGAGTTCCTTCGGGCGGGTCGGCTCGGGCATCGGGCACGCTCCGGCGCTAGGACTACGGATCGCTACTCGCGATCAGCCGAAGGTGATGTTACTCATGCTGGGTAACCCGCTTGGCCTTTCCGACCGAGTGCGCGGATCGTGATGCTGCCGACCATGACGAACGGACATGACGACGTACGGATGACCCTGCGGGTGTCGCGCGATTCCGGCCGGACGTGGGGGCCTCTCACGGAGGTGCGTGTGGGCGACGACCCGCTCCTCCCGGACCACCCGGGTACTTTCCCGCCGTGCGCGTGCCGTCGGTGTGCGGAGCGGAATTCCTCAGACCCCCGCCGGACGGTGTCGTGATGCGATGCACGCAATGGCGGCGAGTGCCGCCGGGCCTGGCACGGGAGGCCCGAGGGGAATCCGCTTCGGGACATGTCGACAGCGCCGTGCAGTGTCAGTTGACCGCGCATGACGACGGTGTGCACTACGGCCTCCTCGACGACCCGGAGTACGGCACCGCGCTGTGGCTCCGCTGGAACGGGAAGGGCGGGGTGGAAGTGGTCGTGTTGCCGGACTGCCCGGCGATCGGGCCGGGGTCCGACGGGGAGGGATGCTGTCTGTTCGCCGGCCACGCCGAACGGCATACCTGGGAGGACGCCGTGGAGGAGGTCCCGTACAGCGGTTGATCGCGGACCGAGCGGCACGCGTTCCTCGCCGCCTGCCCGGGTGTACGAGCCGGGACAGGAGGTTCGTTGCCGCCGCGCTCCCCGCACTGCCCCCGGGCTCCGCTCCGGCCGTGGCGCGGGTGCCGCTCCGGACCGGGGCCTTCCGATCGTGTCCGCCGTGGTGCCTCTCCGGCGGTGTGTACGACGGTTGCCGAACCGGCTGCGGGACGGGGACCCATGGATTGTCGCCCCTTCTGCGCGGTGGCCCTGGAGATGCCCCGGCCGGTGCCGGGGCGTAGGACCCGTAGGGGATCCCGTATGCCTGGGGTCGTACGCGGGCGGGGCGCGGGGTCAGACCGCGGGGTGACGCGCCTCGGGAGGTCCGGAACCCACCATGGGGGCATGAGCGCGACGACTCTCCCTCCCACGGCCGGGGGCACGCCCGGCCCCCGCACCCCGCAGGCGCCGGGCGTCGAGGCGCCCCACGGCGCCGGGCGGTCCGCCTCCCCGCTCGGCGGAGCCCTGCGCGCGGTGCGGGTCTTCGCGGCGGCGGCGTTCGGCGTCGCGGTCCTCGGCGACTACGACGCGGACGCGGCGGGCGTCCGGCGGCGCTGACGCGGGTTCCGGCGAGTGCGGAGGCCCGGGAGGGGCCGCCGTGGCTCCGGCTGCCTTCGCCTGGACGGGCGGGGGTGGTGTTCCCGCAGTTCGCCGTGGCTCACCGGGGCCCCGGCGCCGTGTCGGGCAGAGGTGGTGCCCGCCCTGTCGCCGCCGCGCCGCCCGAGTCGGCCTCAGGGCAGGGGCTCGGCGGTCTTCCGGGGGTCGTCCGCCAGGATGTGGGCGGCCAGTCGCCGCACCTGCTCCTCCACGGGCCGATCGCGGGTGACCGGCAACTCGTACTGGTAGAAGACCGTGGGCCCGTCCGGCCCCCCGACGTGGTGGAAGTCGACATCGACTCCGGGGAGGCCGGTGACCTCCCCGGGGAGGCCGGGCTCCTCGCGTCGTGGTCGGCAGTCCGTGAGGACGCAGCCCCACCGCTCGAACCAGCCGCTGTCCGCGAGCGCCCGTCCGAGGAGCCGGGCGGCGGTGTCCACCGGCTCCTCCCAGCTGCGGTCCCCGGCGGCCCGCGCCAGTTCGGCCTCGTACTGGGCGGCGTCGAAGCGGAACTCCGCCGGCAGCGCCGTGACGTCGCCGGTGCTCTCCCAGGAGTCCCAGACCACCTGGCCGCCCTCGCGGCGCACGGTGACGTACAGGGCGCCGCAGCAACCGGCCGTGCAGGTCGGCTCCGTGATCATGACCCTGCGGGGTTCCTCCGCGACCGCCAGGGGCCGGCTTTCGGCCGGCCCCCTCCAGTACCGGCAGCTGGGTGCGAGGCCTTCCGGGTGGACTTCCCCCAGTACGTCCACGCCGTCGATGAGCGGGCGCACTTCGGCCCAGGGGTCCGCCGCCCAGTCGTCCTGAATCCTGTGCCGGAGGGTCAAGGTGCTGATCACCGGGTGCTCGGTCACGTTCTCATGGTGGGCCAGGGCCGTGCCGTCGCACACCTGTTTTCCGGCGGCGGTCCTTTCGCTCGTGGCGCGGCAGGCGGCCGCGCCGGGCGCGCGGGTGCTCGGCCGGCTCGGGATCGACGTGGCGCGCCTGGGGTCCCGTTCCGGCCGAGGCGCTCCCCCCCGCCCGCCGTCGCTCAGGCCTCGCTCAGCAGTTCGCTCGCGTCGACGATCCGGTAGGCGTAGCCCTGTTCGGCGAGGAACCGCTGGCGGTGCGCGGCGAAGTCCTGGTCGATGGTGTCGCGTGCGACGACCGAGTAGAAGTGCGCCTGGTGGCCGTCGGCCTTGGGCCGCAGGACCCGCCCCAGCCGCTGCGCCTCCTCCTGCCGCGATCCGAAGGTGCCCGACACCTGGATCGCCACCGTCGCCTCGGGCAGGTCGATGGAGAAGTTCGCGACCTTCGAGACGACCAGCACACTGATCTCCCCGTTCCGGAACGCCTCGAACAGCTTCTCGCGCTGCGCGTTGGGCGTCTCGCCCTTGATGACGGGCGCGCCGAGGTGCTCGCCCAGCTCGTCGAGCTGGTCGATGTACTGCCCGATGACGAGGATCTGCTGCCCGGCGAACTTCCGGACGATCGCCTCGGTGACCCGCCGCTTGGTGTCCGTCGTCGCGCAGAACCGGTACTTCTCCTCCGCCTCCGCCGTGGCGTACGCGAGCCGCTCCGACTCGGTCAGGTCGACGCGGACCTCCACGCAGTCGGCGGGCGCGATGTACCCCTGCGCCTCGATCTCCTTCCACGGCGCGTCGAACCGCTTCGGCCCGATGAGGGAGAACACGTCCGACTCGCGCCCGTCCTCGCGCACCAGCGTCGCGGTCAGCCCGAGGCGCCGCCGCGCCTGGAGGTCGGCGGTGAACTTGAAGACCGGCGCGGGCAGCAGGTGCACCTCGTCGTAGACGATCAGGCCCCAGTCGCGGGAGTCGAACAGCTCCAGGTGCGGGTAGACGCCCTTCCGCCGGGTCGTCAGCACCTGGTACGTGGCGATGGTGACCGGGCGGATCTCCTTGCGGGCGCCGCTGTACTCGCCGATCTCGTCCTCGGTGAGCGAGGTCCGCCTGACCAGCTCGTGCTTCCACTGCCGGGCGGAGACGGTGTTGGTGACGAGGATCAGCGTCGTCGCCTTCGCCTGCGCCATGGCCCCGGCGCCGACGAGGGTCTTGCCCGCGCCGCACGGCAGCACCACGACGCCCGACCCGCCGTGCCAGAACCCCTCGACGGCCTGCCGCTGGTAGGGGCGCAGCGCCCAGCCCGACTCGTCCAGGTCGATGCGGTGCGCCTCGCCGTCGACGTACCCGGCGAGGTCCTCGGCGGGCCAGCCCAGCTTGAGGAGGGTCTGCTTGACCTGGCCGCGCTCGGAGGGGTGGACGACGACCGTGTCCGGGTCGACGCGCTCCCCGACGAGCGGCTTGATCCGCTTCGACCGCAGCACCTCCTCCAGGACGGGCCGGTCGGTGGTGGTGAGGACCAGGCCGTGCACGGGGTGCTTGTGGAGGGTGAGCCGCCCGTACCGGGCCATCGTCTCGGCGACGTCGACGAGCAGCGCGTGCGGCACCGGGTACCGGGAGAACTCGACCAGCGCGTCGACGACCTGCTCCGCGTCGTGCCCGGCGGCCCGCGCGTTCCACAGGCCGAGCGGGGTCACGCGGTACGTGTGGATGTGCTCGGGTGCCCGCTCCAGCTCCGCGAACGGCGCGATGGCGCGGCGGCAGGCGTCGGCCCGCTCGTGGTCGACCTCCAGCAGAAGCGTTTTGTCACTCTGGACGATCAGCGGTCCGTTCACGCCTCACCCTTTCCGTACGGCCCCGGGACACGGGCAGCTCTCCAGTCTGCCGCATCGCCCCGGAAAGGGGCCCGCCGTGCGGGAGGACCGGCGCCGCCACCACCGCACGGGCGGCGGGCGGCAGGACGGGGCCGGTCACTCCTCCGCCAGCTCCGCGACGCCCGTGATGCGGTGCAGCGGGTAGGTGCGGACCTCGTCGGCGGTGTGGTCGTAGGCGGTGACGTAGCCGCCCTCGACGCGGACCGGCGCGATGACGCGCCGGCCGGCGGTGCCCTCGGCGCTGACGTACCCGATCCAGACCGTCGAACCGGTCATCACGGCGGCCTGGACGGTGGCCAGCGTCTCGGCGGGGGAGGTCCGCGGCGGGGCGCCGTCGGCGCCGNGGTCCGCGGNCCGCGGCTCCCGGCGGGGCGCGGTGGCGGCGNGGNCCCCGGCGCNNACGGCGCGCACGGCCGCTTCGAGCAGGGCGTCGTCGGGCTCCGGCGGGCCGTCCGGGACGGGGGCGGGCGCGGTGCGCGGCGGGGTCCGGTGGGCGCGGGCGCGGGTGATCACCACATCGCCCTCGGCGGTCTCGGCGGCCGGCGCGAACCCCATGGACCGCAGCCCCTCCAGCAGCGCCGCCGGATCGGTCCGGGCAGCCAGGACGGTCGGGGCGAGGCGGCGCAGGCCCAGGGGCACGGACCGCCGGTCGGCGAGGATCTCCCCGAGGACGGCGTCGTCGTCGCAGCGGACGTACGCGGACGCGGCGCCCACGCGCAGGTGGCCGTGGCGGCGCGCCACGTCGTCGATCAGGTACGCCAGCGGCTGCGGCACGGGCGTGCGGGAGTGCGCCGCGAGGAAGGCGTGGAGGTCGGCGGCGGACCGCCCGGCGTCGAGCGCGCGGCGCACCGACGCGGGCGTGAAGCGGTACACCGTCGCGCCGCCCTTGGACTCGACGTCCGCGAGGACCGCCAGGGTGTCGGCGAGCGGGCGGCGCAGCGGGCCGGGGGCGACGGCCGTCAGGTCGGCCTGGAGCAGGACGTGGTCGACCGGCTCGGGCAGCAGGGGGGCCAGCAGCGCGACGGCGGCGTCCTCGCCGGGGCCGTCCAGCAGCGCGCGGCCGTGCCCGGACAGGGCGCCCCGGCCGGTGACGCCGAGCGTCTCCGCCTCGGTGAGGGTCCAGGTGGCGAGGCGGGCGCGCAGGTCGGTGCCGCCGCCGCGCAGGGGCCGCTCCCAGCGCAGCCGGGCCAGCACGGCGTCCGGTTCCGGCGCGGCGCCCGGCGGCAGCGCGGCGAGCAGTTCCAGCACCCGGCGGCGCACCTCGGGCGCGGCGCCCCGGTCCAGGTCGGGGCCGAGCGCGGACAGGGTGCGGCCCTTGGCGTCCTGCCCGCCGACCAGGCCGGGCGTGCGGGTCGAGGCGAGCCAGGCGGCGGCGAGGCGGGCCCAGCGGCGGGCGGCCGGCAGGTCGAGCCACTCGTCGTACGCGGGGGTCGGCGCGTACCGCTCGTCGGTGCCGCCGTCCGGGGCGAGCAGCCCGGCGGCGTACAGCAGCTCCAGCCAGAACGCGGCGACCGGTTCGGCGACGCCGAGGAGGACGGCGGTCCGCTTCAGGTCGCGGACGGACAGCCCGCCGGCGCGCAGGACGGCGGGCCCGCCCTCGTCCCACTGCTTCAGCAGGTCCTCGGCGGTGGCGAGCGCGGTGTACGCCTGGCCGGCCGCGGTGGCGTCCACCACCTGCGGACGGTACTCGCGGGCCGGCTCCACGGACGGCGGCACCGGTTCCGGCGTGCGGTGCGCCCGCCCGGCCCGCAGGTGCAGCGCCACCTCGCGGGGGAGCGCCACCGTGCGGGCGGTGGTCGGCAGGAGCAGGCCGCGGTCGCGGAGCCAGCGCACCGGCGGTGCCGGGTCGGCGGTCACCTCGCCGTACGGCGGCCCCCACACCAGGCGGTCGAGCACGCCGAGGGCGTCCGCCGGGGCCTCGTCGAGGAGGGCGTCCATCCGGGGCCGGTCGGTGAACAGGCCGGTCAGTGCGGCGACCGCGGAGACCGAGTCGTGGGTGGTGGGCAGCCCGAGGGTCCGGAGGATCTCCTGGAGGCGGCCCGGCGACATCCCGGCGGTGGCCTCGGCGACGGTCGGGCCGAGGCCGGTGGGGNNNNGGGTGCCGCGGGGACGGGGCGAGCACCTCGCGCGCGGTGCGCACCAGGCGGAGCCGGTCGTCGCCGCCCCACACCAGGGCCTGGTCGCGCAGGACGGCGACGGCTCCCGGCAGCGCGGCCTCGACGGCCGGGTCGCCGCCGTCGCCCGCCATGAGCCGGAGCAGCACCGGGTACGGCGCCGGGTCGGGCGCCACGGCCAGCGCCTCGGCGGTCTGGAGGGCGAACCGGTCCAGCCGCCCCAGGGCACGGACGACGGAGGCCCGGGTGCCGGCCCGCGTCGCGAGCTGCGTCAGGTCGTTCGGTACGGGGACGAGCAGGTCCGGCCGGGCGCGCAGCAGCGCCGCCAGCCCTTCGTCGCCCCGGGCCCGCAGCGCCTCCGCGAGGGTGCGGGGCGCCGCCGTACCGCCGTGGTCCTCGGGCACGTGAGCCTCCCACTGGGTCTCGCCGGTCGCCATCCGCACCACGTTAGCCCCATGCCGCCCGCCGCAGGCGCTAACGTCGGGGCGTCGGCCCGGCGGGCGGGCGGCATGGAGGGGCGCGGTGGGCATCGAGAGCGACCAGCTGGTCTTCGACTACCTGAGCCGGGTCGGGGACCTGGCTCAGCAGCGGAAGCTGCCGTCGAGGGCGCGGATGGGCCTGGTGGCGTCGCTGCGCGACGAGATCGCCCGGCAGCGGAGGGACGGCGGCGCGGACAGCCCGGCCGCGGTCCGCCGCATCCTGGCCCGCCTGGGCACGCCGGACGCGGTGGTGTCGGCCCTGGAGGACGGCATGCCGGCCGTGCCGGGCCAGCGGGACGTGGAGCCGTTCGGGCCTCGGGGCGCGGGGGCGGGGCCGGAGGTGCCGGGTGTGGGGGCGCCGGGTGTGAAGGGCCTGGGTCCGGAGG
>NZ_CP095474.1:2656937-2672251 GCF_023614315.1 Streptomyces sudanensis | reverse complement strand
GGAGGTTACGGGGGTGTGGGAGCGCCCGGCCGGGGTGAGGGCCCGGAGGTTACGGAGGCGTCGGAGACGTCGGAGGCGCCGGGTCCGGACTTCCGGAAGGCGGAAGGCAGCCGGGGCTTCCGAAAGGGAAAGNGGGGCCGGGAAGGGGGCCCGAGTTTCCGGAAGGCNNNNCGTGGGCCAGGGGGACCGGTCCGGGGGAGGTGCCGGGGGCCCGGAGGCCGGGGGAGGACCCGGACGTGCGCGGGCCGGAGGCCCGGGGCCCGGAAGGGAGCCCGGAGCCGGACTGGTGGAGCGTGGTGCCCGGATTCACCGGCGGCGTGGAGGTCCCGGAGCTGCTGGCACCGCCGAAACCCGCGGAGGACCCGAAGGTCCCGGAGGCGGAGGCGGGCAAGCCCCGGAAGCGGGGACTGCGCCGGCTGCTCGGCCGTACGGGCGGGACGCGGCCCGAAGCGGAGGCGGCGCGGACGGCGTCGGCTCCGGCGGCCCCGGCGGCCGCCTCCGGCGGGACCCTGGTACGACGACTCCTGCGCCCCGGGCGGAAGGAGGCCCCCGCCGCGCCGGCCGCCGCTCCCGCGCGGGGGTTCGGCGACCCGGTCCTGCTGCTGGCGGCGGGGTGCCTGGTGCTCGGCACGGTCACCGGTTCCTGGCTCGCGCTGGCGGCGGGCTGGCTCCTGGCGTACGCGACGCGCCGCCTCAGCCGCGGGCAGGCCAAGTGGGGCGTGCTGGGCCTGCCGGGCGCGGTGGCGGCGGGCGCCGCGGTCTGGCTGTGGGGCCGCGTCGACGGCCGCTGGGGGGAACCGCTCCCGCCGGGCGGCCCGGCCCTGGCGCAGGCCCTCCGCGAGACCTGGCCGTGGACCCTGCGCGCCGCGGCCCTGGCGACGGCGGCGTACCTGGTCTGGCGCGCCCGCCGCCGCTGACCCGGCCTCGGCCTCGCCCCGGTCCGCCTTCGCCGACCCGTCCGGGGGCCCGCGCCCGCCCGGGCCCTGCCGCACCGGGCGGGCGCCGATGTCGCACGGAGACGCCGCGGCGGCGGCCCGTACTGGTGGCCCGTACTGGTGGCGGTTCGGCCCGTACCGGTGGTGGTTCGGCCCGTATCGGTGGCCCGTACCGGTGGTGTGCCGCGGCGACGGTGGTGGCGATCCGCACATGGCCCGTACTGACGAACCGTACTGGCGGCCCGTACTGGCGACCCGTACCGGCGGGGGTTCGGCCTACACCGGTGAGGCGTGTGCCGACGGGGGCTCGGGGCGCACCGGGGCCGCCGCCCCGGGCCGTCGTCCTCCGACCCGCACCGGGGGTCTTCCAGCGAAAGAGCCCACACCGCACGGGACATGGCGAACCCTCACCGGCAGAACAACCGCGGAGACTTCTTCGCGAAGAACTCTTTGCAAAGAACTCTCCGCGTTCTAGTGTGCGAGGCATGGCCGAGACATCGAAGGGGCCGGACGGCCCGCGGGAAGAAGCGGAATCAGTGGTCCTGGATGCCCGGGGGCTGCGCGCCCTGGCACATCCGGTGCGCGTGCAACTGGTCGGACTGCTGCGGAAGTACGGGCCGTCGACGGCCACCCGCCTCGCGGAGCGCCTGGGAGTGAACTCCGGGACCGCCAGCTACCATCTGCGGCAGCTCGGCGCGGCCGGTTTCGTCGAGGAGGACGTGGAACGCGGCAACGCGCGGGAGCGCTGGTGGCGTTCGGTGCACCGGACGACGGAGATCAATGACCGGGAGCTCCTCGACCGGGAACCCGAGGCCGCCATGGCCTTCCTGCAGTCCGTCGCCGCCGCCTCCACCCTGCGCACCCGGCAGGCGCTGAACGACCTGCGGACGATGCCCCGCGCATGGCAGGACACCTTCGACATGAGCGACTGGGCCCTGCGGCTCACTCCGGAGGAGGCGGTCGCCCTGCGCCGGGAGTTGAGAGCCGTCATCGCCCGGTACCGGAAGGACACGCCGGAAGAGGCGGCGAACGCGCCCGAGGGAGCCGAGCGGGTGGGCGTCATCACGCACCTCCTGCCCGAGCGGGACGTGCCCGCCGTGCCGGGCGCGCACGGCGACGGCGGGGGGCCGACCGGGACGGGGACGTCATGACGAAGGACTCCCGGGGCACCGACGGCATATCCGGCAGGCGGTCCTTACGGCCCCTGACCGGGGTGCTGGCGGCCATGGCCGTGGCACTGACCGGTACGGGAATCTCGGCCGTGGCACTGCCCTGGTTCGTCCTCGTCACGACCGGCAGCGCCACTCTCACCGGGGTGGTCGCCTTCTGCCAGATGGCCCCCTACGTGGTGGTCAAGGCGCTCGCCGGCCCCCTGGTGGACCGGACCGGCCCGCGGGCCGTCTCCTGGAGCACGGATCTGGTCAGCGCGGTCGCCGCCGCGGCGGTCCCCCTGGCCCACGCCCTGGGTCTGCTCTCCTTCCCGCTCCTCCTGGTCCTCGTCGCGGTGATCGGCGCGGCGCGCGGCCCCGGCGACCTCGCCAAGGAGGTCATGGTGCCGGAAGCGGCCGAGCGCGGCCGAGTGCCGCTGGAGCGGGCCACCGGCCTGTCCGGCGCGATCGAGCGCCTCGCCTCCACCATCGGCCCCGCGGTCGGCGGCTCCCTGGTGGCGCTGCTCGGACCCCTGACGGGACTCGCGGTCAACGCGGTCTGCTTCGCCCTCGGTTCGGTGGCCGTCGGGCTGGCACTGCCCCGCGGCATGGGGCACGCGGCCGAGGAGACCGCCCCGCCGCCCGGGGAGGCCGCCCCGGGTTACTGGCGGCGGTTCGGCGAGGGCTTCACGTTCCTCCGGGGGGAGCCGCTGCTGTGCACCGTCATCGGCATGGTGGGGATCACCAACCTGCTGAACGCGGCGTTCAACGCGGTGCTCGTACCCGTCTGGGCCAGGGAGTCCGGCAGCGGACCGGCCGCGATCGGCCTGATGGGCAGCGTCGCGGGGGCCACAGCGGTCGCCGGGAGCCTGATCGCCGCGATGGCCGCGCACCGGTTGCGGCGCAGGACGGTGTTCTTCGCCGGGTTCCTGCTGGCCGGGGCGCCGAAGTTCCTGGTCCTCGCCCTCGACGCCCCACTGGGGACGGTCCTGGCCGTCTTCGCCGTCAGCGGGTTCGGGGCGGGCTTCCTCAACCCGGTGATCGGGGCCGTCGTCTTCGAGCGGGTGCCGCGCCGGATGCTGGGCCGGGTCAACGCCCTCGGCGACTCGCTGGCCTGGTCCGGCATCCCCCTCGGCGGACTGATCGCCGGGGCGGCGGTGGCCTCGGTCGGACTGATGCCGGTGCTGCTCGCCTGCGGAGCCGCGTACTTCCTCACCACGAACCTGGCCGCACTGCGGCCCGAATGGCGCACGATGGACGGCAGGGGCGCGCGGGACGAACCGGAACCCCCTACGGCCATCGGCCCCGGCCGGGGGTGAGGAGACGGGCGCGGCGGGCCGCGCCCGGCCCCGGACGCCGCGGAGGAGCATGGCCATCGACGGGCGGGCTGCCCCGGGGACGCGTCCGCGGGTCCGGCGCCGGCGGGGCGCCGCGCTGGTCGGCCCGAGGGGGCCGAGGGTGCGGTACGGGCACGTGGTGGGCGAGGAGACAGGCCAGGTCGAGGCCATCTTCCGGCCTCCAGCCGGTCAGCTGTCCGCTGACAGCGATGCGGTCAAGCATCAGCCCGCCCACCACCCGGTTTCCGCCTTCGATAACCCCCGTGTACCGGCCTGACGAAACTCGCAGGTCAACTGTGCTGTGACGCTGCCAACCCCTCTTGATGGCCCCTCGGCACCGGCAACTCATGGAAGCGAGCGAGGCGGCACGGTGTCGTGGGTCGGCCTGAGGCGGGCAGGTTTCCTGGGGGAGCCGGGCCGAGGGTGCTCAAGTCCTTCGTCTGTTCCGTTCGCGCTGGGCGTCCGGACCTACCATCGGAACACAGCAGCCGGAGCAAGCGCACTGGGGTGATCGTGAGCAGCTGGGCCGACCTTACGAACGGTAAGCGCATCAAGCACCTGCGGGGCTCCGATCTGACGCAGCAGGGACTCGCCGATGCATCGGGGCTGTCCCTCGCCCTGGTGCAGAAGGCCGAGCAGGACCGCGGCGAGTTGTCCGTCGGTTCTCTGCTCAAGCTCGCCCACGCGCTGAACACGGACGTATCCGTGATCCTGGGCCAGCAAGCACCGCGCCGGGGCATGAACCAGGGCGACCGCGCCGCGCTGCGCCAACTGTCCGACGCCGTGCACGAGAGCGCCCTCGGTGAGTGGGAAGGCATCGAGGACCCGAGCACCGTCGAGGATCTGAGTGAGGCCCGCGACCGTGCGTGGGGCGCCTACTGGGCGAGCGACACGGCGAAAGTCAGTAGTTACGCCTCCCAGGTGCTCATGGAGGGGCAGGTTCGGTACGCGAGCGCTACGGGCAGCGAGCGCGAGCAGTTGGGTTCGATCCTGGCGAGCGCCTACCGCGTAGCCGCGTCCTGCTCGAACGGATTCGGGCAACGCGACCTTGCGTTGAGCGCGCTCACGTCGGCGAAGCACCTCGCGCGGGAAGCCGATGACCCCGTGATGACGGCGCTGTTGGAATCCACGCTGTCGTGGATCTACCTGCGCGGCGCCAAGTTGCCGCGTGCCGTCGCCGTGGCCGAGCGGGCGGCACTGGCGATCGAGCCGTCGTTCAGCAACGGGTCGCGTCCGCAGTTGCTCGCGTACGGGCGGTTGATGATCTCCGCAGCCGTGGCAGCGTCGCGGCGGGAGGACGAGAGCGCGGCCGACGACTACATCTCGCAGGCGCACGCCGCAGCGGCGAGGCTCGGACGAGACGAGAAGTTGTACGGGACCAGCTTCGGCCCAACGGCGGTGAAGGCCGAGGCAGTCGGAATCCACGTCGCCCTGAAGAACTATGGGCGCGCGCTGAAGCTCGCCGGTCACCCCGACATGAAGAAGCTGCCCAAGTCCATGTCGAAGGTTGCCCGCAACCGCTACAAGCTTGACGTCGCCCTCGCGCAGTGCGTGGCGGGCCTTTACGACCAGGCCGGAGACACACTGATCGAGGTGGCGCTCGATGCTCCGGAGTGGGTCAGGCACCAGGCGTTGCCGGGCGTCATCGGTAAGCGCCTTGCGAAGGTGTCCACGGCGCGCGTACGGAACATCAGCGAACTCATCGGCATGCCCTTGATCGCGTGAGTCCTACGGGGCGTAGGAGCGCCGCCCCACCGACTACGCCCAGTCGTACGCCTCGTCACTTCACCGTGGGTGATCAGGTGGGCACGATTGCTGCATGGCCATCGTCGAGAGCGGACAGAGGCAGGGGCGGGCGAGGGTCCGCCGAACCAAAGGCGACCTGAGACGGCGACAGGCACTCGCGGACGCGGCAGCGGGCATCGGGCCGGGTGAGGCCGACGTGCCGGCCGAGGCGGCGAGGGTCGAGCGATTCCGCTGCGTGATCTACCTGTGCGGTGCCCCCAGTACGGACATCACGGCGCCCCGCCGGGAGTGCGCCGAGTACGCCGAGGCGTTCGGGTGGGAGGTCACGGGCGTGATCGAGGAACACGCGGGGCTGCTGCCGCCGCACGGGCGTGACGGGCTGGGACGGGCCGTCGAGCACATCAGGAGCGGCGAGGCCGGGGCGGTGCTCACAGCGTGGCGCTCGATGATCTCGTCCGTGCCGCAGGAGTACGACGAGGTGGCGCGCGAGATCGAGAAAGCCGGCGGCTTCCTGCACGTCAAGGACTCGGTGCACAGCGAGCGAAGGGTCGTGCGGTGACTCGCCGCAGGTTCCGTCACGTCCCGTCCACCTTCGAGCAGGACCAAACGGCAGAACCGGAGTGCGAGGCACGGTGCGTGTCCGGTGACGAGACCGAGTGCGGGGCGGAGTCCGGTGCGCACAACGGCCCGGGGCCCGTCGAGCAGTGGCAGCGCAGGCATACGCAGGAGACCGGACACCGACGCTATCGCCGGAGCTTCGGCGACTACGCCGTAATGCGGCCCCCGGCACAACTCGCCCAGTTCGTGCGGGCGAACGGGGGCACGGCATGATCTTCGCCCCGGCTGTCGCACGCCCGTGGCGTGATGCCTGGCCGCTTGTCGCGCGGACGGACGACGGGAACCCGTGGGTGACCGGGGCCTGTCGGCTGTACTGCCGACGCGGGGACGTACGTGTCCTGTGGGTCGGTTCGGTGGCGACGCCGGGCGGAACGGGTGACTTGTACGCGTGCGGCCCGTGCATCGCGGAGCTCGACCACATGGTGCGCGTCCAGTCGCATGACCGGGACCGCACCACGGACCGCGCCGCACAGTCCGCCATGCTCACCATGTCCGCACACGCACCCCCGCCGCAGCCCCTGCCCGCGGGCGCGACTGGGGGCCGTCACCGACTGCCCCGCCGTTGAAGACTCCGCTCCCTGCCGAGGACGACCCGTTCACAGGTTCTCCCACACCATCCCCGGCAGGGGGCGGGCACCACCCCCGCCCCGGTCGGATCGTCCGCCCGCAACCCCTGGACAGGTCGAGCGCCTGCCGGGGTGGGTCCAGCACGACACCACCGTACGAAGCGACCAAGGAGGAGACTTGCGAACGAGCCTCACAGGTACGGAGACCACCGCGCCGACCCCGTGGGGGCTGCGCCGTATGGCTCCGCTGCGCAACGGTTCTTCCTCGCCGTGGCGGTACGCGGGCCTCGACCCGGCCACGCAGACAGGCCGATGGATCGGTGAGGACGGAGCCATGACGCCGGCCGAACTCGGCAAGCACGGCACGAGCGTGAACACCTACCCGCCCACGCAGGTCAGCAAGGACGGCAAACAGGACCCCGACTCCGGCCACGACGCGACGCAGGACTGAGGGGAGAGCGTCATGGGCGGACGCCCGGTGCTGGTCTGCACAGAGTCGGAGGACGCAACCGCCGATCTGGTCATCGCCGAGTTGAACCGGCGCCGGGTGCCCGTCCTCCGGTTCGACCCGGGGCGCGACTTCCCCGTGTGCGTGGTGCTCGACGCGCGTATCGAAGCGGGCGGGTGGGCCGGGCGGCTGACCGTCGGGGACCGCACGGCCGATCTGTCTGCCGTGCGTGCCCTGTACCACCGCCGACCGAGCCCCTACCCGACGGGGACCGGCGAGCAGGCGGCCAGATTCGCCGCCCAGGAGAACCGGCGCGGCCTGGGCGGCGTGCTGGGCGCGCTACCGGGGTGCCTGTACCTGAGCCACCCGCAGGCCATTGCGCGGGCGGAGTACAAGCCCGCGCAACTCGACGCGGCGACCCGCGTAGGGCTCACGATCCCGGCCACCCTGATCACGAATGACCCGATGGAGGCCAAGGCGTTCTCTGGCGCACAGCCGACCATTTACAAGCCCTTGCACGCCGGGGCGTACGAGGTGGAGGGCGAGCCCGCCGGCATCTGGGCCGCCCCCGTCGAGGCGGGCGGGATCGACGGCGGCGTGAGCCACAGTGCCCACCTGTTCCAAGCGCAGGTGCCCAAGGTGGCGGACGTGCGCGCGGTCGTCGTCGGCGAGCAGGTGCTCAGCGCTCGTATCACGGCGCCGCCCGGGGTCGTGGACTGGCGAGCCGAGTACCAGAACCTCACCTACGAACCGATCACCTGCCCGGACGGGATGGGCGGGGCGTTGGTGCGGTTCCTCGCCGACTTCGGCCTGGACTTCGGCGCCTTCGACTTCGCGGTGACTGCGGACGGTACATGGTGGTTCCTGGAGTGCAATCCCAACGGCCAGTGGGCGTGGCTCAAAGACGCGGCCGGACTGCCGATCACACACGCAATCGCAGACCTGTTGGAGAATGGAGCGAGCCGGCATGAGTGACCCCCTGCCGTCGGAACACCTCCGGGCCGACCTCGTGCGGCGCCTGGCAGAGTCGGGCGCCCTGCACAGCCCGGAATGGGAAGCGGCCGTCATGGCCGTACCCCGTGAGGCGTTCCTCGCGCGTGGCTGGTTCGAGTACGAAGACGGCGGCTGGTATCGCCCGGTGACGGGGAGCACGGAGGCCGGACTCGCGCGGATCTACGAAGACGACACCCTTGTGACGCAGGTGGCCGGGAGCGTCTTCCCCGACCAGGTCGAGGGGCGTATCGCCGCTGCCCCGTCGTCGTCGTCCACCCTGCCGGGTCTGGTCGTGCGGATGCTCGAAGCCCTGCGGGTGACCGAGAAGACACGCGTCCTTGAGATCGGCACAGGTACGGGCTACTCAACCGCGCTGCTCTGCCATGTCGTCGGCGAGGACGACGTGATCACGGTCGAGGTGGACGCGGAGGTGGCCGCCCGCGCGGGAATGGCCCTCGCGGGCGCCGGGTACCGGCCTACCCGCGTGGCCGGCGACGGTCTCGTGGGCTGCAAGGAGGGCGGCCCGTATGACCGCGTGATCGCCACGTGCGGCGTGCGCACCGTGCCGGCCGACTGGCTCGCGCAGACCCGGCCCGGCGGTGAGGTGCTGGTCACGGTCGGCGGTTGGATGCACGCATCCGAACTCGTCCGGCTCACGGTCGCCGACGACGGCACGGCAAGCGGTCCGGTTCTCGGCGGACAGGTCTCGTTCATGCTGGCCCGCCCTCACCTTCCGCCCCCGTTGGGCATCCTGCCGGACCTCGACGAGGGTGACGCGGTGTCTGCGAAGCTGGGTGCGGATGTGCTCGACGACTGGACCGCCCGGTTCGTCGCGCAGTTCGCCGCGCCGCGCGCACAGCGGTTCACGCTGGAACGTGACGGCCGGCCCGAACACGTCGTGATCGACGTGGACGCCGAGGCGTGGGCGGTCGTCTTCCAAGATGGCGGACGGTGGATGGTCCGGCAGGGTGGTACGGCACGCCTGTGGGACGAGATCACCGAGCGTGTCACTCAGTGGCAGGCGGACGGGCGCCCGCCCGCCGACCGTATGCGGCTGCACATCGGCCCCGACGGACAACACCTCACCTGGGCGTGACCGCGGGCTGGCGGGCTCCATGCCGCCCCGTCCGTCCGCCGTCCCCGTGGGGGACGGGCGGGGCTTCCTGCTTACGCGCTCCGGGTGGACTCTTCCGGCGCCTGCTCGGGCTTCTGCTCGACCACGTACGGATCGCGCCCCGACACCGCTTAGACGAATCCTTCCTCGGTGAGTACGGCGATCGCGCGGCGGAACGTCGGACGGGGTGGGCCGTAAGCGTCCGCGAGGGCGTTCTCACCGGGCACGGCGCGGTTGGGGTTCCAGTCGCCGCGCTTCACGCGTGCGCGCAAGACCCACGCGAGCTGCTGAAACGGCGCCGCTGGCGCGTCGCGCTCCACCTGGTCCGACGGCGCTGGTGCGGCTACGAGCAAGCTCGGACGAGATCCCGGCACTCGGCCGTGGCCCCGCCGACCCTATGCAGGCCCGAGCAGCCGTATGCCACCGGCTCCGCGCTTGTCGTCGAACACGACGCCGCCCGGCTCCAGTACGACGGCCGTTCGTATCGGCTCACGATGCGGCGGCTGCTGCGGAACACCGGTAAGGAGCCCGTGACCCGCTACCTGATCCGCATCTCCGTGGACCGCTGTCCCGGCGACTCGGAAACCTGCCGCTCCCAGGTCGGGACGGGGCTCGGGCGGGGTCAGGCGCCGGACAGGGACAGGAGGAAGCGGGTCCGCGCGTCGTCGCGCCGCGCGCGGACCGCGGGGGCCGCGTTGAGGACGGCCAAGGCCCGGCACCAGGCCCGGACGCGGTCGGGGGACAGGCCGGGCACCGCCGCCGCCAGCTCCTCGATCCGCTCCTCCAGCACGGGGAGGGCCGTGGCTCCCCCGAGCACCCAGTCCACCGCGTCGAAGTCGGGGTCGCCCCACGCGGGGCGCGGGTCGATCGCCACCAGGCGGGCGCCCGGGCCGGACAGCACGTTGGCCGGGTGCAGATCGCCGTGGACGAGCCCTGCGGGTCCGTCGGCGGCGAGTTCCAGGGCCGCCGCCCGGGCCCGGCCGAGCAGCGCCGGGTCGATCCGCCCGCCCGCGCCGCCCGCCGCCGACCTGCGGCGGGCCATGTCGAAGAGGAAGCCGACCCGGTGCGACAGGGGCCGCACCGAGGGCAGCGCCCCCGGCGGGGGCGGGGCGGCCCGCAGTTCCCGCAGCAGCGCCGCGACCTCGGGCAGCCGCCGGACGGGCCGGCCCACCGGTTCTCCCGGTTCCACGTCCTCCAGCAGCAGGGCCCCGGCCCCCGGTGCGTACGCCAGCAGGGTGACGACCGAGGGCGTCCCCGCCCAGGCGCGCAGGGCCTCGGCCTCCTCGCGGGCGATGGCGGGTTCCGGCGTGAGCTTCAGCCACACCGGGGCGCCGGTGTCCCGCCGCAGGCAGCGGAACACCCGCGAGGTGCCGCCGCCACCCGCCTGAACCGGCTCCAGGTGCCAGCGGGCGGCGAGTTCGCCGACGAGCCCCGGCAGGCCGTCGCACCAGGCGAGCACCCCTGATCCGAACCGGGCGACGAGCCGGTCCCTGACCTCCGGGGCGACCTCCGGGACGACCGCGGCCGACTTCTCCATCACGCCTCCGCAGGTGGTCGGTGCGTCCTTCCGCGTCCCGGGGAACGATCCGGCTGCCTTTCGGGGTTCCGTCCCGCCCCCAGGGTTCCGTCCCGCCTCCCCGTGGTTCCGTCCCGCCCCTCGGGGTTTCGGCCCGCCCCTCGGGGTTTCGGCCCGCCCCTCGGGGTTTCGGCCCCCTGCCGTGGTTCCGTCCTGGGGTCGGACGCGTGCCGTACGCCGCGCACCGGCCGTACGCCGCGCACCGGGGGTACTCGACCGCTCCCGGCGGTGGGCCCGCCGTATCCGGTGCCGGTGATCGGACCCTCCCGGCGGTGGGCCCGAGGCCCCGGTACCGGCGGGAGGTCGCGAGCGGACCCGAGGAGTCCGGAGGGAGCCGGATGAGCCGAAGGGAACGGGAGAGAGGCGGAGGGAGCCGGATGGGCCGGACGGATCGGAAGGAGCCGGATGGGCCGGAAGGAGCCGGAGCGGACCCGAGGAGCCCGAGGAGCCCGAGGAACCTGAGGAACCTGAGGTCCGGTACGGGCGGGCGGCGGGCGGCGGAATTGCCGTATTTACGGGTAAGGGTTATATGGTGGAGGCATTTGATACCCCCCGTGGGTATGGAGGGAACGAGATGAGTGGTCCCGCGACCGCGCCCGGTACCGCCCAGGTCGAGCTCGCCATCGGCGGCATGACCTGCGCCTCCTGCGCCGCGCGCATCGAGAGGAAGCTCAACCGCATGGAGGGCGTCGAGGCCACCGTCAACTACGCCACGGAGAAGGCGAAGGTCCGCTTCCGAGACGCCGACGTCTCCGTGGCGGACCTCGTCGCCACCGTCGAGGCCACCGGGTACACGGCCCGGCCGCCCGCCCCGCGGACGGAGGAGGACGGGGGTGGCGGGACCAGCCCCGAGACCAGCCCCGAGACCAGCCCCGAGACCGGCCCCGAAGCCGACCCCGAGATGCTCGCCCTGCGGCAGCGGCTCCTCACCGCCCTCGTCCTGTCCGTGCCGGTCGTCGCGATGGCGATGATCCCGCCGCTCCAGTTCGACAACTGGCAGTGGCTCTCCCTCACCCTCGCCGCGCCCGTCGTGGTCTACGCGGGCTGGCCGTTCCACCGCGCCGCCTGGACCAACCTCCGGCACGGCGCCGCCACCATGGACACCCTGATCTCCCTGGGCACCTCGGCCGCGTTCCTGTGGTCGCTGTGGGCGCTGTTCTTCGGCACGGCCGGCGCGCACGGCATGCGGCACCCGTTCGAGCTGACCGTCTCGCGGGGCGACGGCAGCGGCAACATCTACCTGGAGGCCGCCGCCGGTGTGACCGCCTTCATCCTGGCCGGCCGGTACTTCGAGGCCCGCTCCAAGCGCAAGGCGGGCGCCGCGCTGCGGGCCCTGATGCAGCTCGGCGCCCGGGAGGCCGCCGTGCTGCGCGGCGGGCGCGAGGTGCGCGTGCCCACCGACGAGCTGCGGGTCGGCGACCGGTTCGTCGTACGGCCCGGCGAGAGCATCGCCACGGACGGCACGGTCGTGGAGGGCACCTCGGCGGTGGACGCTTCCATGCTGACCGGCGAGTCCGTGCCCGTCGAGGTCGCCGTCGGCGACACCGTCACCGGGGCGACCGTCAACGCGGGCGGCCGCATCGTCG
This sequence comes from Streptomyces sudanensis, assembly GCF_023614315.1. NCBI lineage: Bacteria > Bacillati > Actinomycetota > Actinomycetes > Kitasatosporales > Streptomycetaceae > Streptomyces > Streptomyces sudanensis. The sequence goes on along the minus strand of NZ_CP095474.1, from coordinate 2,660,184 downwards.
TCGAGGCGACCCGGGTGGGCGCCGACACCCAGCTCGCCCGGATGGCGAAGCTCGTCGAGGACGCTCAGAACGGCAAGGCCGCCGCCCAGCGCCTCGCCGACCGGGTCTCCGCCGTGTTCGTCCCCGTCGTCATCGCCCTGGCCCTCGCCACGCTCGTCGGGTGGTTGCTGTCCGGCGCGGGCTGGACCGCCGCGTTCACCGCGGCCGTCGCCGTGCTGATCATCGCCTGCCCGTGCGCCCTGGGCCTGGCCACGCCCACCGCGCTGATGGTCGGCACCGGCCGGGGCGCCCAGCTCGGCATCCTCATCAAGGGCCCCGAGGTCCTGGAATCGACCCGCAAGGTCGACACCGTCGTCCTGGACAAGACCGGCACCGTCACCACCGGCCGCATGACCCTCCTCGCCGTCCACACCGCGAAGGGCACCGACAAGGCCGAGGTACTGCGGCTGGCGGGCGCGCTGGAGCACGCCTCCGAGCACCCCATCGCCCAGGCCGTCGCCGCCGGCGCCGCCGCCGAGGTCGGGGACCTGCCGGCCCCCCAGGACTTCGCGAACGTCCCCGGCCTCGGCGTCCAGGGGACCGTCGAGGGCCGCGCCGCCCTCGTCGGCCGCGAGAAGCTGCTCGCCGAGTGGTCCATCACCCTGCCCACCCCCCTGAAAGAGGCCAAGGACCAGGCCGAGGCAGCGGGCCGCACCGCGATCGCCGTCGCCTGGGACGGCCAGGCCCGCGCGGTCCTGGAAATCGCCGACGCCGTCAAGGACACCAGCGCCGAGGCCGTCCGCCGGCTGCGCGCCCTGGGCCTCACCCCGGTGCTGCTCACCGGTGACAACGCGGCCGTCGCCCGGGCCGTCGCCACTGAGGTCGGCATCGACCCGGAGTACGTCCTCGCGGAGGTGATGCCCGAGGAGAAGGTCGGCGTCGTCGAGCGCCTGCAGGGCGAGGGCCGTACCGTCGCCATGGTCGGGGACGGCGTCAACGACGCGGCCGCCCTGGCCCGGGCCGACCTCGGCCTGGCGATGGGCACCGGCACCGACGCCGCGATCGAAGCCGGCGACCTGACCCTGGTCCGCGGCGACCTGCGCGCCGCCGCCGACGCGATCCGCCTCTCCCGTCGCACCCTCGCCACCATCAAGTCCAACCTCTTCTGGGCGTTCGGCTACAACGTGGCGGCCCTGCCGCTGGCGGCGTCGGGGCTCCTGACCCCGATGATCGCCGGCGCGGCCATGGCCTTCTCCTCGGTCTTCGTCGTCGGCAACAGCCTGCGCCTACGAGGCTTCAAGGCCGCCGCCTGAACCCCGCGCCGTGCCGGCCTCCCGCGACCGGCGCGGCGCGAGACCGCCCGGAGGACGCCGACGCGGAGGGCTCGCGGGGCCTGTGGTGCACGGAGGGGCCGACCGGCAGGGGGAGGAGCCGGCCGGCAGGGNNAATGCTGNNNACNAACNCNNACNGNCNGCNGNNGNAANGGTCAGATGTNNGNANNNNTGACACAGCACCCCGCCCACGACGACCTGCGCCGCCGCTGGGCCCGGACCGTCCACCGGGCACGGGACGAGCGCCCCGCCGACGCCGGCGCCCCGCCGGCCGACCGGTACGCCGACGACCTCCTGCGCCGCTGGTCCGAGCCCCAGCGGCGGTACCACACCACCGACCACCTGCTCACCGTCCTGCACCGCGTCGACGAACTCGCCGACCACGCCCGCGACCCCGCCGCCGTGCGGCTCGCCGCCTGGTTCCACGACGCCGTGTACCTGCCGGACCGGGACACCAACGAGGAGCGCAGCGCCCGGCTCGCCGAGCGGGCCCTGCCCGAGCTGGGGGTGGATCCGGCCCGCACGGCGGAGGTCGCCCGGCTCGTCCGGCTCACCGCCACCCACGACCCGGCGCCCGGCGACCACGACGGGGAGGTGCTGTGCGACGCGGACCTGGCCGTGCTCGCCGGGGATCCGGAGGCGTACGGGGCGTACGCGGCGGCCGTGCGCGAGGAGTACGGGTTCGTCCCCGACGACGCGTACCGCGAGGGCCGCGCCGCCGTTCTCGGGCAACTCCTCGCCCTGCCGCGGCTGTTCCGCACCCCGTACGGCGCCGGGCGGTGGGAGGCCGCCGCGCGCCGCAACATGACCGCCGAACTGGGGCGGCTGAGCGGCTGAGGCGGCCCCCGCCGTCAGTCCGTGGCCGCCGTCAACCTGTGGCCGCCGTCCGCCTGTGGTCGTCGTCAGTCCGTGGCCGTCGTCAGTCCATGGCCGCCGCCGGGCCGTCGGCGGCGCGCTGGAGGCGGAGCTGGCCGATCTCCGCGACGTTCTTCATCAGCTCGGCGTTCACCCAGGCGACCATGTGCGCGACGGTGTACCGGGGGTCGTTTCCCCATGGGAACGGGGCGGCCGAGGCGAGGTCGGCGTCGGTGAGCCGGTCCAGTGCCTCCAGCCAGTCCACCCGCAGACCGTTCAGCCACGCGACGGTCGGGCCGCCCGCGCCCGGCCAGACGACGCCGGTGCGCTCCGGGGGCGTGTGGCTGCGGACGTGGGCGAGGGCCGTGCTCCACCACCAGCCGATGTGCCAGCTCAGCCAGCCGACGGTCGGTAGGGGAACGGGGTCGGGCTCGCTCTCCGCCCAGTCCGGTACCCACGTCCCGTCGCCGGCCGGGCGCATCGTCCAGCAGTTGGCGACGGGTTCCCACAGGAAGTCGTCGGGTTCGATCCTCTCCAGGTGGTACGTGAAGAGGGCCCAGGTCAGGTCGAACTGCCAGCGCAGCAGGTCGAGCGCGTGCCGCGGGGCGGGTTCGTCACGAGAGGCGTCGCGAGAGGGGTCACGAGAGGCGTCACAGGAGGCGTCGCGAGAGGGGTCACGAGAGGCGTCACAGGAGGCGTCACGAGAGGCGTCACAGGAAGCGTCCACCGTCCGACCCTCGCACGGCCCCGGCGCCACGGAAACCGGATATCGGCGCGCGGCGACGGAACGTTCCGGCGGGATGTCCCGGTGGCGGGGTGCCCCGACGGCGGGGCGGTGGGATGGCGAGGCCGCGAGACGACGCGGCGGCGCGGCTGTCCGGACGGGGCCCGCCCCCCGTGGCGCCGTCCGCCCGCCGATGCGAACGGGCCGCACGGAGCGGACGGTTCGCGCCCCGCCCCCCGTCCGCGCGAGGGGTGCCGCGCCCCGGGGTGGAACCGGCGGCGGGAATCCGGGCCTGACCGGCGGTGTTGCCACCGGACATGCCCTCCCAGAGCGATCGTCCGCCCGCCTCGTCCCCCAC
>NZ_CP095474.1:2651910-2656894 GCF_023614315.1 Streptomyces sudanensis | reverse complement strand
GTCCCCCGCCCCGTTCTCCGCCTCTCCGTCCCCCGCTTCGTCTCCTGTTCCGTCCCCCGCTTCCGCTTCAGCTCCCGCCTCCGCCCGTATGCCGCCGGCGGTGTACGTCCTCGGCCTGGCCGTCTTCGCGCTCGGCACCAGCGAGTTCATGCTGTCGGGGCTGCTGCCACCCGTCGCGGACGACATGGGCGTGTCCATCCCCCGGGCCGGGCTGCTGATATCGGCCTTCGCGATCGGCATGGTCGTCGGAGCGCCCCTCCTCGCGGTGGCGACCCTGCGGCTGCCCCGCAAGACGACGCTCGTCGCGCTGATCACCACCTTCGGTCTCGGCCAGGTCGCCGGCGCCCTCGCCCCCTCGTACGGGGTCCTCTTCGCCTCCCGCGTGGTCAGCGCCCTCGCGTGCGCCGGGTTCTGGGCGGTCGGCGCGGCCGTCGCCGTCGCGATGGTCCGGCCGGGGGCGCGGGCCCGTGCGATGGCGGTGATGATCGGCGGTCTGTCCGTCGCCAACGTGCTGGGCGTCCCGGCGGGCGCGTTCCTCGGGGAGCGGTTCGGCTGGCGGGCGGCGTTCTGGGCGGTCGGCGCCGCCTCCGCCGTCGCCCTGATCGGCGTGGTGACCCGCATCCCGCGCATCCCCGCGCCGGACCGGAGGCCGGAGCTGCGGCGCGAGCTGGCCGTCTACCGCGACCGGCAGGTGTGGCTCGCGGTGGCGGTCACCGCGCTCGCGGCGGGCGGCGGTTTTTGCGCGTTCTCGTACCTGGCCCCGCTGCTCACCGACGTGTCCGGGCTCGCTTCCGGCCGGGTGCCGGTGGTGCTCGGGCTGTTCGGGATCGGCGCGCTGGTGGGGACGGTGATCGGCGGGCGGGTCGCGGACGCGCACCTGTTCGGCGTGCTGCTCAGCGGCGTCGCCGCGTCGACGGTGCTGCTCGCCGCGCTGGCGCTGTTCGCGGGGAGCCCGGTCGCCGTCGTGGCGCTGTCGTTCCTGCTGGGCGTGTCCATGTTCTACACGGCGCCCGCCCTGAACGCCCGGATGTTCCACGTGGCCGGTGCCGCCCCGACCCTCGCGGGTGCCACGGCGACGGCCGCGTTCAACCTGGGCAACACCGGCGGGCCGTGGCTCGGGGGGACCGTCATCGACGCGGGCCTCGGGTTCCCGGCGACGGCGTGGGCGGGTGCCGCGATGACGCTCGCCGCGTTCGGCGTGGCCGCCGTGTCGCTGTGGCTGCACCGCCGGGAGGGCCGTACGCCCAGCCGCGTCGTCGCGGCCGCTCCGGCTGTACCGGCTGTCCCGGCTGTCCCGGCCGTCTCGGACGCTCCGGCTGTCCCGGCCGTCCCGGCTGTCCCGGCCGTCCCGGACGCTCCGGCGGGGGCCGCGACGGGCGCCACCCCGGCGGGCGGGGTCACACGGAAGGCGCCGGGCGCCGTTTGGGACGGCGCAGACCGGCCTCGGTGAGCCGCCGCACCAGCTCCTTCGAACCGATCTCCACGGCGCCCGCCGCCACCGCGTCCGCGTACCGGTCGGACGGGATGTCGTAGTGGTCGCCGTCGAAGGCGCGCGGCGGGCAGCCGAGGGCGGCGGCCGCCGCGTGCAGTTCGTCGAACGACTCGTCGCTGACCAGGTGGGACCACATGCGGCCGTGCCCCGGCCAGTTCGGCGGGTCGATGTAGAGGGTCACGCGAGGCCGCCGACCGGCGCGACCACCACCCCGGCCCGCCCGCACACCCAGTGCGGGTCCGGGCCGAGCTCCGGCTCCACGTCCAGGGCGTGCGGGTCGCCCGAGGCGCAGACCGGGCACAGCGGCCAGCGCCCGTACCGCTCCAGCAGCGCGTCCTGCACGTCCTGCGCGACCAGCCCGGCGACGTACGCGAGGCCCTCCGGCCACTGCGCGACCCACCACCGGCGCCCGGCGACCGCGTCCTCGACCAGCGACACGATCTCCGCCTCGGCGACGTCCCGGGCGGTCAGGTCGGCGAGGACCAGTGCGCGTGCGGCGTGCAGCGCCTGCTCCACGGGGTCCGAATTGCTCATACGGCCATTCTGACCTGCGGGGTTGACGGCCACCAATGCGGAAAATATGTTTCACACGTGACCGAGGACCTGAAGGAAACTTTCACTCCCGGTGGGGAGGCGGACGGCGGCGCCGTCCCCGACCCGCTCACCGCGAGGGTGCGCACCCTGGCCCCGTCCATGACGCACTCCGTGCAGCGCGTCGCCGAGGCCGTCGCCGCCGACCCGGCGGCCTGCGCCGCCCTCACCGTCACCGGCCTCGCCGAGCGGACCGGCACCAGCGAGGCGACCGTCGTCCGCACGGCCCGCCTCCTCGGCTACCCCGGCTACCGCGACCTGCGGCTCGCCCTCGCCGCCCTGGCCGCCCGGCGCACCTCCGGCCGCTCCCCCTCGGTCGCCTCCGACATCACCGTCGACGACCCGGTCGAGGCCGTCGTCGCCAAGCTCGCCCGCGACGAGCAGCAGACCCTCGCCGACACGGCCGCCGCGCTCGACACCGCGCAGCTCGCCGCCGCCGTCACCGCCCTCACCGCCGCCCGCCGCGTCGACGTGTACGGCATCGGCGCCTCCGGCCTCGTCGCCCAGGACCTGGCGCAGAAACTGCTCCGCATAGGGTTCGTCGCCCACGCCCACAGCGACCCGCACGTCGCCGTCACCGGTGCCGTCCAGCTCCGCTCCGGCGACGTGGCCGTCGCCATCACCCACTCGGGCGCCACCGCCGACGTCGTCGAACCCTTCAGGGTCGCCTCCGAGTGGGGCGCCACCACCATCGCCGTCACCGGCCGCCCCGACGGGCCGGTCACCCGGTACGCCGACCACGTCCTGACCACGTCCACCGCCCGGGAGAGCGACCTGCGCCCGGCGGCCATGGCGTCCCGGACGAGCCAACTCCTCGTCGTGGACTGCCTGTTCACCTGTGTCACGCAGCGTACGTACGCGACGGCCGCACCCGCGCTGTCCGCGTCGTACGCGGTACTCGCCCACCGCAGGGCACCCCGGCAGCGCACGGGCTCCCGATGAGCAGCGGTGCCCTGTTGGGATGCGGTGTCCCGTTGGGGTGCGGTGCCCCGCCGAGCTGCGGTGTCCTGTTGAAGCGCGGTGTCCTGCTCATCCGTAGGGCCCCGGCGACCCGTGAGGTCCCTGACGACCCGTGAGGCCCCTGCCGTCCCGTAGGGGTCCTGACATCCCGTAGGGGTTCCGGCGACTCGTAAGGACCCTGACGCCCCGTAGGGAACTTGTCCACCCGTAGGGATCCGGTGATCTGCAAAGTCCCGGGCAATCCGTAAGGGCCTCGACGACCCGTAAGGCCCCGCCGATTCCCCNAGCCCCGCCGATNCCCCAGCCCCGTCGAACCCACCAAGTCCCACCGGGCCCGCCAAGTCCCGTCGAACCCGCCAAGTCCCACCGGGCCTGCCGAGTCCCGTCGAACCCACCAAGTCCCGTCGAACCCGCCGAGCACCGAGGGAGCCGCGCCATGAACGACCCCGCCACGGAGTCCACCCCGGGCGCCGCCCCGGAGCCCGCAGCCTTCCGCCCGGGCGCCGCCCCGGAACCCGTCGGCCTCCGCCCGGAGTCCACCGCACTCCGCCCGGAGTCCGCCCCGCAGCCCGCGGCCTTCCACCCGGAGCCCACCGCGCTCCGTGCCGAGTTGGGCGCCCTCACCACCGAGGGGTTCCGCCCCGACCTCGCGGACGTCGACACATGGCCCACCCTCGACATCGCCCGCGCCATGAACGCCGGGGACCGCGCCGTCCCCGACGCGGTCGCCGCGCAACTGCCCCGCATCGCCGCCGCCGTCGACGCCATCGCCCTCCGCATGGCGCGCGGCGGGCGCCTGGTCTACGCGGGCGCCGGTACCGCCGGCCGGCTCGGCGTGCTCGACGCCAGCGAGTGCCCGCCCACTTTCCACACCGACCCGTCGCAGGTCGTCGGCCTCATCGCGGGCGGCCCCGGCGCGCTCGTGCGGTCCGTGGAGGGCGCGGAGGACTCGGCGGCCCTCGCCCACCGCGACCTGGAGGCGCTCGGCCTCACCCCGGACGACACGGTCGTCGGCGTGTCCGCGTCCGGCCGCACCCCGTACGCGGTCGGCGCCGTCGAGTACGGGCGCGGCACGGGCGCCCTCACCGTCGGCCTGGCCTGCAACGCGGGCAGCGCCCTGGCGGCCGCCGCCGACCACGCGATCGAGGTGGTCGTCGGCCCGGAGTTCGTCTCCGGCTCGACCCGGCTGAAGTCCGGCACGGCCCAGAAGCTCGTCCTCAACATGATCTCGACGATCACGATGATCCGCCTCGGCAAGACGTACGGGAACCTGATGGTCGACGTGCGGGCTGGCAACGCCAAGCTCCGCGCCCGCTCGCACCGCATCGTCGCGCAGGTCACGGGCGCCGCCGACGGGGAGATAGCCCGGGCTCTGGAGGAGACGGGCGGCGAGGTGAAGCACGCCATCCTCGTCCTGCTGGGCGGGGTGGACGCCCCGGCCGCCGCACGCCTCCTCGCGGAGCACCACGGTCATCTGCGCGCCGCGCTGGCAGCGGCGGCCCCCTGACGCATCCCGTACGCGAGGCCCCCACATGACGACAACCGAAGACCCCCGCCCGTCGGAGCACCGTTCCACGGCCGCCGCGCTGCTGCCGCTCGTCGGCGGCGCCGCCAACGTCGTGTCCGTCGCCCACTGCATGACCCGCCTGCGCCTCGTCCTGCACGATCGCGCACTCGTCCGCGACGCCGAACTGCGCGCCCTCCCGGCGGTCCTGGGCGTGGTGGAGAGCGAGCGGACGTACCAGATCGTGCTGGGCCCGGGGACGGTGGCGCGGGTCACCCCGGAGTTCGAGGCCCTGGTCACCGCGGAAACCCTGCCCGCCGGCCCCGAAGCCCCTACGGGCCCTGTCCCCGCCGCACCCGGAGGGCCCGTNCCGNNACCCCTCTAACGCTGCCCACAGACCCTTTACGTTCGTACTTCGTCGTCGCCCTAAAAATAAA
>NZ_CP095474.1:2650794-2651872 GCF_023614315.1 Streptomyces sudanensis | reverse complement strand
GGCCCCGGCACCCTTACGGGCACCGCCCCCGGCGGGGAGGCACGCCCGGTCCGCCGCGCCCTGCGCCGCGTGGCGAACGTCTTCATCCCCCTCATCCCCGCCCTCATCGGCTGCGGCGTCATCGCCGGCCTGAGCGGCCTCCTCGTCAACCTCGGCGCGCTGCCCTCCCTCACCCCCGCCCTGACCGCGATCGCGTCCGGCTTCATGGCGCTGATCGCCGTCTTCGTCGGCCACAACACGGCGCAGGAGTTCGGCGGCACCCCGATCCTCGGCGGCGCGGTCGCCGCGATCGTCGTCTACGCGGGCGTCGCCAGGATCGAGGTGTTCGGGCAGCAGCTGTCACCCGGCCAGGGCGGGGTGCTGGGCGCGCTCGCCGCGGCGTTCCTCGCGACGCGCGTCGAGAAGTGGTGCCGCCGCCGCATCCCCGAGGCCCTGGACGTCCTCGTCACGCCCACCCTCACCGTCCTCGTCGCGGGCCTGGCGACGGTGTACGGGCTGATGTACGCGGCCGGGAAGGTCGCCTCCGCCATCGGCACCGCCGCCGACGACCTCCTCACCCACGGCGGCGCGGCGGCCGGGCTCCTCCTCGGCGGGCTGTTCCTGCCGCTCGTCATGCTCGGCCTGCACCAGGCGCTGATCCCGCTGCACGCCACACTGATCGAGCAGCAGGGGTACACGGTCCTGCTGCCGGTCCTCGCCATGGCGGGCGCCGGACAGGTGGGCGCCGCGCTCGCCGTGTACGTGCGGCTCCGCCGCGCCGAGGACCTGCGCCGCACGATCCGCTCCGCGCTGCCCGCCGGGCTGCTGGGCGTGGGCGAACCGCTCATCTACGGCGTGACGCTGCCGCTGGGCCGCCCGTTCGTGACGGCCTGCGTGGGCGGGGCGGTCGGCGGGGGAGTGGTCGGCCTCTTCGGGATGGCGGGCGACAAGGTCGGCTCGACGGCGATCGGCCCGTCCGGCTGGGCGCTGTTCCCCCTGCTGGACGGGCCGGGCGGCCCCCTCGCCACGGTCGCCGCCTACGCGGCCGGCCTCTTCGCCGGGTACGCGGCGGGCTTCGTCGTCACGTACCTCTTCGGCC
>NZ_CP095474.1:2632305-2650758 GCF_023614315.1 Streptomyces sudanensis | reverse complement strand
CGCCCCCTGACCGGCGGGGCCCGGCGCCCCTCACACACGAGGCGTACGAAACGGCACGAGGTGTACGAGACCCGGGGGCCATAGGGGACGGCCCGAGGGGGGAGACGGTACGAGGGGGGGAGACGGCAGGAGACGCGGGAGACGCACAACCCGTACGGGATCTGCGACCCGTACGGGATCTGCGAACCGTACGGGACCTACAGGCCTCACAGGGTTCGGACGGGAACGGCCGGTCAGGTCACCGGGCGCGTCCGGCTGTCGCGCCCGGCTGCCGTGTCACCCGCCGGTACGCTGGCGGCACGGCCCAACCGCACGCCGGGACAGGCGGGTTCGGCCCTGCTCCGAGGAGGGGAACCTTGCGTGTGCCGCCGTTCGCCGTCGGCCTCTGGTACGTCGCGGCCGGCGCCCTGCTGGTGTTCGGCGGCGACGGCCTGAGGCCGGTCCTGGGCCTGCTGCTCACCGCCGAGGGCGCCGTCCTGGTCACGCGCGGCGGCCGGGGCTCCCGCGGTGACGCCCGGGCGCGGCTGGACGTCCGCCTCGGCTGCTGGGCGACGCTGGTGATCGTCGCGGTGGCGGCCGCGGTGTGGGTGTACGGGACCGTCTCCGGCGGTGCCCGGCCCCTCACCGACGCCGTCCTGGCGGACGGCCTGCTCCTCCAGGGGATCGCGCTGACGGTCCCCGCCGCCGCCGTACTGCTGACGACGCGGCGCGAGGCGTGAGCCGTCCTCCCGGAGGAACGCGCCCCCGCGGCACCGGCCCCACCCTGCGGCNCCGGCCCCNCCNNCGGNNCNGGCCNCNNCCTGCGGGGCGACCCGTCCCGTAGGGGGGGCCGTCCCGTAGGGAGACCCGTCCCGTACGGGGTACCGGGACGCCCCGCTGAGCACGTACCGTCACAAGGCCTGACCCTCACCACCGCGCAGCAGTCAAGGAGCCGGTCCCGTGGCCGAGATCATCGCCGTCGCCGTCATCACGGTCCTGGCCGTCATCAGCCCCGGGGCCGACTTCGCCATGATCGTCCGCAACAGCTACCTCTACGGCCGCACCGCGGGCCTGTTCGCCGCCGCGGGCATCGGCCTGGGGGTCCTGGTCCACGTGGCGTACACCATGCTCGGTGTGGGCCTGCTGCTGTCCGGGACTCCCGTCCTGTTCACCGTCGTCAAGATCGTCGGCGCCTGCTACCTGGTCTGGATCGGTTACAAGACCTTCTCGGCCCGCGCCGAGGCCGCCGACACGACGACGGAGGCCGCCGACCCGGAGCCGCGCGCTTCCCGCCTGCAGTCCCTGCGGACCGGGTTCCTCACCAACGCCCTCAACCCGAAGACCATGCTCTTCGTCGTCAGCACCTACACCCAGGTCGTCCACCGCGACACCTCCCTCGCCCAGCAGGCCGGTTACGGGCTCTTCATGGCCCTCACCCACCTGGTCTGGTTCGGGCTCGCCGCGGGCCTCTTCTCCGCCCCCGCCCTCCGCAGCCGCATGCTCCGCCGCCAGAAGGCCCTCAACCGGAGTATCGGCGCCGTCCTGATGGCGCTCGGCGTCTCCCTCGTCTTCGCCTCCGCCTGAGCGTTCGACACCGCACGGCGACCCCGGGAAGCGGACCGCCCGGCCCCGGGAAGCGGACCGTCCAGCCCCGGGGAGCGGGCCGCCCGGCCCCGGCATCCGGTCCGCCGTCCGCCGGTCTTGGCCTGTCGTCCGCCGTCCGCCGGTCCTGGCCTGTCGTACGTCTTCCGCCGTACGTCTTCCCGCCGTACGTCTCCGCCGCCCGCTGGTCTTGGTCCGTCGGGATCAGTCCTCGCCGGTGCGCTCCACGCCGGTGCGCTCCACGCCGGTGCGCTCCACGCCGGTCCGCTCCAGGGCGGCGCGCAGCAGGGCGGCCATGGTCCGGCCGGCCACCCGCAGCGGCTCGGGGTCGCGGGCGGCGCGGGAGAGCACGAACGCCCCCTCCAGGATCATGATCATCGATTGGGCGAGTGAGCGCGCCGCCTCCCGGTCGGGCACCCAGCGGCCGAACCACCCCGCGCCGGCCTCGACCCACTCGGCGAAGACCTCCGCCGTCGCGACCCGCAGGACCTCGTCGGTGTTCGCGACCTCCAGCGCGACCGTGGCGATCGGGCAGGCGTCGGCGTAACCGGTCGCGGCGAGGTCGTCCGCGGCCGCACCGAAGGCGTGCTCGACGGACTCCACCGGGTCCGCGACGCTCTCCAGCAGGGCCAGGACCATCCGCCCGTACGCGGCTCCGGCCGTGCGGACCGTCTCCTCGGCGAGCTGCTGCTTTCCGCCGGGGAAGAAGTGGTAGATCGAGCCGAAGGGTGCGTTCGCCTCCGTCGCGATCCGCTTCAGGCCGGTCCCCGGATAGCCGTTGCGACGGAACAGCGCCGCGGCCGCCTCCTGGATCCGGGTCCGCGTGTCCGGCTGCTCGTGCCCCATGGCCCTCCGCTCCTCCTCCGCGTGCTCTTGGCGCGCTCCGTCGCCCCTCGCTAGACTACAGTAGAACGATCTATCAAGTGGAGGCGTCATGCCGGAGATCGAGCTGTCCGCCGGACCGATCCACTACCGGGACACCGGCGGCGCGGGCCCGGTGCTGGTGTTCGGCCACGGCGTACCGATGGACGGGAGGCAGTGGCGCAAAGTCGTACCGCTGCTGGACGGCTACCGCTGCGTCCTGCCCACGCTGCCCTTCGGGGGGCACCGGCGGCCTATGCGCCCGGACGCCGACCTGTCCCACCGGGGCGTCGCCCGGCTGCTGGGCGAGTTCACCGAGCGGCTGGGCCTGGACGACGTGACCCTGGTCCTCAACGACTGGGGCGGCGGCCAGTTCCTGGTGCTGGAGGAGGGGCACCGGGTCGCGCGGATGGTGCTGGTGGCCTGCGAGGCGTTCGACAACTTCCCCCCGGGGCCGGCCAGGGTGCCGGCCGCCGTCTGCAAGGTCCCCGGCGGGGCCTGGCTCCTGGCGCGGCTGATGCGCGTCCCCTCGATCCGGAACGGCCGCCGGGGGTACGGCGGGCTGAGCCTGCGCGGAGTCCCGGACGAGATCATGGACGACTGGTTCACCCCGATCGCCCGGAACGGGGACGTCCGCAGGGACTTCGCCAGGTTCGCCACCTCGGCGCCGGGGCGGAAGACCCTGCTGGACTGGAGCGGCCGGCTGAGGAGCTTCGACGGCCCGGTACTGGTGGTGTGGGCGACCGAGGACCCGCTGATGCCGCGCGAACACGGCCCCCGGCTGGCGGGGCTGTACCCGGAGGGCCGGCTGGTCGAGATCGGGGACTCCTCCACCCTCGTCCCCGAGGACCAGCCGGAACGGCTCGCCGAGGCGATCACCGACTTCCTGACCCGGACCGGAGCGGAGCCGGTACGGCGTACCGCCTGAACGGCGCACCGGCCGGGCGGCCGGGTGGTCGGGTGGTCGGTCAGTTGGGCGGTGGGGCGGCCGGGTGACTGGCGTGGGCCGGTGGGGGCCGGGGTGGCGCGCGGGTCCGCCCCGGCCCCTACCGATCCGCCCGATCGCGCATGGCCGTACGGGCGGTCATCCGGTGGTCGTACGGGCGGTCATCCGGTGGTCGTGCGGGCGGTCATCCGGTGGCCGTGGAGTCGGTCACCCGGTGGTGTCGTGCGGGAGCGCACCGCCCCGCAGCCACCGGGCGCCCTGACGGCTCAGTACCACCCAGTCGCCCTCCGCGCCGACGCCGAGGTCGTCGACCAGGATCATCCGGTGCCGCAGCCACGCCACGGCCTCGCTGATCGCGCGCATCGCCTCGGAGTTCTTCCGGAGGTCGCGGCGGATGCCGCGCACCCAGTTGCGGACGCTCGGCGAACCACCGCCCGGCGCGAGCAGGTCGACCGCGACGCTGCGGGCGAGGGTTTCGAGTGGGAGCGCCGCCACCTGCTCGGCGGAGAGCGACGGGAAGGCGGGCGCGTGCCCCTGAGTGCCTGTCATGGGGGGAAGGTAGCCCGGAGCGCCCCGGGCCGTACCGCACGTCCCGGGGCCCGAGTGTCCCGCAGCCGGTGAGGGGAAGCGGCCTACGCCCGCCGGATCTCGGCCGGGACACCGGCGCGCAACCGGGCGGAGACCGCGGCGGTCACGCAGCCCCGGCAGCCCCGGCAGCCCCGGCAGCCCCGGCAGTCACGCAGCCCCGGCAGCCCTGCCAGCCCCGGCCGGTACGGCTCCCCTTCCCGTACCGGCGAACCGCGCCACCCCTACGGGACCCCGGCCGAGGCCCACGGGAGCCCGCCCCGGAGCCCACGAGCCCACCGAAGCCCACGGGCCCGCGGCCCTACGGGTGTGCCGGAAGGGGGGCGCCTCGAAATGGGTGGAAGGGGCGGGGGCGACTCGTCAGAATCGGCCCATGGACACCGTGGAGCCCTTCCTCACCACCGAGCGCCTCGAACTGCGCCCCTTCACCGCACACGACGAGGGCCTCCTCATCGAGCTGGACGCCGATCCGGAGGTGATGCGGTACCTCACCGGGGGGCGGCCGACCCCGCCCGAGACGGTGCGGAAGGAGATCCTCCCGAGGATGCTGCGCCGGCACCCGTGCACCGGGTTGCCCGGTTACTGGGCGGTGCGGGAGCGGGCGACGGGGGAGTTCCTCGGATGGTTCGAGCTGCGCCCGCTGGAGGAGGACAGTGCGGAGGCCGTCGAGCTCGGCTATCGGCTGCGCCGGGCCGCATGGGGGCGCGGATACGCCACCGAGGGCTCCCGGGCCCTGGTCGAACGGGCCTTCACGAAGCTGGGCGTGGAGCGGATCACGGCCTACACCATGGCGGTCAACGCCGGTTCGCGCCGCGTCATGGAGAAGGCCGGCCTGGAGTACGTCCGCACCTTCTTCGAGGACTGGCCGGAGACGATCGAGGGCTCGGAGCACGGGGAGGTCGAGTACGTCCTGACCCGGACCGAATGGGAGCGCCACCGGTCCGACGGCGGCGCGGCGCTCCCGGGCTGACCCCGCGCCCGCATCCCACCACGACGCACGCCCCCGGTGAACGCTCCGACGGCGGTACGCCGGGCCGGGGTTCGGGAAGAAGGCAGGACAGTCTTACGGGGTAAAACGCGGCGGCCTCCCCGACCTCCCCGGCCTCGCCGACCTCCCCGGCCTCGCCGACCTCCCCGGGCTCCTCGACCTCCCCGGCCTCGCGGAGGAGTGGCTCGGGTCGGCTGGGGTCGGCTGGGGTCGGCTGGGGTCGGCTCGTTTCGGCCGAAAGTTCTCGATCGGGTCTCCCGGGGGTCCTCGTGATACCGGTCGTCTTGGTCATCGGCCCTCCGCGCGTCCGCGGGGAACGGCCGCAGCACCGGTTTCCCTACGGGCTCTCGCTGCCGGTCCGCTCCGGAGGCCGACCGCGACCGTCCAGTGGAGGAAGTGCCGCCCCTCCACTGATGCCGCGGTGAACGTCCCGGAGGCGACCCCGGAGGAGCCCGGCGGGCTCACCTCCGGACTCCTGCCCGCCGACCGCCGCCGCCCCGACCTTTTCGGACATGAGAATATCGGCGTCATGTGTGGACGGACTTCGCATGTCGGCCTTTTCGAAGTCGAAGTCGAGGCCGAAGTCGACGTCAGGGTCGAAGCCGAGGTCCGTCCCTGTGGGAAACTGTCGGCATGGCTGTCGACGGCACGTCCATTCGTATTTCCCGAGGGCGGGTACGACGCCCTCGGGTCCCGACCCTCGCGTCTGTCGCGCTCCTCTCTTTGCTGTCCGCCTGCGCTTGGGGCGGCTCCGGCAAGGGTGGTCATCCGGATTCCGGTTTCGTGACGAGTGGCGACGGCATCGACAGGGTCGAAGAAGCACATCGGATGAAGGCGCCACGACTTACCGGGGAGACCCTGCAGGGCAGAAAGATCGACCTCGGTGCGTATAAGGGAAAAGTGATCGTGCTCAACGTGTGGGGGTCGTGGTGCACGCCCTGCCGTGCCGAGGCACCTCACCTCGCCAAGGTCGCCAAGGACCTCAAGGCCGACGGGGTGGAGTTCGTCGGAATAAACACCCGAAACCGCGACAAGACCGAGCCGTTGAAATTCGAGAAAGATTACGGGGTGTCCTATCCCAGCTTCTACGACCCGTACGGAAAGCTTCTTCTTGAATTCCCCAAGGGGAGCCTGAATCCCCAGCTCATTCCGTCTACGATCGTGATCGACAGGCAAGGCGGGATTGCGGCGCGAGCCATGAGGGCGCTGAACGAGGACCAGTTGAGGGATGTGCTCCGACCTCTCGTGGAGGAGAGGTGACCGATCGTTTTGGAATGAGTCGAGTCGTCGGCCCTGCACTCGGCGATCCCGGTCGGCGGGGGTATCCCGGTGCGTGCTCATCTCATCCTGGACGATCTGTGGGAGCGGGCGGCGCCACCGTCACCACCCGCTCCTGAACGACGCCGTCGCCATCCCGGACGAGTGCGTGTTCCGGGCGGGGCGGTCCTCGCCGTAATCATGTACGTATTGCGGGCCGGCGTTGTCTGGCGCGACGGGCCGGCCTCCACCAGGGCCTGCTCGAACTCGCCTGCGGCATCAGCTGCTTGCGACGAATCCGAACCTCATCGTGAAATGACCGGCGGACACCCGGAACGGGATGCGCGTCAGCTGTCGGGCCCGCCGGCACGCCATGCGTTCCGGAGCGCCGGCTGCACGTCCTCCCCGAGAACGAGGCGTGTCGTCCTGCCCGGCAGGGTGGGCAGCTCAGCCCAGTGGGTCACCGTCTCACCATCGGCAAGACCATAGGGCAGATAGACGTATCCGTCGGAGTCGACGAAGCAGTCCCTGTGTTCCGTTCCGTCCTCACTGAAGTGCCGAGTCGTGAAGTACATCGGCCTTACCGGCCAGAACGCCTCCCCCCGGCGCGCCCTCGGGCTCGGCGCTGTCGGCCGGGTACCGGCCCGTGGTCGCCACCGCCACCGGTGCACCGCCCCGCGGCAGTCCTTCGCGTGCGTCGACCCAGGTCACCTGGGTGTTCGGATTCGCCATCCCTCTCCCCGGTCGAGCGCTCGGACGCCCGTTCTCTTCCCATGCGCCCATGCATCGGCAGGACCGTTGTGCCGATCTCTGCATCCGGTAGGACTGCCCAGCGTGTGCGCGGGTTGCGTAAGCCGGACCGACCACGGACCGACCACGGACCGACCACTCCCGGCTGTCTGCTCACCCCCTCGGGGCACGTCGGCATCGGGACATCAGGTGTTTTGCGCGGCGGAGCCGTCGCGGGTCCCGGAAATCGCGGAACGGCCTCCACACGGCGCACCCCCGCCGTACGATCCTGCCCCAAGGGGGAGTCGAGGGCTTCGGGGGGCCGCGTGCCAAACGTCAAACGGCTTGCTGACAAAGGTACTTCGAGATGTCGCGGGGTCGCCGTCTGGGTGATTGCGGCCCTGCTCTCCGGCTGCTCGGTCGGTACGCCGGAAGGCGGCGGGACCCCTGCACCGCCTCCCTCGCCGGCGGCTTCACCGGAGCCCACCGGCTCCGCCAGTCCCTCCGCCGCACCGTTCACGGCGGATCCCGCCCGGGTGCCGAAGAACGCCGCGCAGGCCGAGGAACTGGTGGACCACGTCGTCCTGCGCCCCACGGACTGGGGGCCGGACTTCGTGCCCCAGGCGGTCGCCGAGAGCAGGCCGCGCACCGTGGCCGTACTGGACGAGGAGTGCCGGTGGCAGCGCGAACCGCTGCCCGCGTCGGCCCTGGCGTCGCTCTCGCGGTACGCCGAACTGCCAGGCCGGGGCGGGAAGGGCA
This sequence comes from Streptomyces sudanensis, assembly GCF_023614315.1. Classification (NCBI taxonomy): domain Bacteria; kingdom Bacillati; phylum Actinomycetota; class Actinomycetes; order Kitasatosporales; family Streptomycetaceae; genus Streptomyces; species Streptomyces sudanensis. The sequence goes on along the minus strand of NZ_CP095474.1, from coordinate 2,643,052 downwards.
CGGTCCGGGTGACCGCCGTGGCGACCGTCCACACCTCCGAGGCAGCCGCCGACCAGCACCTGACAGCCACGCTGGAGGAGGCACTGCGCTGCCGGGAGCAGGAGATCCGGCCCGGTGAACGCGTGACAGGGCTGCGCTCGGCCGGGTCGGTCTTCGGCACGGGGCACCAGGACTGGGCGGACGACAGCGCCTATGAGAACGGGACGTACGTCACCCGCGAGGGGGCCCATTCCTATTCCTGGAGCGTCGCGCGGGTCGGGGCCGTCACCGTCGGCGTGTCCGTGAAGGGCGCCAGAGGTCACACCGACGAGGAATTGCAGCGCTGGTTCACCGATTCGTCCTTCCAGATGGTCGATTCCGTCAAGACACGGACCGGGCGGGAGGAGTGATGGACCCGCTGCGTCGATCCGACCCCGCGCGCATCGCGGGGCACCGACTGCTCGGACGGCTCGGCGAGGGCGGCATGGGTGTCGTCTACCTGGCACGTACGCCTGGCGGGAGCCTGGTGGCGGTCAAGGTCGTGCAGGAGGAGTACGCCGACGACGCGGGCTTCCGGGAGCGGTTCCGGCGCGAGGTGGAGGCGGCCCGGCGGATCTCCAGCCGCTGGGCGGTGCGCCTGGTCGACGCGGGGCCGGACGACGCCGCGCCGTGGCTGGCCACCGAGTTCCTGCCGGGGCCCTCGCTCGCGGAGGCCGTCGCGCTCCACGGACCGCTGCCACCGTGGGGGCTGAGGGTACTGGGGGCCCGTCTCGCCGAAGCGCTCGACGACATCCATGCCGTCGGCCTGGTGCACCGGGACGTCAAACCCGGCAACGTCCTCCTGGCCCCCGACGGGCCCCGGCTGATCGACTTCGGGATCGCCCGGGCCCCTGAGGACACCTCGCTCACGGCCACCGGGATCGTGGTCGGTACGCCCGGTTACCTCGCCCCCGAGCAGGCGGGCGCCGGTGACGTGGCGCGGGTCGGCCCGGCCGGTGACATGTTCTCCCTCGGTTGCGTCCTCGTGTACGCGGCGACCGGTCGGCCCCCCTTCGGTACCGGACCGGTCGACGCACTGCTCTACCGGACGGTGCACGACGACGCCGACGTCGACGGGGTACCGGAGGAGACGGCCGGGGTAATCGGCGGGTGCCTGGAGAAGGACCCGCGGCTCCGCCCGACCGCCGTTGAGGTGCGCCGCGCCCTGGCGGAGGGCGGGACGGGCGCGGAGGAACCCGCCCGGTGGCTTCCGGAACCGGTGCTCCGGCTCATCGCCGAACGCTCCACCGCCGCGCTCGACCTGCCCGGCATCGACGACACCGAGGTCTCGGGAGAATTCGTCAGTGGCGATGCCGCCGGCACGCGCGGCCCCGGGCGGTCCGCCCCGGCCGTCGAGGGCGGGAACGCCGCCGACGAACCCGGTGCCGCGGCGGGCCGACGGCGCTTCCTGGCTCTGTCGGGAGGGGCGGCCCTGGTGGCGGCGGGAGGCGGGACGGCGTTGTGGGCGGCCGTGGGCCGCGAGGAGGCCGCACCGGCGGTGAAGCCGCGCCGCCCGCGGTACACCCTCGCCCTGCACGCCGACCTGAGCGGCGCCGACAAGGCGACCGGCCGGGCCCAGGAGCGCGGGCTGCGCCTCGCCGTGGAGCAGTTCAACGCTCGCCGCGGACGCCCGTACACGCTCGCCGTCAGGACGGAGGACGACGGCGGCGATCCACGGGCCGCGTCCCGCGTCGCGAAGACGCTGGCGGCGGACCCCGCGGTGCTCGCCGTCGTGGGCCCCACCACCGACGCCACCGCGGAAGCCTGCCTGATGGCGTACGACGCGGCCCTGGTGCCCGTGGCCGCCGTCTCCCCCGGAGCGACGAGCCTCACCATTCAGGGGTATCGCTCCTTCTTGCAGGCCCGTTTCGCCGATGCTCTCCTGGCGGTCTCCCTGAGCATCTACCTGCGCGGGTTCGCCAAGTCGCGGCGAGTCGGTATCGTCGAGGACCGCGCGGCCGGCAACCACGCCTGGGCGGTCGCCAACAACCTCAGTGACCTGCTGCACGACGAGGGGCACCCGCAGGTACCCAGGGTCGTCAGTGCCCTGCGTAAGGACTTCCGCCCGGTCGCGGACGCGATGCTGAAAGCGGGCGCCGACTCCGTCGTCTTCGCCGGTTACCCCGACCGGGCGGCGCAGATCGCCAGGGTCCTCCATGACCGCCGCTTCACCGGGGCGCGCCTCTCGACCCAGCCGATCCTCGACGAGCGGTTCCTCACCGCGGCAGGAGAAGCCGCCGAGGGCTGGCTCGCGGTGGCCCCGGCCGCCGACCCCGCGCTCCTCCCGGCCGGGGCGGCGTTCACCGCCGCCCACAGGCGGCGCTTCGGGGGCGCGCCCGCGCGGTACTCCGTCGAGGCGTACGACACCGCGAACATGTTCCTCGCGGGGCTGGAGAGGCTGGGAACCGCCCGCCCCACCCGCGCCGCCCTGCTGACCGCGGTACGCGGCACGCCGTACCAGGGCATCACCAAGAGGCTCGCCTTCGAGAAGACGGGGGAACTCACCATCAGCCGGAACAATGGCATATTTCTCTGGCGCGTCGAGCGGAGCGCGTTCCGGTGCGAGGGCCCGGTTCCGCTGGGAACATACTCCTGATGCGCCCGCTGCGTCCGGGCGATCCGGCCGGGGTGGGGCCGTTCCGCGTCCTCGCCCGGCTCGGGGCGGGCGGCATGGGGGTCGTGTACCTGGCCCGGTCGCCGTCCGGCACCGTGGCGGCGGTCAAGGTCATCCACACCGCCCGCGTCGGCGACGAGGACTTCCGGGCGCGGTTCCGTCGCGAGGCCGACGCGGCCCGGGGCGTGACCAGCCGCTGGGTCGCGCCGCTGCTCGACGCGGACCCGGACGCCCGGGAGCCGTGGTTGGCGACCGCCTTCGTACCCGGCCCTTCCCTCGCCGAGGCCGTCGAGCTCCACGGGCCCCTGCCGCACCCCACCGTCCGGGTACTGGGGTCGCGGCTGGCCGAGGCGCTGGAAGCGGTCCACCGGGCCGGCCTGGTCCACCGCGACGTCAAACCGGGCAACATCCTGCTCGGCGTGGACGGACCCCGTCTGATCGACTTCGGCATCGCCCGTTCTCCCCGCGGTACGGCCCTCACCTCCAGCGGCATGGTCGTCGGTTCACCGGGGTTCCTCTCCCCCGAGCAGGCACAGGCGCGGCGCGCGGAGATCGGCCCGCCCAGTGACGTGTTCTCGCTGGGCTGCGTCCTGGCCTACGCGGTCGCCGGCGTACGTCCCTTCGGCGGCGGTCTTGCCGCCGCCGCGCTGCTGCGCACGGTCACCGAGGAACCCGACCTCGACGGTGTGCCGGCAGAGCTGGCACCGCTGGTCAGGGCCTGCCTCGCCAAGCGGCCGCAGGAGCGGCCCGGTCCGGTGGCCGTGCGCAAGGCCCTCGGGGGAGGCGGGGACGGTGCCGGACCGTGGCTGCCCGAGCCGGTGATCCGCCTCATCGCGGACCGGTCGGCGCAGGCCCTGCGCGTCACCGCCGCCGGGACGGCCGAAGCCCCGCCCCNGCCCCCGCCCCTGTCTCCGTCCCTGTCTTCGTCTCCGCGAACCGCCCTGCCCGGCGCCGAGACCGTGACCGCGGCGCCGGCCGGCACCGGGCCATCACCCTCCACCACCCGTCGGCGTCTCCTCGTCATCGGCCCGGTCGCGGGGGCCGCCGCGGCGGGCGCCGGCCTCCTGTGGTGGGCCCGGACGCGGTCGGATCCGGTTGCGGCAGGCGGTGGCGGGACGCGGGACCGGCCGGTGCTGACCCTGGCCTTCCACGGGGACCTGTCGGGAGGGACCGGCGCCACCGGGCAGGCCCAGCGCAACGGCGCGCTCATCGCCGTCGATCACGTCAACGGCCAGCGTTCCAGACCGTTCCGGTTCCGCCTGACCGTCCACGACGACGGAGGCGTACCCTCGCGCGCGGCCACCGTCGCCGAACGGGTCGCCGCCGACTCCTCGGTACGAGCGGTGGTGGGGCCGACGACCGACGCCTGCGCACTGGCCGCCGTGCCGGTGTACCACGCGGCGCCGCTGCTCACGGTGGCGGTATCACCCGATGACGTCCACTACGGGTCCCGTGAGACCAACCTTCTCCAGACGTACCTCCTCGGCCGTCCTGCCGACCAGTTCATGGCGATCCCCTGCGCCCGCTACATAGGCCGCGCCGACGGTGTCCACCGGGTGGTGCTCCTCGACGACCGGACGCAGGGGGACTTGAGCTGGAAGGTGTGCCGACAGGTCGCCACGAGCCTGCGGGATGCCGGCCGCACCGTCACGACCAGGGCCGTCGGCCGGGCGATGGACGCCGAGGGCCTCGCCGCCGGGGTGAGGGCGGACCGTGTCGACGCCCTGCTGTTCACGGGCGACGAGCAGCGCACCGCCGCCCTTGCCCGGGCCCTCGCGTCGACGGGGTACACCGGCGTACGCATGGGAATCCGCCAGGGCTTCGGCACGCGGTTCCTGCGGGCGGCGGGCGCCGCCGCGGAGGGGTGGGTGTTCACCACCCCCTTCGTCGACGCCACCCGTGTCCCCGCCGCCAGGGCGTTCACCGCCGCCTACCGCGCGAGGTTCGGGACGGCGCCCCCCTGGTGGGCCGCCGAGACGTACGACGCGGTCCTCTTCCTCGCCGAGGCCATGACACACGGCCGGACGCCCGTGACGGACCGGGGCTCCATCGTCTGGCGCGTACAGGACGTCCGCTACCGCGGCATCACCCGCACACTCTCCCGCTCGACGGCCGGCGGGGGCTACTACGACAACGAAGGCCTCTTCCTCTACCGGGTGAGCGGTGGGTCCTTCACCTTCCTCGGACACCACAGGGAAGCCGGCGGACCGACGGCCGGGCCCGGCTCCGGGGCCACCCGCCACTCCGGCGCCCCGCCGAGCGGGCGCCAAGGGGCTCCCCGGGGCCGTTGACGACCGTGATGGAAGTGCCGTCGGCGTCCGGGCGGGGATTCAGGGACCCTAGTGTTCTGAGTCGTTAGTTCGTTGGCGGTTGTAGGGTTGGGGGATGCCGGGTCCGAAGCCGTTGTCATTGGAGTTGTCCGAGCGCGAGCGCAGGGTTCTGCGGGGCTGGTTGCGCAAGCGGACCGCGGGGCAGGCCCTGGTGCTGCGCGCGAGGATCGTGCTGGCGTGTGCCGAGGGCCGCCCGAACGCGCAGGTCGCGCAAGAGCTCGGTATCTCGCGGGAGACGGTGCGCAAGTGGCGGTCCAGGTTCGCTGCCGACCGTCTTGAGGGGCTGGTCGACGCTCCGCGCTCCGGTGCCCCGCGCCGGATCACCGACGAGCAGGTGGAGTCCCTGGTCGCCCGGACCCTGGACCAGGCGCCCCCTTCGGGGGATTCGCACTGGTCGACGCGGTCGATGGCCCAAGCCGCGGGCATGTCGCAGTCGGCCGTCTCGCGGATCTGGCGGGCGTTCGGCCTCAAGCCGCACATCGTGCAGACATGGAAGCTGTCCACCGACCCGCAGTTCGTGACCAAGGTCCGCGACGTGGTCGGCATCTACCTGTCCCCGCCGGAGAACGCCCTGGTGCTGGCGGTGGACGAGAAGTCGCAGATCCAGGCCCTGGACCGCACCCAGCCGGTGCTGCCCATGTCGCCGACCACGCCGGCGCGGATGACGCACGACTACGTCCGGCACGGCACCACCAGCCTGTTCGCCGCCCTGGACATCGCCTCCGGCTCGGTCATAGCCCAGCACTACCGACGCCACCGCCACCAGGAGTTCCTCCGTTTCCTGAAGACCATCGACGCCGCCGTACCCAAGAACCTGGACCTGCACCTGGTCCTGGACAACTACGCCACCCACAAGACCGAAGCGGTCAAGAAGTGGCTGCTGCGACACCCCCGCTTCCACCTGCACTTCACCCCCACCTCCGCCTCCTGGCTCAACCTCGTCGAGCGCTGGTTCGCCGAGCTGACCTGCCGCAAACTCCGCCGCTCGGCCCACCGCAGCGTCACCGAACTCGAACGCGACATCCGCCGATGGATCAACGAGTGGAACAAGAACCCCAAACCGTTCGTGTGGACCAAGACCGCCGACGACATCCTCGGCACCCTCGCCGCGTACTGCACACGAACTAACGACTCAGGACACTAGAAGAAGGCCAGGCGTACGGCGAGGCCGCAGACGGTGAGCATCAGTACGACGCGGGCGAATCCCGCACCCCTGGTCAGGGTCATGTTCGCACCGACACGTGCTCCGACGATGTTCATGACTCCCATTGCCGCGCCGAGCAGCCACATGACATGGCCGCCGATCGCGAACACGGTGATGGCGCCGACGTAGGTGACGAGATTGATCACCTTCGCGTTGGCTGAACTCCGGACCAGATCGAGGCCGAGTATCCCGGTGAGGGCGAGGATGAGGAACGTCCCGGTACCAGGGCCGATGAAACCGTCGTAGAAGCCCAGCAGGCATCCGGCGACCAGGAACGTCAGCAGGATCCTCCGCCGGCCGGCCTGCGGATGCCGGACGGCCGTACCGAACCGGGGGCGCACGGCCATGAACACGGCCACCGCGACCAGGACGCATATCAGCAGGGGCCGGAACATCTCGGAGGGCACGGTCGCCGCGGCCAGTGCCCCCAATCCGGCGCTGCCGCAGGCGACCAGTCCCACACCGACGCCCAAGGTGAGGTCCACCCGTGTTCTGCGGGCGTAGATCCCCGCCGCGACGGCGGTACCGGCTATGGCGGCCACTTTGCTGGTGCCCAGTGCCGTGGCCGGCTCGAGGTGGGGGAAGGCCAGGAGGAGGGCCGGCACCTGAACAAGGCCGCCGCCGCCGACGACGGCGTCAATCCAGCCGGCGAATCCGGCGACGACGAGCAGGGCCATCAATGTACTCAGTTGCACGTTTCCGCCATCTGTCTTGAACCCGGTTTCCGCCGCTCATGCCGATGCGGCCGCGAGGACGGCCTCGGCATAGGCATCCGCCACATCCATGAAGTCCAGGTCCCGGACGTGCCCGGCCACCGGCGATATGTCGGTGCAGCCGATCAGCCTGGTCCCCGCGGCCGAAGCCCAGGAACCGGTGAGCACGCAGCCGAGCCGTTCGGCGAGCAGTTCCGGCTTCTTCCCGGACTTGACACCGTCGACGATGTCCTGGATCGCCGTCTGCTCCCGCTCGCCGGGAGTGTGGACGGCGACCCCGGCCCGTGCCAGCCGGCCCTGCAACAGCCCGGACTCGCGCGCCGGCGTCGTCACGGCGAGGGCGACGCTCCGGGCACCCACACCCTTGAGCGCCCCGGTCACCGCGTCCAGGGCGTTCACCACCGGGACGGGGAGGGCGGCCTGCAACTGCTCGTAGTAGGCGTGTGTGGTGACCGAGGGGAGTGCCAGCACCTCGGCCCCGGCGCTCACCAACCGGGTGGCCACCTCGATCAGGGCGGGCAGGGGCGACGGCCCCCGCCCCCGGAGGTGGTCGAGCCGGCTGGGCAGGGACGGGTCCGACACGAGCACGACGCGCGGATGTTCCTGGTCGGAAGCGGCATGGGACAGATCCACCAGACGCCGGTAGAAATGGGCGCCGGCCAGCGGCCCGAGTCCGCCGATGATGCCGATCGTTCGTACATAGCGACTCATGCCGAAATCAACACCCGTCGAAGGTGGCGGCCGCTGTCCTTGAAGGAGGTCCGCGAGTGCAGCATCCGCCAGTTGTCCCAGAGCAGCAGGCAGTTCCGCGCTATGCGCACACCGATGCAGTTCTCCTCGAAGAATTCCGTACCGCTGCGCAGGAACCCGGGGAGGAAGTCGTCGCCATCGGCGTTCACATTGTTGGCCGAGTACCGCAGGACATCCACCCCGTCCCGGGACTCCAGAATGGGGTGGCGATTTCCCCATTTCACCCCTCGTCGGACGAGTCCCTCGCTGGTGGTCCACTCGTACCGGCGTGTGCGCATGATCTCGCGTTCTTCGGAGGAGAACGTCCGCAGCCAGGCGTACCCGTCGGCCAGCGTCGTCTCCCCGCCCGGACCGCGCGCGGGCCTGACGCACCACAGAGCCAGGTACCGGGGCGGCAGTCCAGGGTATTCATAGGCTTCGGTGTGGGGCACCAGGCTCCTGGTGTTCCTGGAGTGATACACGTCGTCCATGTCCGGCTCGGGCTTGAGGTCCCACACCAGTCGGCCGTCGTACTGCGGCACGAACTCCCCGAACGCTCTCAGGAATCCCAAGTGGTCGAAGTCGTCGGGTACATCGAAGAGATATAAGTACCCGTGATTCTCCAGGTGTTTTCGTGCTATTTTTTCGATGGCCGCGGGAGAGGGGAGCCCGCCCAGCGGAACCGCTGCTTCTAATGTGGCTTCGGGATATGCGGAAGACACATCCACTCCTTATTGCCGATGAAGCGCAAGGTGTCAATATGTTCACGCTTGGGGGCGCGGCTGCGGAAGCCGGAATCAAGACGCAAAAGTCATGTTTTCGGCCGGGATCGCCAGTGCCCCACCGCTCGCCGGGGCAGGAATCCGGCGTAATTGCTCGACGTCCGGTGCGCAACGGCCTGCCGGCCCGCCGGGGTTGTGGGAACGCGGCAGGCGCGGATTTCCAAGATCATGGAATTCTTGATGCCCCGTGATCCGAGTGGGCACGTGGCCGGGCCGTCCGCCGGGGAGCCGTGACCGTGGACACGTGGCCGGGCCGTATGGCCGGAGCGCGTGGCCGGACAGTGTGGCCGGGGACGTCCGCCGGGGGCGGTCCGCGGGTTCCGGTGCCGGGCGACCGTGGACACTGGACGGCATGGCATCCCTGCGCGCCTCCGCCCTCCGAGCCTTCGCCTTCCGAGCCCCCGCTTCGGCTCCCCGCGCCTCGGCTCCTCGCGCTTCGGCTCTCCGCGCCTCGGCTCCCCGTACCTCCGCCCGCGGCGCCCGCGGCCGCCGCGCGTCCGCGGTCCTCGTCGCGGCGCTCCTCCTCGCGGCGGGCGCCGCCGGGCCGGCCGCCGCGGCCGGGGACGGCGACGGTGACGGGTTCACGCTCACCGACCCCCGCATCACCGAGTCCAGCGGGCTCGCCGCGAGCCGCGCCCACCCCGGCGTGTACTGGACCCACAACGACCAGGACGAGCCGCGGGTCTTCGCCGTCGACGGGCGCACCGGCCAGACCGTCGCGACGGTCACCCTGCGCGGCGTCGGCAAGCCCCGCGACATGGAGGCGATCTCCGTCGGCCCCGACGGCCATGTGTACGTCGGCGACATAGGCGACAACCTGAACGGCTCCTGGAAGCACGTGTGGGTCTACCGCTTCCGCGAGCCGGAGCGGCTGCGCGACACCACCGTCGACGCCACCCAGTACACGGTGCGCTACGAGGACGGCCCCCGCGACGCTGAGGCGCTGATGGTGCACCCGCGCACCGGCCGGGTCTACATCGCGTCGAAGAACGAGGAGGGCGGCGGCCTGTACGAGGGCCCGGCGAAGCTGTCCGCGCGGGGCGTCAACGTGTTCCGGCGCGTCGGGGAGGTGCCGTGGGTGACGGACGGCGCGTTCTCCCCGGACGGTACGCGGCTGGTCCTGCGCGGCTACTTCAGCGCCCGCGGCTACGCCTGGGAGGGCGGGCGGCTCGGCGCCGACGACCGCGTGCGGGCGCCGGTCCTGGGCCAGTCGGAGTCCGTCACGTACACGGCGGACGGGTCGGCGCTGCTGTTTGGCACGGAGGGCGAGCGGAGCCAGGTCGTGCGGGTGCCGGTGGAGGGCACGGTCGCGGAGCCGTCGAGTCCTTCGGACCGCGCGTCCGGGCCGGCCGCCGCGACGGGCGGGGCGGCCGGCGGCGACGCGGCGTCCGGGGTCCCGGGCTACGCGGTGGTCCTGGCCGCGGTGGGCGCGGCGCTGCTGTTCGGCCTGCGGAAGGCGCGCCGCCGGGGCGGTGGCGGCGGGACGGCGTGAACGGCGGGGCGGCGTGAACGGCGGCCCCGCCGCCGCCCCACCCCGCGGGCGGTACGCCGGTCACGCCCGGCGCGCCAGGCGCGCCGGGTACGGGTGGCGCGCCGGGTACGGCCGCTGGATCAGGCGCACTTCACGGTCGGCCCGTTGAGCATCGCGCCCGCCACCTGCTGCCCCTTGGGCGTCCAGTAGCCCAGCTTGGACACGACCGTCGAGCAGGTGCCCGGCGGCAGCGTGACGTGGACGGTGACGCGGGCCGGGCGGCCGGGCTGGAGGTCGGTGAGCGAGCAGTCCAGGGCGTGCGCGCTGCGGGTCGTCGCCGGGTAGCGGCCGGTCAGCGGGTTGACGCAGCGGACGTCCGTGGAGGCCAGCTCGATGCCGGTGCCCGGTTCGCCGATGAGCCCGAAGCGCGCGCTGGCGTCCCCGTCGTCGCCGGTCCGCTCCACCGTGTACGTGAGGGTCGTCGTCGCTCCGGGGGTGAGCGCGGCCGGGGGCGCGACCTCGATCGTGTGGGAGGGCGCGGGCTTCGGCGCGGTGAGGGTGAACGTCCCGGTGGCGGTGCCCTTCAGGGGCAGGGACGCGGTCCGGTCGGTGCCGTCGACGGCGACGGCCGCCGTGATCGTGTACGTGCCGGGGCCGGGGTAGTCGGCCCGGGTGCCCAGCGTGCCGGAGGCGGCGCCGTCCTCCTCGCTCCGGCGGGCGGTCCACGTGCCGGAGACGGTGCAGGCGCAGTCGGCCGCGGCGGTCACGGTCATGGACGCCCCGGTCACGGTGACGCACAGCCCGACGGCCGGCCCGGCGGAGCGTCCGGCGCCCGGCTGGGCCAGGGGCGCGGCGGGGGAGCAGCGGGAGACGGACGCCGGGGNAG
>NZ_CP095474.1:2587490-2632300 GCF_023614315.1 Streptomyces sudanensis | reverse complement strand
CNGGTGCCCGGGGGCCGGGCTCGGCGGCGGCGGGGACGGCGCCCGCGAGGACGGTCAGGGCCGCCGCCGCGAGGGCGGACGGCAGGGGGGTTCCGAGACGCACTGCGTGCCTCCTGGTCTGTGCGGCTGCGTCGGCTGTACCCCACCGATGCTGCGCGAGACCGCGATCACCCGCGCGCCGGATGGTCCATCAGGAGTGCGCCGCGCCGCCTTCCGGGCGCCCCGGCTCCGCCGACGGGCCGTCACCCCGCCCCGCCCGCGCCTCCGCGACCCTCGCCTCGAAGCCCCGCACCAGGCACCGCAGCCCGAATCCGAAGTGGTCGAACCCCGGCGAGAACGTGTCCTCGGACAATTGCGCCATCAGCGGGAACTCCCCGCTCCGCATGACCCGGGTGAGGATCGGTTCCTGGCTGCGCCAGAACTCCTCGTCGCTGACGCCGGTCTCCTTCGCCGCCTCCGCCGCCTCGATCTCCATCCGGGCGATGCCGAGGGTGAAGCTCTGCACGGCGATGATCACCGACAGGGTCTCGGGGTCGCTCAGCCCCATGCCCCGCAGCCCGGCCAGCGCCACCTCCAGCGCGCGCAGGGAACCCGGCCCGAGGACGCTGCGGCTCTGGTTGACCTTCAGCAGCCAGGGGTGGCGCCGGTACAGGGCGAGGTGGCCGCGCGCGAGTGCCTCGACGCCGTCGCGCCAGTCCTCCGGGGTCTCGGGCGTGGTGCCGGGCGGGAGGCCCTGGACCCGGTCGAGCATCAGGTCCAGCAGCTCGGCCTTGCCGGGGACGTACCGATACAGCGACATCGTGCCGACGCCCAGCTCGGTCGACAGGCGCCGCATCGACACGGCGCCGAGCCCCTCGGCGTCGGCCAGTTCGACGGCCACGGTGACGATCCGGTCCAGGGTCAGCCCGCGCTTCGGCCCCCGACTGGGTGCCTCCCCCGTCCCCCACAGGAGTTCCAGGCTGCGGCGGATGTCGCCGCTGCCGCTCGTGGTCGTGTCGCCTCCGCTGCCGGTCATGGCGCCAGCGTACGGGCCGGCGCCATCGGCCAAAAAAGTGAGTACGGCGTACGCTCTATCGGGTACGGTGTACTCGGTTTCAGTCCGGGACCGAGGGACCGAGGGACGGAGGGCTTGTGTGAGGACGACCTACGCGATCAGGGCCGAGGGCTTGCGTAAGGGCTACGGCGGCAGGCCTGCCCTGGACGGCTTCGACCTCGCCGTGCGACCCGGCGCGGTCCACGGTCTGCTGGGGCCCAACGGCGCGGGGAAGACCACCGCCGTGCGGGTCCTCGCCACCCTGCGGCGGTTCGACGGCGGGCGCGCCGAGGTGGCCGGGGTGGACGTGGCACGCCACCCCGGCCGCGTACGCGCGCTGATCGGCCTCACCGGCCAGTACGCCGCCGTGGACGAAATCCTGACGGGACGTCAGAACCTGGAGATGTTCGGCCGCCTCTTCCACCTCGGCGCCCGCGGAGCCCGGCGCCGCGCCGCCGAGCTGCTGGAGCGGTTCGGCCTGGCCGAGGCCGCCGACAGGGGCGTCGAGGAGTACAGCGGCGGCATGCGGCGCCGCCTCGACCTGGCCGCGTCGATGATCCTCGCGCCCCGCGTGCTGTTCCTCGACGAGCCGACGACCGGCCTCGACCCGCGCGGCCGGGGCGAGGTGTGGGAGGCCGTGCGGGACCTGGTCGCGGAGGGGACGACGGTACTGCTCACCACCCAGTACCTCGACGAGGCCGACCGGCTCGCCTCGCACGTCACCGTCATCGACCGGGGCCGGGCCATCGCCGACGACACGCCCGGGGCGCTCAAGGACCGCGTCGGCGGCGACCGCATCGAGGTCGTCGCCGCCGACCGGGCCGACCTGCCCCGGATCGCGGCGGCCGTGGCCCGCGTCGGCGAGGGCGAACCGTGCGTCGCGGACGCCGAACGGCGCGTCCACGCCCGGGTGCGCGACCGGGTCGCGGCGCTCACGGAGGTCGCGGGCGCCCTGCGCGACGACGGCGTGCGGATCGAGGACATCGGCCTGCGCAGGCCGACGCTGGACGACGTCTTCCTGCGCCTGACCGGTCAGACCGCACAGCGTACGGCGGACGCGCCCGCCGCCCGCGCCCCGGAAGGAGCGACCGCGTGACCGCCACCGCACCCCGCCCCCNNCCCGGACGGGGACGCCCCTACTGGGCGGTCGTGGACTGCTGGAACATCGTCCGCCGCACCCTCACCCACTACCGCCGCAAACCCTCCTACATCGCCTGGCAGCTGGGCTTCCCGATCGTCTCCGTCCTGCTGTACGGCTATGTCTTCGGCGGTGCGATGCGGACGCCCGGCGGCGGCGACGGCACGGCCGCGGAGTACCGGGAGTACCTGATGCCCGGCATGTTCGTGACGACGATGGCCTTCGGTTTCATGAACACCGCGACGGCCGTCGTGACGGACGCGCGGAAGGGCGTGACCGACCGGTTCCGCTCCATGCCGATGGCCCCGTCCGCGGTGGTCACGGGCCGGGGGGTGACCGATCTGCTGGTCGCCTGCGCGGAGTTGGCGATCCTGGCCGCGACGGCGCTGGCGATGGGCTGGCGCGCGGACGGCGGGGCGGCGGCGACCGCCGGGGCGTTCGCCCTCCTGCTGTGGCTGCGGTTCGCCCTCGTCTGGGTGGGGGTCTGGCTGGGGCTGCTGCTGCCGAGCCCGGAGGCGGCCGGCTCCCTGTTCGCCGTGGCGTTCCCCCTGACGATGATCTCCGGCATCTTCGTCCCGCCGTCGACGATGCCGGGCTGGCTGGGCGCGGTCGCCGCCTGGAACCCGCTCTCCTCCACCGCGTCGGCGGCCCGCGGGCTGTTCGGCAACGAGGTCGCCTCGGACGGCAGTTGGATCCAGGAGCACGCCCTGGTGATGGCGGTGGTGTGGCCGCTGGCGATCACGGCGGTCTGCCTCCCCCTGGCCGTGCGGCGCTTCCGGGGCCTGAGCCGATAGGCGGCCCGGGCCACCGGGCGGTCTTGGCCACCGGGCGGTCTTGACCACCGGGCGGTCTTGACCTCGATCGCGGTCGAGGTTCTACGGTCGCCGGTGACCGGAGCACGACGGAAACGACGGGAACGGGTGGAAGGCGGTCCGATGGAGTACTCGCACGACGACGCGGAGCTGGTGAACCAGCCGATCGGCTACTGGATGTGGGCCGCGAACAAGACGGTGATGGCGTACGTACGGGGCCGGCTCGCGGCGATCGGCGTCACCCAGCCGCAGTGGTGGGTCCTGCACCAGGCGCGGCACAGCGAGGACGGGGTCACCCGCGAGGAGGTGATGGACGCCCACCGGGCCCACCACGACGTGGGCGCCGGACTGGCCCCCGACATCGACCTCCTGGTCGAGCGGAACCTGCTCGTACAGGGCGGCGACGGGCGCCTGCGGATCACCGACGAGGGCCGCGAGCTGCACCGGCGCGCCGCCGAGACCCAGCGCGCGAGCCGGGCCCGCGTGCACGAGGGGATCGGGGACGAGGAGTACCTGACGGCGCTGAAGGTCCTCCAGCGCATGATCGTGAACGCGGGCGGGGACCTGCCGCAGGGGGTCTGAGGCAGGGGGTCTGAGGCAGGGGGTCTGAGACAGGGGATCTGAGGCCGGAAGGGCCGCCCGGCGGGCGCGCTTCGGCAGGAGAGGCGTGCCCGCCCGGCCGTGTGAGAGGTCCGGTTCGTCCGGCCGCCGGACACGCCCGTGCCCCCGCACCCGTCCGACGAGCGCGGGGGCACGGGTGTGCCGGGGTCCTCGTGGCCGGCCTACAGCTTTCCGACGACGTGGTCGACGCACGCCGTCAGCGCTTCGACGTCCGCCGGGTCGACCGCCGGGAACATGGCGACGCGGAGCTGGTTGCGGCCCAGCTTCCGGTACGGCTCGGTGTCCACGATGCCGTTGGCGCGCAGGATCCTGGCGACCGCGGCGGCGTCGACCTCGTCGGAGAAGTCGATCGTGCCGATGACCTGCGAGCGCTTGGCCGGGTCCGTCACGAACGGGGTGGCGTGCTCGGACGCCTCCGCCCAGCCGTACAGCGTCCGGGAGGACGTCGCCGTGCGGCGCACCGCCCAGTCGAGGCCGCCCTGGCCGTTGATCCACTTCAGCTGCTGGTCGAGCAGGAAGAGGGTGGCGAGCGCCGGGGTGTTGTACGTCTGGTTCTTGAGGGAGTTGTCGATCGCGGTCGGCAGCGAGAAGAACTCCGGCACGTGGCGGCCGGAGGCGTGGACCCGGGCGGCCCGCTCCAGGGCGGCCGGGGAGAACACGCCGATCCACAGGCCGCCGTCGGCGGCGAAGGACTTCTGCGGGGCGAAGTAGTACACGTCGGTCTCGGTGATGTCGACCGGCAGGCCGCCCGCGCCGGAGGTGGCGTCCACCAGGACCAGCGCGCCCTCGTCGGCGCCCTCGACGCGCCGGACGGGCGCGGCGACACCGGTGGAGGTCTCGTTGTGCGTGAGCGCGTACACGTCGACACCGGCCTCGGCCCGCGGCTCCGGGTGCGTGCCCGGCTCCGAGGAGACGACGACCGGCTCCTGGAGCCACGGCGCCCGCGCGGCGGCCTTGGCGAACTTGGACGAGAACTCCCCGAAGGACAGGTGCTGCGACCTGGACTCGATCAGGCCGTGCGTCGCGATGTCCCAGAAGGCGGTGGAGCCGCCGTTGCCGAGGACGACCTCGTACCCGTCGGGGAGGGAGAACAGGGCCCGCAGGCCCTCCCGGACCTCGCCGACCAGGTTCCTGACGGGGGCCTGGCGGTGGGAGGTGCCGAGGAGGGAGGTGCCGGTGGCGGCCAGGGCGTCCAGCGCCTCCGTGCGCACCTTGGAGGGGCCCGCGCCGAAACGGCCGTCGGCGGGCTTGATGTCATCGGGAATCCGGATCTCAGCCACGCGCCGAGCCTAGCCGCCTACGCCCCGTCGCCACCTCCTCCGTCCGCCGGCCGAGACGCCCCGCACGGCCCGTACGCCCCGCACGCCCCGCACGGGGCGTCTCGGCCGGAGCGGGGCGGGGCGGCGTGGCGCGGTGCGGCGTGGCGCGGTGCGCGGCGGTGTGGCGCGGCCGGGGCTGTCGGGGGCCTNNNANGCCGGGGGCGGGTGCCCGGTCCGGGCGTACACGGACGGCAGAGGTACGGCGTCAACCGAACGAAACCTCCAACCACCTTGCTGATGAACGCAGTTGACACCGGCAACGAGGGCCCCGCCCCTGCGCCACGGGGGAAGCGCACGAGCGGGACCGTTCACGGGCCGCCGAGAGGGCCTACGGCCCGCCGAGGACCGGCAGGGGGTTGTCCGGCCGGTCGAGCCACACGTACTCCCCGCCCTCGTCCACGGTGAGCCCGAACCGTTCGTGCCCCGACCCGCCGCTGCGCTCCCACCACCGGTAGGCGGCTTCCGCCTCGTCCCACAGGCGGCGGGAACCGGACTGCCACACGCGCGCCGGGTCACCGTCCCGGAACATCACGCACGCCCACGACCGGTCGCCGAGCGAGTAGAACCACACGGGCCGGGAGCCCCCGCGTTTCTCCGCCACCACCTGCACGCAGTCGCGCACCAGCACGGACAGCGCGAACGCCCGAGGGCTGAACCGTCCCCCCAGGAAGTCGCCTTCCGCGATCGCCGTGGAGGACTCGTCCCCCTCCGCCACACTGCCCCTGACGTACTCCCCGTGCACCACCGGGGCCGTGCGCTGTGCCCGTAGCTTCATGAACTCCACAGGCCCCGTGAACGGCCCCGACGCGCTCCGCCCGTCCCCGGACACCACCAGGCGGACCACCGCGTCGCCGTTGCCGAAGTGGGTCCCCCACGGGGCCACGACGACCCCTCGCGGGTGGCACTGCCGCACCCACGCGAACGGAACGGAACGCACTCCGCACGTGGCGATGACCCGGTCGTACGGTGCGTGGTCGGAGCACCCCTCGAACCCGTCGCCGTGGACGACCCTCACCGGCAGGCTGAAGCGCTCCAGCGCCGAACGGGCCGACGCCGCGACGTGCCCGTCGACCTCCACCGAGACGACGTTCTCAGGGCCGACCCGGTATCCGAGCAGGGCCGCGTTCCAGCCGGTTCCGGTGCCGATCTCCAGCACCCGGTGGCCGGGCTCGACGTCCAGCGCCGAAAGCATCCGGAACACGACACTCGGCATGGACGCCGAGGAAGTCGGAACGGTGCCCGGCTTCGTTCCGCCGTGTTCGCCGTCGTCCCACTGCGTGACCACCGGAACGTCCTGATCGGCGTAGTCGCACCACGCTTCGGGGTCGTCCGCCTTGTGGACGGCGACACTCCTTCCGGCCGCCATGTCGAAAGGCCACATGAGATCCGGCAGGAAAGCGGACCGGGGCACGGCGTCGTAGACGGGTGCCCAGTCCGGGGAAAGGGCGCCACCGGAAACGAGGGCACGCCCCAGCTCATCACGCCTGGAGCGTCCCCGGCATGTGTTCGGTTCCACTGCTCAGACGGCCTTCGGCGGATTGGGGACGCCGGGACCGCCGTCCGGGGTGGGCGGCTGGTGCGGGCCGGGGTAGGGCTCGCCCGGCAGCTTGTCCCCGCCACTGCTGTACGTCATCGCTTCCCTCTCCTTTTCGATGTGCCGACATGAGGACCGCCCCCATGCCGTCGTGCGTGAACCCGCCGAGGCCGCGGCGCTCCCGCTGTGCGCGGGGCGGCCGGTGCGGGGCCGAATCCGCCCCTGCCGGAATTCCCGCTCGGGGACGAGCTCCTGGTCGGATCGGAGACGAGCTCCTTGAACGGATGCGTCCGGCAGGGACGAAACCCCTAAGCGCGCGTCAATCCCTTTCGCCGCGTGCGCAGATGGATCACCAGGGCGCGGAGTTGCCGGCGCTCGCGCCCGGTCGCCGGCCGCACGGCGCTCCAACTCACCTCCCACGGCTCGCCGCCAGGGCGAACGAGGAAGAACCGGCTACCTCGAATGTCGTGCACCCGCGCAGGCATGTCGCGCCGGGTGTCGAACACGACGGACCCGATTTCCAGTTGGTACGGATTGGTGTCCGGCAGCCTGCGCACCCTCACCACCCCCCACGGTCGCAAGCCGGGGCGACGCGCCCGCCCAAGGCACCCGACCGGTACGCGGGTTCGAGGTCGTCCGGCCTTGCCTCCCACTCCTTGCCGCCGTTCAGCGGACGGAGTTGGTAGTACGGCCCGATGTGGCCCATGACACGCCCCGTACGCCCCGTACGGGCGTCCTGGACGGTGTCGTTGGGCTGTGGAACGTACGCACTTCCCGAGACCTGTTCGTGTGTCACTGCTCCGGTCACTCCCTCACCCGGTGCTGTCGGTTCTGCAACAGGACACAGCGAACCAGCAGGAGCCGGAGCCGACCACGGCAAAAAGGCCGCAGTCCCGCCGCATGCTGGCCGCACTGGCTACGCTGACCAGTGGAGACGCACCCGGGCGTGGGGGGAACGACCAGGATGACCAGCAAGCGGCAGAGGTTCGCGGAACGCCGGAAAGCATGCGGGCTCAGTCAGGAGAAACTTGCGGAAGCGGTCGGCGTCGATCGCTCTACCGTCCAGCGCTGGGAGAGTGGAAAGAACGATCCGCAGCCATGCCAGAGGCCGGAGATCGCCAAGGCCCTGAAAGTCACCTCAACAGAACTTGACGCTCTGCTGACCCCGAATGCTTTCGCCCCGCCCCGACAAGCACCTCGCGAATGGCTCGCCGTGGCCGAATCGAAAGGCGACGACGAGCTTGATGCCCTTGAATTGGCCAGGCGGGTTGCCGCAAGCGACGTGGGGAAGGAGACGTTGAATCGCCTGGAAAGCGCCTTTGATGAGTTGGCCGCGAAGTATCCGAAATCCCCCCCGCAGGATTTGTTGGAACGGGTGCGGAAACACTCCGTCTACATCGCGCACCTGATGAATGCCCGGATGACTCTTGCCGAACAGCGACGCCTTTACGTGGTCGGTGGCTGGTTTCAGCTTTTGGGCGCCACCCTTCATGTCGATCTCAACCAGGAGCACGCCGCTACGGCTAGATTGAAAACAGCGGCGACGCTCGCGCAGCATGCCGAACACCGCGAAATTGAGGCGTGGTGTTATGAGACGGACGCTTGGCGGGTTCTCACGGGCGGCGAGTACGGTCGCGCGCTGGAACTCTCCCGAATCGCGCAACAGCTGGCACCGGCCGGAAGTTCGGTCGCCATTCAAGCCACAGCGCAGGAGGGAAGGGCGAGAGCGCGTCTCGGGGAGAGGGCGGAGACCTACGCGGCCATAGAGCGCGTGCAGCAAATGTCAGCGACGCTTGTGCCACATAAAGACACCGAGCATCATTACCAGTACGACCCCGGTAAGTCGCTGGCGTACACGGCGACCACACTTGCGTGGGTCGGAGATCCCGCAGCGGAGACTTACGCACGGGAAGTCATTGCCCGACTGTCGCCGGTTGACGACATTGCAAAATGGCCGCGCCGAGTGGCGTCGGCGAATATTGACCTGGCATTGACTTTACTCGGCACCGGCCGCCTGGACGAGGCGTGCGACGCTGCACAGCGCGCAATAATGTCCGGCCGGGTAGTCCCGTCGAACCACTGGCGCGCACTGGAAGTGGTCAAGGCTGTGGAACGGCGGAAACTCCCCGAAGCATCCGACTTGAGAGAGGCTTATCAGGCGATGCGGAGATGTCCGAGCGGAAACTGAGAGTGCCAAGGCCCGGGAAATACTGCTGGTGCGGCTTCAGTGCTATCGGAAAATTCGCGTCACCGTGACCGCCTCCACCACCATCGCCTCCGCCGCTTCGCCGTGCACCTGTGGTCCACCCCGCCGCTCCGGTACGGAACCGCCCCCTGACGGCCCCCTCGTGCCCAGCCCGCGCGGCACCGCCCCCGGCCCCGCGGGGGTGCCGGTGAACGCGCCCCGGGAAGCCGCCCGCCGGGTTCCGGACGGAAGGGCGGAAGGGCCAGAAGACCGGAAGGCCGGAAGGCCGGAAGGCCGGAAGGCCGGAAGGCCGTCCCACCTCCTGAGACCGGGTACTCCCGCCATGGCCGTGAGCGGGTCGTGCTGCTTACCGTGAGGACCGGCCCGTTCGCGGAACAGTCCCTTCCGGACCCTTCCGGACCCCTCCGGACCCCTCCGGACCCCTCCGGACCCCTCCGGACCCCTCCGGACCCNTCCGGACCCCTCCGGAGGCCGGGCCGCGCACGACGCACCCGTACGAAGAACCAGAAGAAGAGGCTCCGGTGGACGACGCCCGTACCGCAGACACCTCGGCGGTCACCCTTCCCGAGACGGCCGCGGCCCACCCGGCCGGCCCGGCGGTCCCCGCGCGCTCGGCCGCCGGGCCGGTCGCGCTGGTGGTGGGCGGGGCGCTGTCCGTGCAGTTCGGCGCGGCCGTCGCCGTACTGCTCATCCCGCGCGCCGGTGCGCTCGGCGTGGTGTCGCTGCGGCTGGCGCTCGCCGCGCTGGTCCTGCTCGTGGTGTGCCGGCCCCGGCTGCGCGGCCACAGCCGGTCCGACTGGGGGACCGTCGTGGTGTTCGGCGTCGCGATGGCCGGCATGAACCTCACCTTCTACCAGGCCATCGACCGCATTCCGCTCGGCGCGGCCGTCACCCTGGAGGTCCTCGGTCCCCTCGCGCTGTCGGTCGCCGCGTCCCGGCGGGCCGTGAGCCTGCTGTGGGCGGGGCTCGCCCTGGCGGGCGTGGCGCTGCTGAGCGGCGGCGGCTTCGACCGGCTGGACCCGGTCGGCGCGGGCTTCGCGCTCGCGGCGGGTGCGATGTGGGCGGCGTACATCGTGTTCAGCGCCCGCGCCGGCCGGCGCTTCCCGCAGGCCGACGGCCTCGCGCTGGCCATGGCGGTGGGCGCGGTGCTCAGCCTGCCCCTGGGCATCGCGGAGGCGGGGGCGAGGCTGGCCGTGCCGTCGACGCTGGCGCTGGGGCTGGCGGTGGCGCTGCTGTCGTCGGTGCTGCCGTACACGCTGGAGCTGATCGCGCTGCGGCGGCTCCCGGCGGGGACGTTCGCGGTGCTGATGAGCCTGGAGCCGGCGGTGGCGGCGCTGGCCGGGTTCCTGGTGCTGCGGCAGGCCCTGTCGGTGACGGACGCGGCGGCGATCGCCCTGGTGATGGCGGCGAGCATCGGCGCGGTCCGCGTCCGCGCCGCCCGCTAGCCGCGGGTGTCCCGCCGGGCGTCCCGGCCCCGGCGCGCAGGGTCCCGCCCGGGGGTCACACCGCCCACGCCGGGTCCCGCCGCTCCAGGAAGGCCGCCATCCCCTCGCGGGCCTCCGCCGAGGCGAAGAGCGACGCCGAGCGCTGGACGAGGTCCTCCGCGTCCCGCTCGAAGGACTCCAGCACCCGGGCCGTCACCAGCCGCTTCGACGCGGCCAGCCCCCGAGGCGACCCCTTCCGCAGGGCGTCGAGCAGCGGCGCGAGCGCCTCGTCCACGTCCGGCGCGGCGGCCGTCACCAGCCCGATCCGCGCCGCCTCCGCCGCGCCGAAGCACTCGCCGGTCAGGTAGTACCGGGCCGCGGCCCGCTGGTCGAGGCGCGGCAGGAGCGTCAGCGACACCAGCGCGGGCGCCGCTCCGACGCGCACCTCCGTCAAGGCGAAGTCCGACTCCTCCGACACCACCACCAGGTCGCACGCCGCCACCAGCCCCACACCCCCGCCCGCACCCGCCCCGCGATCCGCGCCACGACGGGTTTGGGCAGCTCCACGATCCGCCGCAGCAGCGTCACGAAGGCGTACGGGCTCGGCGGGGACTTCAGATCGGCGCCGATACTGAAGGCGGAGCCGGTATGGGTGAGCACCACCGCCCGCACCGCCGGGTCCTTCGCGCAGTCGTCCAGCGCGTCCGTCAACTCCGCGACCAGCCGGGCGGAGAGGGCGTTGCGGGAGTCCGGGGCGTCCAGGGTGAGCGTGGCGACGGCGCGGTCGTGGGCGGTGGTGACCAGGGACATGGTGCTCGCCTCCGATGGGGTCGGTCCGGCGGAGTGGTCCGGCGGAATCGGTCGGTACGGCGCGGTGGTCACGGGGACCGGCGCGGGACGTAGTTCGAAATATTTCCCGCCTCATCGCCGCTATGCGGACCGCTCGCACCGGCCGGGGCCGTACCGCGCACCGCTCCCGGTTCCGGTGGCGGTCACCCGCCCGCGGAGGCGGGGCCGGGCGGCCAAGGGCCCGTTCCGGCCCCGTGGGGGCATACGGGTCCCCGCGGGCGCAATTCGCGTTCGGCGCGGGGCCGAGAGGTCCGCGCCTTTTTCTTTCCTCGGCCGTCACGGGAATCGGGAATTGCGGGGAGCGATTGCGGGGGACAAGGCCGGCGTACTGTCGGAGGCCGACATGATGCCTGGTCAGATGCCCTCATCCAGGATATAATGGGAGGTGAGAGCGTTCATTGGGCTGTCGCCGCGGCCGGTTCCGACCCGGCTGCCACGCTTGCGGTCGTTCTGGCCGTCTGGCACTCGTACGAGTTCTCCAGGGTCGTTTTCGGTCACCGCAAGAGCAGTTCCGTTGTCTGTGTGGTTTCACATCGCATGAAGGAGGTCGCCATGAGGATTTTCGAGTTCGTCATGTCGGCCGCAAGCGCCGTGGTTGGGTGGTCCCACGCGGTCGCGGCCGAGTGAACGGTCTCCCCGGAGGGGGCACCCCGCAGCGGGGTGCCCCCTCGTCGTACGTGCGGAAGCCCGAGGGCGCGGGCGGGCGGCGAACGGGCGCGGCACCCCGAGCGGGCGGGCGGCCCGGCCGACGCGCCCGCCGTCCGGACCGGGCCGCGACGGCCCCGCCCGGGGGTGCGGGGATCAGGAGACGATGTCCTCGTACCCGGTGATCTCCCGGGGGTCGCGGGGGCCCGGGCCGACGTAGCGGGCCGACGGGCGGACCAGGCGGCCCGTGCGCTTCTGCTCCAGGATGTGGGCCGACCAGCCGGCCGTGCGGGCGCAGGTGAACATGGACGTGAACAGGTGCGCCGGGACCTCCGCGAAGTCCAGGACGATCGCCGCCCAGAACTCCACGTTCGTCGCCAGGACGCGGTCCGGGCGGCGGTTGTGCAGCTCCTCCAGGGCGGCCCTCTCCAGGGCCTCCGCCACCTCGAAGCGCGGCGCGGCCAGCTCGCGGGCGGTGCGGCGCAGCACCCGGGCGCGCGGGTCCTCGGCGCGGTACACGCGGTGGCCGAACCCCATGAGCCGCTCGCCCCGGTCCAGGGCCCGCCGCACGTACGCGGCGGCGTCGCCGGTCCGCTCGATCTCCTCGATCATGCCGAGCACCCGTGACGGCGCGCCGCCGTGCAGCGGCCCTGACATGGCGCCGACCGCGCCGGACAGCGCCGCCGCCACGTCCGCGCCGGTCGACGCGATCACGCGTGCGGTGAACGTCGAGGCGTTCATGCCGTGCTCGGCGGCCGAGGTCCAGTACGCGTCGACGGCCTTCACGTGCCTCGGGTCCGGCTCGCCGCGCCAGCGGATCATGAACCGCTCGACCACCGACCGCGCCCGGTCGATCTCGCGCTGCGGCACCATCGGCAGCCCCTGCCCGCGCGCGCTCTGCGCCACGTACGACAGCGCCATGACCGCCGCCCGCGCCAGGTCGTCGCGGGCCTGCCCCTCGTCGATGTCCAGGAGCGGCCTCAGCCCCCAGGCGGGCGCGAGCATCGCCAGCGCGGCCTGCACGTCCACGCGGACGTCGCCGGAGTGGACCGGGAGGGGGAAGGGCTCGGCCGGGGGCAGGCCGGGGCTGAACGCGCCGTCGACGAGCAGGCCCCACACGTTCCCGAAGGACACGTGCCCCACCAGGTCCTCGATGTCGACGCCCCGGTACCGGAGGGCGCCGCCCTCCTTGTCCGGTTCGGCGATCTCCGTCTCGAACGCGACGACTCCCTCGAGCCCGGGTACGAAGTCGGACATCTGGCGGCTCCTCGTGGTGGCGTGTGCGGGGAGGTGACGGACGGGCGACCCGGCCGTCGGGTCTGCCGGGTTCCCCGATACGGGGAAGCGTGACACGGAGCGCGGTCCGGTGTCCCGCCCGGGCGGGCCGGAGTCGCGGTGCACGGGGGGACTGGGGCGGGCGCGGCGCTCTGAGGCAGGATGGACGCCGTGACCGACGCCCTGGACCCAGCCGTGGACCCCGCCCTCGACCCGGCGCCCATGCGCGAGCAGTACCACACCCGCGAGCTCACGGAGCACGACCTGGCCGCGCACCCCATGGAGCAGTTCGCCCGCTGGTTCGCCGACGCGGCCCGCCACGGCGAGATCCACGAGCCGAACGCGATGGTCGTGGCGACGGCCACCCCCGACGGCCGCCCCTCGGCGCGCACCGTGCTGCTGAAGCACTTCGACGCGCGGGGCTTCGTCTTCTTCACCAACTACGACTCCCGCAAGGGCGCCGAGCTGGCCGCCAACCCGCACGCCTCGCTCCTTTTCCCCTGGCACCCGATGGCCCGCCAGGTCGTCGTCACCGGCCGGGTCGCGCGCGTCGGCCGCGACGAGACGGCCGCGTACTTCCGGACCCGCCCGCACGGCTCCCGGCTCGGTGCCTGGGCCAGCGCGCAGTCGTCCGTCATCGGCTCCCGCGCCGAGCTGCTCGCCCGGTACGAGGAGCTGGCCGCCCGCTATCCCGAGGGCGAGGCGGTGCCCGTGCCGCCGCACTGGGGCGGGTTCCTGGTCGAGCCCGACACCGTGGAGTTCTGGCAGGGGCACGAGAACCGGCTCCACGACCGGCTCCGGTACGCGCGGCGCGCGGGGGACGGGAGCGGCGGGGGCTGGCGGGTGGAGCGGCTCGCCCCGTAGCGCGCCGGGCACGCGGGCTCCCCGGGACCGCCGCCCGCGCGAGTGGGTCGCCCGTAGCGCGCCGGGCACGCGGAAGCCCGCGGGCTCCGTTCCCTCCCCGGAGGGGGAGGGGTCGGCCGGATGTGCCGACGAGCCCGCGGGCCGGTGACCGCTCGGGTGTACGGCAGGCGGCCTGCCGTCATGTGACGACGGGCCTCAGCCCGCGGTCACCTCACGCATCCGAAAAGAAACCACTTCCGGATCACCTCCCTTCCCGTGTGCCCCCCACGCTAGGAACCGGTCCTGCATCGTTCAACTGAATTTCCCGAACACCGTGTGTCGTGTGTCACGTTCGAGTTGAATGGGCGGGCGCGTCGCGACACGGCACGCGCGGGGAACGTCCTGTGGGGGGTGCCGGGATGAGCGCGTCCAGGAGCGGAACGGCGCGGATGGACGGCGACCTGCTCAGCGCGCTGCTGGACGGGATGGACGCGGCGCTGTGCGCGTTCGACGCGGACGGCGCGGTCACGCACTGGAACGGCGGCGCCGAGCGGCTCCTCGGCTGGTCCGCCGCCGAGGCCGTCGGCCGCCGCGGCCTCGCCGGGTGGGCCGCGCGGCCCGCGGACGCCGCGGCGATCGAGGCCCGGCTGGCCGCCGCCGGGGACGGCCCCGACCGCGCCGTCCACGAGTTCCCGCTGCTCCGCAAGGACGGCGGCCGGGTGCTCGTCCGCGCCCAGACGTCCGCGGTGCGGGGCGCGGACGGGCGTCCGGCCGGGGCGTACTGCGCCTTCGGCGAGGTCCACGAGCAGCTCGACTTCGAACGGTCGCTGGCGCTCGGCGAGGCCCTGTTCGGGGAGGCGCCGTGCGGGCTCGTCGTCGTCGACGCCGACCTGCGCCCCGCCGTCGTGAACGCCCGGGCGTCCCAGGCGTTCGGCGTTCCCCGCGCCGACCTGCTCGGCCGGCCCCTCGCCGGCTTCCTGGCCCAGGGCGCCGAGCAGCTGGAGGCGGCCCTGGAGCACGTGCTGGCGGAGGGCGACCCCCGCGCGTCGGCCGAGCTGTGGACGACGGTCCGCACCGCGCGGGGGGAGCGGCGGCACTGCTGGCGCAGCGCCTTCCTGCGGCTCGCGTCGCCGCTGTCGCGGGAGCCCGCGCCGCTGGGCGTGGCGTGGCTGTTCGAGGACGTCACGGAGGCGCGCCTCGCCGGGCAGGACGCGGACCGGCTGCGGTTCCGGGCCAGCCAGCTGCACCGGGCGGGGACCGCCGCGGCCGAGTGCGAGGACCCGGCGGAGGCGGCGACCGTGTACCTGGACTTCGCGCTCGCCGGGTTCGCCGACGACGCCCTGCTCGACGTGGTCGGCGGCGACGGGGCGCGGCTGGTGCGGGTCGCGGCCACGCCCGTCCGGGCGCCCGGCCCGGTGGCGTTCGCCCCGGGCGCCGGGTTCCCCGTGCCGTACGCCCCCGGCCATCCGGCGCTGCGCGCCCTGGACCGAGCGGGCACGGTGCGGGCCAGCACCCGGCCCTCGGGGGCGGCGTCCGCGTGGCCGGCGGAGCGCCACTGGCCGGCCGGAGCGGCCCACGCCCTGTGCGCGGCCCTGCGCAGCCGGGGGCGGACGCTGGGCGTGGTGACGTTCCTCCGCTCGGAGAGCCGCCCGCCCTTCGAGCGGCAGGACGTGGCGTACGCGGAGAGCGTCGCCGTGCGGGTCGCCGCCTCCCTGGACCTGGCGGGTCCGACGGTGTGAGGCCCCCCGCGGGAGGCGCCGGGCCCGCGGGGGCTACCGGTGGTGGAAGATCCGGTCCGCGTGCTCCCGCATCACGCGGGCGTTCCACTCGTGGCCCCCGTCGACGTTGCCGGAGCGCAGCAGCGGGGGGTCGATGCCGCGGCGCACCAGCTCCCCGGCCGCCGCGGCCACGACGGCCTGCATGAGGGCGCCGGCCACGATGGTGGAGGCGGGCGCGAACGGCGCCCCGGCGCCCTCGTGCGTGAGCTCCGCGTCCCCGACGGCGATCTTGGAGTCGAGGACGATGTCGCAGTGGTCCCTCAGGAACGTCCCCGAGGAGTTCCGGGGGCGGGTTTCCTCCGCGTACGCCACGGAGGTGACGCCGACGACCTTCAGGCCGAGCGCGCGGGCACCGGCGGCCATCTCGACGGGCAGGGCGTTGCGCCCGGACAGCGAGACCACCACCAGCAGGTCCCCGGCGCGCACGGGCGACGAGGCGAGGACCGCGGCGGCGAGGCCCTCCACCCGCTCCAGGGCCGAGCCGAGCGTCGCGGGCGTCACGTCGACGCCGACCGCGCCGGGGACGGCGAGCAGGTTCATCAGGGCGAGGCCGCCCGCCCGGTACACGACGTCCTGCGCGGGCAGCGACGAGTGGCCGGCGCCGAAGGCGAAGAGCCGGCCGCCCGCCGCGACCGTGTCGGCGACGGCGGCGCCCGCGGCGGCGATGTGCGCGGCCTCCTCGTCCCGGACCCGCGCCAGGAGGCCGATCGCGGCGTCGAGGAACCGGCCGGCCGGTGTGCTGTCGCCCATGGCGCGGCCCTTTCGTCGGGTGTCGCGCATCACGGTGCGGCCCGGGCCGCGTACCTGTCAACGCGGTGCACGGCCGCCTCCCGCGGAAGGCACGGCCGCCCCCGGGATGCGCAACAATTGGGCCGGGGCCGCGCACACTGGTAGTCACGCATCGAGGGGCACGCATGTCCGGACTGATCGACACCACGGAGATGTATCTCCGTACCATCCTCGAGCTGGAGGAGGAGAGCGTGGTGCCCATGCGCGCACGCATCGCGGAGCGCCTCGACCAGAGCGGCCCCACGGTCAGTCAGACCGTCGCCCGGATGGAGCGTGACGGCCTGGTGACCGTCGCCGGCGACCGCCACCTGGAGCTGACGGAGGAGGGCCGCCGGCTGGCCACGCGCGTGATGCGCAAGCACCGGCTCGCGGAGTGCCTCCTCGTCGACGTGATCGGCCTGGAGTGGGAGCAGGTCCACGCCGAGGCGTGCCGCTGGGAGCACGTGATGAGCGAGGCCGTGGAGCGCCGCGTCCTGGAGCTGCTGCGCCACCCGACGGAGTCGCCGTACGGGAACCCGATCCCGGGCCTGGAGGAGCTGGGCGAGCAGGGGGAGGCCGACCCGTTCCTCGACGAGGAGATGGTGGCCCTGTCCGAGCTGGAGGCGGGCGCGGAGGGCAAGACGGTGGTGGTGCGCCGGATCGGCGAGCCCATCCAGACGGACGCCCAGCTGATGTACACGCTGCGCCGCGCCGGGGTGCGGCCCGGTGCCGTGGTGAGCGTGACCGACTCGCCCGGCGGCGTGCTGGTCGGCAGCGGCGGCGAGGCCGCCGAGCTGGGCGCCGACGTGGCGTCGCACGTCTTCGTCGCCAAGCGCTGAGGACATCCGGGGCGGGCATCGGGGCCGTCCGGCGCCCGCCCNCGCCCCGGGCCGCCGGGCGCCGGGGCTCCCGGTACGTTCCGCCGCCGGTCCGCGCCGTGCCGCCCGCGGTCCGGCGCCCGTACGGTACGGGGGNTTCCGCGCGGGAACGGCGGCGCCGCGGTCCGGTGCGCCCCGGTCGGGGCCCGGGGGGCCAACTGGGATCTGCCGATAAGAAACGGCGCGNCGCGCCGNNCGCGCCCGGGCGCGTACCCGCGCGGCGCGCCGCCCGCGCCCGGGCGCGTACCCGCACACGGAGAAGGTCCCGGCGCCTCGCGGCACCGGGACCCCGCCTCCCCTGTGTCGACCCGGAGCCCCGAGCTCTCAGGGTCGTTCCCGCCGGACCCCTTTTCCCCGAGTGGTCCGCCTCCCGCTGAACATCTCCCCCCGGCGACGGCCCTCAATCCCCGGCCGGGGTCACCCGAACGAGCGGTATTGCCGTCCACTCGCCTATTTTCGAATATGAGTTCGATACCCTGGGAGGGTCATCCGACGTGACAGAAGGGGGAGCCGGGGCACATGGTGCGGCGCATCGATCTGACCGGAGCCGACGGCGTGCGCCTCGCCGTCTGGGAGTTCGCCGATCCGCCCGAGGGGCCGGACGGCGGCACCGCCCCCGCGGGGAGCGTCCTGCTCCTGCACGGCCTGACGGGCCGCGCCTCCCACTGGGCGGACACGGCGCGCCGCCTCTCCGGGCGGTACCGGGTCGTCGCCCCGGACCAGCGCGGGCACGGCCACGGCGGCGGACCGGCCGCCGGCCCCCGCACGCGCGAGGCGTACGTGGCGGACGCCGCCGCCGTGATCGAGCGGCTCGGACTGGCGCCGGTCACCCTGGTCGGGCACGCCATGGGCGCCCTGACGGGTTGGCAGCTCGCCGCCGAGCGGCCGGACCTGGTCGGCGCGCTGGTCATCGGCGACATGCGGGCCTCCGCGCTGGGAGCGGCGTCGCAGCGGGAGTGGGAGGAGTGGGTCCGCACCTGGCCGCTCCCCTTCGCGACACGGGCTGACGCGCGGAAGTGGTTCGGCGAGGACGACCCGCGGATCGAGCGGCCGGACCCCGCGCGGGGCGCGTTCTTCGCGGAGGCGATGGACGAGTCGCCCGACGGGTGGCGGCCGGTGTTCTCGCCGGAGCGGATGCTCGAGGTCCGCTCGACCTGGGCGCACGACGCGCACTGGGACACGCTGGCGCGGGTGGCGTGCCCGACGCTGGTGGTCCGCGGCCTCGACGGCGAGCTGGGCCGCGCGGAGGCCCACGAGATGGTCCGCGTCCTGCCCCGGGGCCGGTACGCGGAGGTGCCGGACGCGGGCCACTACCTCCACTACGACCAGCCGGAGGCCTGGTGCGAGGTCCTCCGGTCCTTCCTCGACCGGACCGCCCCGACCGCCTGACCCGGCGGCCGGGCCGCCCGCGCCCGCCACCGCGCCCGCTTCGGCCCGCGCCCGCCCGCGCCCGCACGGGGGCCGCCGGGGCCGCGCCCGCCCGCGCCCGTCAGGCCTTGCTGACGGCCGCCAGGATCTCCGGGAGCCTGCGGGACGTGCGGCCCGCCGCCACGTGCAGTCCGCCCCACGTCAGCAGCGCCCCCCACGCCGCGCCCAGCGGCAGCAGCGGCCACGACCCGGCGGACGCCGTGTGCACCCACACCGCCGCCGCGATCAGCGGCACGCACAGCACCGCCGACAGCAGCATCCCGCCGAGCATCGACGCCCAGGCCAGCCCGCCCTGCCCGGGTGCCGCGTTCTTGTACGCGCTGTCCTGGGGGATCGAGTACGGGAAGAACGCCGACGCCCAGGCGCCCACCCCCAGCATCGCGCCCAGCAGCCCGTACGACAGGCCCAGGCCCTCCGCCAGCGCCCCCCAGTCGCCGAGGACCGCGACGGTCACCACCGTCACCAGCGTCGCGTACGGCAGCGTCACCAGCAGCAGCGCCAGCGCCCGCGCCCGCAGCTCGACGTAGGCGTCGCGCTTCGACGAGACGGTCGTCGCGACGATCCAGAACGCCGAGGTGTCCTGCCCGAACTGGTTGTACATCAGCGTCCCCAGCAGCCCCGCCGCGAAGCACGCCCAGTACACCGAGCCGGTCCCCTGCAGGGCGTTGAACACCGGGATGATCAGGCCCAGTGCGAGCGCCGTCACCCAGCCGGACTTGGCCTTCGGGTCCCGCCAGGCGTACCGCAGCGCCCGCTGCACCACCGCGCCCGTGCGCCCCTCCGGCAGCAACCGGGTCCAGCCGGTCCGGGAGCCGCCCCGGACCGCGTCCGCGCCCGTCGCCGCCGCGACTGTCGAGCCGTCCGGCGCCGTCATCAGCCTCGTCAGGCTCCGCCGCCACCACCACAGCAGCGCCGCCAGCGCCGCGGCCGACAGCAGCAGTTGGGCCGTGGCCGTCCCGTACGCGCCGCGGCCCGCCGCGTCGACCGCGCCGACCGCCGACGCCGGCGGCACCCACCGCACGACGTCCGCCGCCGGCTCCAGCCGCGCCAGTCCGCCCGCCTGGCCCAGCCGCTGCGCGCCGAAGTTCACGAACTGGATGCCGATCGCCACCACCAGGCCGCTCAGCAGCGCCAGGTCCCGCCCCTTGCGGGACGTCAGCAGCCGGATGTTGGCCGCCGCGACCGCACGGGCCAGCGCCAGGCACACCAGCAGCGCCAGCGGGACCGCCACCACCGCCACGGCCGCCGCGAACGCCCCGTGCGCCACCGAGATCCCCGCCCCCAGCACCAGGCACAGTGTGAACAGCGGGCCGGTGCCCACCAGCGACGCCACCAGCAGCGCCCACACCAGGGGCCCCGCCCGCAGCGGCAGCACCACCAGGCGCGTCGGGTCCAGTGTCTCGTCCCCGCTGGGGAAGAACAGCGGCATCACCGCCCAGCCGAGCGCGGCCAGCCCGGTCAGCAGCACCGCCGTCGTGGCCGCCTGCGGGTGCCCCCGCAGCAGCACCATGCCGAGCAGCTGGCCGGCGGCGAACAGCACGGTGAGGACGGCCGACACGACGAACACGGCGGTGCGGCCCGAGGACTGCCGCAGCCCGTTGCGCAGCAGCGACAGCTTGAGCCGCACGAACACCGACGTCAGCGTCCCCGTGCCCGCGGGACCCGCGGCCCCCGCGCCCGCAGTGCCCACCGCGCCGGACCCGTACGTCATCGGGCACCCCCCAGCCAGTCCAGGGAGGCGCCCGCGTCGCCGCCCGGCGCGCCGACCAGCTCCAGGAACGCCCGCTGGAGCGTCGGCGCGTCGCCGCGGACCTCCGCCAGCGGGCCGCACGCGCGGATCCGCCCGGCGGCCATCACCGCGACCCAGTCGCACAGGGACTCCACCAGTTCCATCACATGACTGGAGAACACCACCGTCGCCCCGGACGCCGTGTACCGCTCCAGCACCCCCCGGATCGTCTCCGCCGACACCGGGTCGACGCCCTCGAACGGCTCGTCCAGGAAGAGCACCTCGGGGTTGTGCAGCAGCGCCGCCGCGAGACCGATCTTCTTCCGCATGCCGGTCGAGTAGTCGACGACCAGCTTGTTCCGGGAAGTCGTCAGTCCCAGCACGTCGAGCAGCTGCGCCGCGCGCTTGTCGACCTCGGCGCCCGGCAGGCCCCGCAACCTCCCCGTGTACTCCAGGAGTTCGCCCCCCGACAGCCGCTCGAACAGCCGCAGCCCTTCGGGCAGCACGCCGATGCGGGACTTCACCGCCGCCGGGTCCCGCCACACGTCGTGCCCGGAGACCTCGACGCGCCCCTCGTCGGGGCGGAGCAGCCCGGTCACCATCGACAGCGTCGTCGTCTTGCCCGCCCCGTTCGGGCCGACCAGGCCGACGAACCTGCCGGCGGGCAGGACCAGGTCCACCCCCGCCACCGCGACCTGCTCGCCGAAGCGCTTCCACAGCCCTTCCACCCGTACGGCGGGCGGCCCTTCCACCCGTACGGCGGGCGGCGCCGCTCCCGGCTCCCCGCCCGCCCCGCCGACTCCCCGGTCCCGCTCCGGCACGGTCATCGCCGCCTTCCGCCACCTCGTCGATCACTTGTACGACACACCCTATAGAGCCCGCCGGGAGGAGCCCGGCCGCCGATTCCGGCCGTCCGCGCGGACCGGCGGCGCCCGCGGCCCCGGGAGGCCGAGGGGGCGGCGGACCGCTCCGGCAGCGCGGGTCGCACGGGTGTGCGGACGGGGCGGGCGGGCGGGGGACACCCGGAGACGCGGACGGGGCCGGTGCGGTATTCCTGGGGCGCACACCGCACAAGACGGCGCCTGTCGGTCATTCGGTACGACGGCGCCGCGTTCCGCATTCTCCGGACACCGCCGGGCAGCGATCGGGACGTTCGACCACCACCGGTACCGCAGGGGGTACGTCATGGCAGTGAGGCGACTCGCCGCCCGTCAGCCGAACGAACGGCTGCGGGCGCTCATCCGGGAGGCGGGGTGCTCCAACGCCGGGCTCGCCCGCCGCGTCAACACGGTCGGCGCGGAACGCGGGCTCGACCTGCGCTACGACAAGACGTCGGTGGCGCGCTGGCTGCGCGGGCAGCAGCCGCGCGGGCGGGCGCCGGGCGTCGTCGCCGAGGCGCTGGGCCGCAAGCTGGGCCGCCTGGTCACCGTCGAGGAGATCGGGATGGCGAACGGCGGGGACCCGGTGGGCGCGTTGGGGCTGGACTTCCCGCCGACCGTGGCCGCCGCCGTCGAGCGGGCCTGCGACCTGTGGCGCGGCGACGCGGACCGGCGGGACCTGCTGGCCGGTTCGCCGGCGGTGGTCTCCGCGCTCGTCGAGCCCAGCCGGGACTGGCTGATCACCGAGCCGGACGCGCAGGTGGCCCGGACGGCGGGCGCCAGGATCGGCCCGGCGGACGTGTGCGCCGTGCGGGAGACGACGGAGGCGCTGGCCGGCCTGGACCACCGGCTCGGCGGCGGGCACGTGCGCCCCGTGGTGGTCCACTACCTGAACGGCGTGGTCTCGGCGATGCTCCGCGGCTCGTACCGGGAGCAGGTGGGGCGGGGGCTCTTCGCGGCGGCGGCGCGACTGACGGAACTCGCCGGGTACATGGCGGTCGACACCGGCCGGCCGGGGCTCGCGCAGCGGTACTACGTCCAGGCGCTGCGGCTCGCGCAGGCCGCGGGCGACCGGGCCTACGGCGGGTACGTCCTGGCCGCGTCGATGAGCCACCTGGCGGCGCAGCTCGGGAACCCGCGCGAGACGGTCCAGTTGGCGCGCGCCGCGCAGGAGGGCTCCCGGGGGCGCGTCACCCCGCGTACGGAGGCGATGTTCCTGGCGGCCGAGGCGCGGGGCCACGCCCTGCTCGGGGACGAGCGCGCCTGCCGGGACGCGGCGGGCCGGGCCGTCGCCGCGCTGGACCGGTCCGATCCGGACTCGGGCGACGACCCGGAGTGGATCGCCCACTTCGACCACGCCTACCTCGCCGACGAACTGGCCCACTGCCACCGGGACCTGGGCCGGGCGGAGGAGGCGGCGCGGGCGGCGGGCGAGGCGCTGGACGGGCACCCGGCGACGCGGGTGCGGCGCCGGGCGATCGGCCTCGCCCTGCTGGCGGCGGCCCAGGTGCAGCAGCGGGAGGTCGAGCGGGCCTGCCACACCGCGGCCCGGTCGGCCGAACTGCTGGGCACGCTGCGGTCGTCGCGCGGCACGGAGTACCTGGAGGACCTGCGGGCGCGGCTGGAGCCGTTCCGGAGCGAGCCCGCCGTGCGGGAGACCGTGGCGCGGCTGGAACCCCAGGCCGGGTAACGGCCGCACCCGTGTGCGAGGGCGGTGTCCCACCCGGTAGCGTGAGCCGACGCTTCCGTAGGTTCACACGTAGGAGTCCCGGTGACGCAGAGCGGACACGGCCAGGAGGGCCAGTCGTGGGGCCAGGCCCCTGGCCAACCCTGGGGGCCGCCGCCCCCGCGGGCCGTGCCCGAGGAGGACTCCGCCACGCAGTACCTGCGGCCGGTCCCCCCGGCGCCGCGGACCGCCCCGGAGGAGGACTCCGCCACGCAGTACCTGCGGCCCGTCCCCCCGGCGCCGCTGCCGCCGGAGCGGGGGCAGGCGCCGGCGGAGAACCCGTCGGAGTCGACCCAGTTCCTGGGCACCGGCTTCGGCGCGCGGCAGGGGTACCCGCAGCAACCGCCCCGGCACCCGCAGGGGACACCGCCCCACCGTCAGCCGCAGGCCGACCCGGACGCGGAGGCCACGCAGTACATCGCGCCCGTGCCGGGGCACACCGGGCCCCCGGCGGAGTTCGACAACCTGTTCCGCGACGGCACGGCGGGCGCCACCCAGCGGATGCCGCGCGTCGAGCCGCCCGCCCCGCACCCGGGGCACGGCCACCCGCCGCAGCAGCCCCACGGCCACCGGCCGCCCCCGCCGTACGCGGACCCCCGCGACCACGACGACCACGACGGGTCCGGACGGCGCCGCTCCTCGAAGCTGGTGCTCGCCGCGGCCGTCGTCGTCGGGTGCGCCGTCGTGGGCCTCGGCGCGGGCGCCCTGATGAGCGGCGGCGACGAGGCGCCCGAGCCGGCCGGCGACAAGACCGGCGCGGTTTCCGCCCCGCCGTCCGCGCCGGCCCCGGCGGCGTCCTCCGCGCCGGCCCCGGACCCGGTGAAGAAGCAGGCGGAGGAGCTCGACAAGCTCCTCGCGGACAGCAACGACAGCCGCGAGGCGGTGATCCGCTCCGTCGAGAACATCAAGAAGTGCCAGGCCCTCGACAAGGCCGCCGCCGACCTGAAGGAGGCGGCCGGTCAGCGCCGGGAACTGGTCAACCGGCTGCGGGACGTCGAGATCGACAGGCTGCCGGACCACGCCGAGCTCTCGGCGTCGCTCACCAGGGCATGGGAGGCGTCCGCCACCGCCGACGACCACTACGCGGCCTGGGCCCGGCAGGTCAAGAGCCCCAAGAACTGCAAGGACGGCCGCGCCCGCAACACCGCCAGCACCGCGAAGGCGGCCGTGGCCAGTGGCGACGCGACCGCCGCGAAGCGTCAGGCCGCACGTCTGTGGAACGGCATCGCCGAGACGTACGGCCTGACCAAGCGGCAGCCCACCCAGCTGTAGGGGCGGGCCGCGGCCTTCAGGAGGAGCGGGCTTCGACGAGCGTCGGGCCGACGTCCACGAAGCCGGTGCGCTGGGCGACGAGACGCCCCTTGCGCACCACCTGGAAGGTCACCGCGTGGTTGACCAGCCGGGGGAAGCCGGGGGTGCCGAGCATGTCCTCGTACCGCCAGCGCAGCGTCGGGGTGAGGCCCCCGGTGTCCACCCGCAGACCGCGGTCCAGGGTGAGTGTGATCTTGCCGGGGGTCACCTTCTCCTGGCCGATGGCCTCCACGACCCGCTTGAGGACCGTGTACGCGATCCAGGTGGTCTGCACGCCCGCGTCGGCCGGGTCGATCCGGTTGTCGCCGAAGGCCTGCTCCTGGATCACCCGCCGCATCGGCTCCCAGCGCGGGTCGCCGGGGGCCGGGTACCAGCCGGTGACGTACGCCCCCTCGAACGGCCCGGAGGCGCCGCCCGTCCGGTCGACGAGCAGCTGGTCGACGCTGCCCAGCACGGACGAGATCCGGATGTCGCGGCCGTCCGGGGCGAGTCGGCGGAACGAGTCGAAGAAGTGCGCGGTCCGCTCGCCGAGCGTGGCGGTGACGCAGCCGCGCTCCTCGCCGGCCCGCTCCCGGGAGCGGTCGGCGACGGCCGCGTACTCCCCGGCGTCCTCGGCCGCCGGGATGTCGTACGCCTTGCTCTGCTTGCCGTGGGCGAGGCCCGAGTTGATCAGCGCGGGCAGGTAGTCGCCGGCGACCGTGTCGGGCCGGACCAGCGAGACCCGCTCGCAGGAGGCGGCGAGCTGCATGCCGTTCCCCGCGAGCAGGGCGACCTGCCCGCCGTTGACGGGATAGGAGAGGTAGCTGCTGAACTCCTCGTCGGACAGGCCGTAGCCGCCGATGTACGGGATGTTCGCCGCCTCCAGGGTCGCCATGAAGGCGCGGCCGTGCTGGCTGTACGAGCCGACGACGGCGGCCACGCCCTCCTTGACGGCCTTGCGGGCGCAGGTCGCGGCGCCCGTCGCGGTGTTGCCCTCGTTGCAGGTGATCACCCGCAGTTCGTGCCCGGCGAGGCCGCCCTGGCTGTTGGCCCAGCGCGCGTACGCCTCGGCCATCGCCGGCATGCCGGGCATGTTGGTCGCCTTGGTCTCCTGGGGAGCCCAGGTCATCACTGTGATGGGTTCCCTGGAGCCCCCCGTGGCTCCAGGGAGGCCGCCGCAGCCGGCGAGGAGGGACGTCGCGGCGAGAGCCGCTGCGGCCCTGAACGTGAGAGAGGTGGCAAAGCGTCGCCTGCCGTTACCGGTCATAGACACGCACACTTCCTGCCCATCGGTAACGCGGGAGTGAGGGTGGTTCAACGACCGGTGACGTGAAGGTGAATTGCAGGCGCCGCCTGGCGCGTACGGTGGAAGACGTACCGCTCGTACGCTCCACCCGCCCGGCGGTGCGCCCCCGGCCCGTCCGGGCCGGCCCCGGGCCGCGCCCGCGAGGTGAACGCGGACGAACCCTTCCCGTCCCGGCCGCCGCTCGTCCACCATGGGCGCCATGCCCCTGAACGACATGCCCTGGTGGCGCTGGCGCGCCAACGTGCGCTCGGCGCTGCACATGCTCTCCGACGTCCGCTTCCACGAGCAGTGCTGGCTGGCCGGCGCCGACGGCTACGGAGACGTCACGGACGCCGTCTACCGGCTGGTCGAGGACACCTGGCTGGACAACTGGTCCGCCGAGAAGTACGTCGGGACGATGTTCCGCGACCAGGCCGAGGCCCGGCTCGTCGACCTGGCCGTGCTGCGGGTCCTGCGGATCCTGCACCAGGTCGGCCCGGACGCGCCCGTCTCCGCGTACCTGGAGCACCCCGGCTGGCCCGAGGCCGTGCACGCCGCCCGCGACGCCCACGTGCGGCTCTCGGCGAACGACGGCGAGGACCCGGACGCACCGCCCCGGCCGCTGCACGCCCTGCGGGCGCTGACGGGCGCCGCGTAGGGGCGGGACCCGGCGGGGCGGACGCGCCCGGGACGCGCCCGCCCCGTGTGGCATGCTGCCGGGATGACCGACCAGTACGTCCTCACCCTCTCCTGTCCCGACAGGCCGGGCATCGTGCACGCCGTGTCGAGCTACCTCCTGGCCACGGGGTGCAACATCGAGGACAGCCAGCAGTTCGGCGACCGCGGCACGGGCCTGTTCTTCATGCGGGTGCACTTCTCCGCCGGGACGCCGGTGGCCGTCGACGGGCTGCGGGCCGGCTTCGCCGCGGTCGGCGACTCCTTCGGGATGGACTGGCGGATCCACCGCGCCGACGAGCGGATGCGGGTCGTGCTGATGGTGTCGAGGTTCGGCCACTGCCTCAACGACCTGCTGTTCCGCACCCGGATCGGCGCGCTGCCGGTGGACGTGGTGGCGGTGGTGTCCAACCACACGGACTTCGCGGAGCTCGCCGCCTCGTACGACGTCCCCTTCCACCACGTCCCGGTCACCCCGGACACCAGGGCGCAGGCCGAGGCCCGGCTGCTGGAGCTGGTGCGCGGCGAGAACGTCGAACTGGTGGTGCTCGCCCGGTACATGCAGGTCCTGTCGGACGGCCTGTGCGGGGCGCTCGGCGGGCGGATCATCAACATCCACCACTCGTTCCTGCCGAGCTTCAAGGGCGCGAAGCCCTACCACCAGGCGCACGAGCGCGGCGTGAAGCTGATCGGCGCGACGGCCCACTACGTGACGGCGGACCTCGACGAGGGCCCGATCATCGAGCAGGAGGTCGAGCGGGTGGGGCACGAGGTCACCCCCGAGCGCCTGGTGGCCCTGGGGCGCGACGTCGAGTGCCGGGCGCTGGCCCGCGCGGTCGGGTGGCACGCGGAGCACCGCGTCCTGCTGAACGGCGGCCGCACGGTCGTCTTCCGCTGAGGGCGGTCCGCCCGCCGGCCCCTACATGCGGCTCAGCGAGGCCGCCGCGTACAGGACCTCCCGGACGGCCTCCCGGTCGCCCTCCTGTCCCGCCGCCGCCTCCTCCGGCGTGACGCGCCCCGCCACCAGCCGGCAGAACTCCACGCCGTCCAGCGCCACCAGCGCCACCTCCTCCTCCGGCCCGGCCGCCGCCCGCGGGTCCAGGGCGACGTGCCACCGGCCGCCNCCCGCCCTGTCTCGTCCCGCCGCCGCGCCGGNNCCCGCGCGCCCGCCCCGGCGGTTTCGCGGGCCGGTTGCGCGGACCCGGCGCGGCGGCGGGACAGCGCGGCCGGCAGGAGGCGCACCGCCAGGCCGACCATCTCGCGCAGGTGCGCCCCCGAGGGCGGCTCGTACGGGTAGTCCACGGCCGACGCGATGTCCTCCGCGTGCACCCAGCACTCGAACGCCCGCTCCACCAGGGCGTCCCGCAGGGACAGGGACGACGGCCCGTACGGCACGGGCAGCTCCGCCGCCCCGGACCCCGCGGACGACACCGCCCGCACCAGCGCGTGCGCCTGGTCCCGCCACGGGGCCCGCACGCACCGTTCCTCCCCGTCCCGCGCCAGGGCGCGCCAGAGCACCTCCGTGCGCTCCACCGGCCCGTGCGGCGGCCGGCCCGCCAGGACCGGCTCCACCGGGTCGCCCAGGCCCAGGGCCGCCGCGACCAGGCCGTCCACCGCGAACAGGTGGCCGATGACGCCCGTGACGTCCGTGCGCCGGTCCGGCCGCCGCCCCTCCTCGAACCACCCCAGCCGCACCGGTGCGCGCCACTCCTCCCGGCCGATGTCCCGGAGCAGCGCGTCCAGCCGCGCCGTCTCCGCGTCGTACGGGCCGGCCCAGCAGGGCACGGGGACGC
The DNA here is from genome assembly GCF_023614315.1 of Streptomyces sudanensis. NCBI lineage: Bacteria > Bacillati > Actinomycetota > Actinomycetes > Kitasatosporales > Streptomycetaceae > Streptomyces > Streptomyces sudanensis. Next base: position 2,604,373 of record NZ_CP095474.1, on the reverse strand, counting down.
GGGCGGGGCGGCGGACCAGGCAGTTCTCCAGCACCCGCGACCGCAGCGCGGGGTCCAGGTCCAGGTCGCGCTCGCCGTGCAGCAGGCCGACCGCGTCGCGCAGCCGCAGCGCCTCGTCCGCGCAGGGGGCGCACTGGGCCAGGTGCGCCCCGACGGCGGCGCTCTCCTCGGCCGAGCACGCCGCCAGCGCCCACGCCCCGAGGAGCGAGCGGAGCGTCTCGTGCGGCGGGTCCGGCTCCGGCGGCGGGCCGGGCGGCGGGACCGGGTCGCCCGCCGNNCNGCCCGCNGCGGGCCCGGGCCCCGGTATCCGCGGGCCCCGGGACCCGGCGCCCGGCCCGGTCCGGGCGCCGCCGCGGCCACCGCCGTCCGCACTCCCCGTCACAGCGGCGGCCCCCAGGGGCCCGGGGCCGCCCCGTCCGGCGGACGGGTGCGCGCGGTGGCGAGCAGCTGGAGCCCCAGCCGCAGCCGGCGCCGCGCCTCCTCCTCGGTCACACCGAGGTGCGCGGCGGTCTGCCGGCAATCCCGGCGCTGGAAGTACGCCGACTCCAGCGCCGTGCGCAGCGACTCGGGCATCGCCGTGACGATGTAGTCGGCGCGGGCCGCCGCGGCCGCCCGCCGCACCCGCCGCTCCAGCTCCTCCGCCGAGCCCNCNCCGCCCTCGGCGAGCGCCCGCGCCCCGTCCCGCCGCAGCCGCCGCACCGCCCGCCGGCGGGCCAGCCGGGCGATCCAGGCCCGCAGCGAGCCGTCCGTCCGCGGGTCGTACGCGCCCGGGTTCTCCCACACGTGCTCGAACACCTCCCGGGTGACCAGGTCGGCGGCCCCTTGGTCCGCCAGCACGCGGCGGGCCGTGTGGTGGACGAGCGGGGCGAAGCGGTCGTACAACTCGCCGAGCGCGGCCGCCTCTCCTCGTGCCAGCCGCCGCTGCATCCCCTGGTCCCAGCGGGGCGGTGTGTCCTTGGACATCCTTCGAATGTAGTGCGGGGCCCCGGCGCCGCACTGTCCTTCGGGCAACTGCCGGCATCCGGGCCGGAAGGATGGTAAAGGGGCCGCCGCCCGGGGCCGGGCCGCCCGGGGCCGGGGCGCCCGCCGGGGCCGTTCCGACCCGACGCGGCGNGCGCGNCCGTCCGGCAGCCGGACGGTCACGCTCGGTGAGGGGCGCGGGGTGTGCGGGGCGGCGGCGCGCAAGGGGGCCGCCGACGGGCGGCGGGATCGCCGGCGGGGCCGCACCGGCCGTGTGCGGGCGGCGGCGTGGCGGTCGCGGGTCCGCGTTCGACTGGGCGAAAAGTGCGTCGCACAGTATGCACCAGCCGTACTCCTTCGCGCGGGAATATGCCCGAAGCGCTTGTTTCGGTGACGGAACGTCAACCATGCTGAGCGCCCAAGGTTCGCTGTGAGGCGCGAGGCGATGTGTCCGCCGGTTCGGATGGTGTGAGCGGTGCAGGTGCTTCAGGTTCAGTTGGAGGTCGGGCCGGATCCCGCGGAGGTGGGGCGGGCCCGCAGGTGGGCGAGGTCGCGGCTGGCCGGTTCGGGGATAGACGCCGACGAACCGCTCGCCGACACCCTCGTGCTCCTGATCTCGGAGCTCGTGACCAACGCCGTCGTGCACACCGGCTGTCCGGCCGTGCTGCGGCTGCTGTTCGGGCCGGGCGGCGCCGGCGCGGGCATCGTCCGGGTGGAGGTGGCGGACGACAGCGCCTCCCCGCCGCAGCAGCGCAGGGCGGACGGCGCCGACACCCACGGCCGGGGACTGGAGTTGATCGACGGACTCGCCGACCGGTGGGGCTGGCAGCCGGAGGGGCGCGGCAAGCGCATCTGGTGCGAGATGGACAGGAGCCCGGCGGTGCTCGCCCGGGCGGCGCACGAGCCGGAGGCGTACGAACCGCCCCGGACCGTGACCAACACCGTCTGACGACCGCTTCCCCGTACGCCGGTCGCCGCGGGGCGCCGGTCCGGTGCCGCCGGCGCCGGTGGTTCGCGGCGGTGCGCGGTGATCTGCGGCGAGGGGACGCCGAGGGCCGGTGACGGTCCTCGGCGCGTGCGGACCGGCCCCCGCCGGATGTCGCGGCGGGGGCCGGGAGGCGGGGNCCCGGGTCCGGCGGGGCCCTCGCCGCACCCGCCGGACCCGAAGGCCCCCACCCGTCCACGACCTCCCAGGCGGGGGGTGCCTAGGGAGTGGAGAACTCCCCACTGAGTTCCCTGTCGTGGAGCTTCGCCAGGTACCGCTCGGCGTCCAGGGCCGCCGCGCATCCGGTACCGGCCGCGGTGACGGCCTGGCGGTAGACGTGGTCGACGACGTCGCCCGCCGCGAACACCCCCGGCACGCTGGTGCGGGTCGACGGCGCGTCCACCCGTACGTACCCGGCCTCGTCCAGGGCGAGCCGGCCGGCGAAGAGCTCGGTGCGCGGGTCGTGGCCGATCGCGACGAACAGCCCCGTCACCGCCCGGTCCTCCGTCGCCCCGGTGGCCGTGTCCCGGAGCGTGACGCCGGTCAGGCCCGTGCCGGTGTCGCCGTGCAGGGCCACCACCTCGCGTTCGAAGGCGAAGGAGATCCTCGGGTCGGCGAAGGCCCGCCGCTGCATCGCCTTGGAGGCCCGCAGGGTGTCCCGCCGGTGGACCACCGTGACCGAACGGGCGTACCGACTCAGGAAGGTGGCCTCCTCCAGCGCGGTGTCGCCGCCGCCGACCACGGCGATGTCGTGGCCCCGGAAGAAGAACCCGTCGCAGGTGGCGCACCAGGAGACGCCCCGGCCGGACAGCTCGTCCTCCTTGTCCAGGCCGAGCTTGCGGTAGCCCGACCCGGTGGCGACGACGACGGTCCGCGCCAGGTGCTCGCGCCCCGAGCCGTCGGTGATCCTCTTGACGTCGCCCGCCAGGTCGACGTCGACCGCGTCCAGGTCGACCAGTTCGGCGCCGAACCGTTCCGCCTGGGCCGCCATGGCGTCCATCAGCTCCGGTCCCTGCACGCCCCGGGGGAAGCCGGGGTAGTTCTCCACCTCGGTGGTGGTGGCCAGCGAACCGCCGACGAAGGTGCTGCCGCGCAGGACCAGCGGGCGGAGGTCGGCCCGGGCGGTGTAGAGGGCGGCGGTGTAGCCGGCGGGGCCGGAGCCGATGACGACGACGTCGCGGATGTCGCCGCTCACCGGTCGGCCCGTCCCCCCGTACCGCCGGTCGGGCCGGTGTACAGCAGCAGGTTCCGGGAGTCCGTGCCCGCGTCCAGCACGCGGTCCTTGGTGGCGGCGGCGATGAGCGCCTCGTCCAGCTCGACCGGCGTGGCCTCGGGGTGGGCGGCCAGGTAGAGGGCCGCCGCGCCGGTGACCTCGGCGGTGGCCGCGGAAGTGCCGGTGAGCCTGACGTAGGAGCTGTTGCTCAGCGCGCCGGCGGTGGTGATGTCGGTGCCGGGCGCGAACAGGTGGACGCAGTAGCCGTAGTTGGACCAGGCCGGCCGCCGGTCGCTGCGGTCGGTGGCGGCGACGGTGATGGCGGTGGTCTGCCGGGCGGGGGTCGTCTCGCAGGACTCGATGCCGTTGCCCGAGCTGTCGCCGTTGCCCGCGGCGGCGGTGTACGCGATGCCCTTCTCGGTCATCTGGTAGAGCTGGAGGTCGAGCACCGAGCCCGGCTCGCCGGAGAAGCCCAGGTTGACGACGGAGGGGCCGTCGGCGTTGGCGGTGATCCAGTCGACCGCGGACATGATGTGCTCCAGCGTGCCGGTGCCGTCGCAGCCGAAGGCGCGCACCGACTTCACGGTGGCGCCCTTGGCGACACCGCTCCACAGTCCGGCGGCGGTGGCCGCGGAGGCGGTGCCGTGGCCGTTGCAGTCGCCGGCGCCGCCGGGGGCCTGCCTGATGGCGTCGTACACGCCCTGGGCCCGGCCTCCCATGAACTCCTGGTGGCCGACCCGCACACCGGTGTCGACGATGTAGGCGTCCACGCCCGCACCGGTGCTGGAGAACTTGTAGGTGTTGTTCAGGGGCAGGTCGCGCTGGTCCACGCGGTCCAGGCCCCACGAGGGCGGTGACGTCTGGACGCCGCCGCCGAGGGCCGCCACTCCCGTCGCCCCGGCGTCCAGCTTCCGGACGGCCTGCTGCTTCCCGGCGACGCGGTAGACGCGGTCGCTGGTGATCGAGTCGACGCGGGTGTCCTTGTAGTAGGAGGTCACCTGCTCCGGGGTGAGCGACACGGAGAACGCCTGGGAGGCGGCGTGGTACACCCGCCGCAGCGTGCCGCCGTTGGTGGCGATCACCTCGTTCGCCCGCCGGGTGACCGCCTCCTTGGTCGCCTCGGTGCTGTTGATCTCGATGACGTACACGCCGGTGGTGGAGGCGGAGGCGGACGAGGGCCGGTCGGCCGGGGCGGCCGAGGAGGCCGGGCCGGCGATCAGGACGGGAAGGGCCACGCCGGCCGCCACGGCCGCCGTCGCGCTCCTCAACAGGGACTTCTTCATGGGGGGATGGGCCTTTCGCCGGTGTTCTCACGAGGGGCCGCCGCGTGTCGCGGCGGCAGGGGACGGGGGGCTTGCGGGTGTGCCGCGGGTGCGCGGCGCGCCGGTGGTGCGTGCGGGGTGTTCGGCNGGGGATCCACGGGGGCGGCGCCCGGGGCGGACGTGCCGCCGCCGCGGGGAGCGGCGGCGGCACGGGTGGCCCTTACAGGTTGTTCAGCCAGTTCCGCAGCGAGGTCGGGCCGTCGAAGCCCACCATGCGGCTGCCGGCCTCCTTGCCGTTCTGGATGTTGAGCAGGGCCGGGATGCCGCGGACCGCGTACTTGTTGTACAGGTCCCGGTTCCTGTCGACGTCGACCTTCGCCCACACCCAGGCGCCGTTGTCGGCGGTGTTGTACTGCTGGAGGTACGGCTTCTGCTTCTGGCACCAGTAACACCAGCTGGCGGTGAAGTCGAGCACCACCGGCTTGGTGTACGACCACTGCATGACCTGCGCGTAGTTGGCCGAGGTGACGTCGACGACGTTGGGGATCGTCGCCGCGGCGGGTGCCTCGGCCGCCGGCGCCGCCGGGGCGGCGACGGCGGTGGCGGCGGTGCCGCCGAGGAGCATGGCGACGGCCGTGGCGGCCACAGCCAGTTTGCGATACATGATCGTTTTCCTTCCGTGGGGGTTGGGGATGGTCGTGCGCGTGCGGGGGNCGGGGNAGTGCGCCGGGTGTCGTTCAGCCCGCGGCGGTCTGCGTCGGCAGGCCGTGGGCCACCCAGTCCTCGATCCCCTCGCGGTACTTGCGCACGTCCGTGTAACCGAGCGACACCAGGCGCGCGCCGACGAGTTCGCTGTTGCGGCACGGCACGTTCGCGCAGTACACGACTATGGGGGCGGTGCGGTCCGGGAGTACGGTGGGCGCGAGTTCGTCGGTGAAGCGCGCCGCCTCCTCGTAGGGGAACCCCGGAATGTTCACCGCGCCGGGCAGGTGCTCGCGTTCGTAGTAGGCGGTCGGCATCGTGTCGACCACGACGACCTTCCCGGCGTCCATCTCGGCTTTCAGTTCGTCCCGTTCGATCAGGGGTAGCACGTCGGCCTCCGGTCCTCGTCCTGCCGTTCGGCCGGCAGGGGGGTCTTTGGGGCGGGGGTGCGGCGCCGGGCCTCCATCGCCCGGCCGGCCAGCGCGTAGAGGGCGAAGGCGGCCACGACGGCGTTGATGGCGGGGATCCCGGCGTCCAGGTACACGCCGGCCAGCGTCCCGGCGGCCCAGCAGACCAGCGACAGGGGCAGCCAGTTCGGGATGTCGGGCTCCCGGCCCGTGCGGCGGGCCCGTTCCAGGTCGGCGCGGTACCGGCGCACCACGTAGTACTCGGCGATGATGATCCCGGCCACCGGCGGGGCGAGCACCCCGATGGTCTCCAGGAAGCCGGTGAAGTCGTCGGCGATGCCGGCGGCGGACAGGACGGTCCCCACCGTGCCGATCACCAGGGTGACGCCCCGCCGGCCGACGCGGCGGCCGAAGAGGACGTCGACGCTGTTGACCGTGGCCAGCGCGGACGAGTACAGGTTCCAGTCGTTGATCTTGAGGATCGACGTGGCCAGGATCAGGGTGCCGAGGAGGCCGGAGGAGGTGGTGATGATGCCGACGATGTCGGCGGTGCGGGCTGCGTGCCCGAGCATCACCGCGGTGAGCCCGATCAGGTACTCGCCCAGCGTCACCCCGAGCAGGGTCTGCTTGACGACGTCGGAGGGGCGGCGGTTGAAGCGCGTCATGTCCGGGGTCATCAGCGCGCCCAGGATGAACGCGCCTGCCACCAGCGTGGTGCCCTCGGCCAGGGTGAGGACCGGGCCGGGGGGCGCCCCGGTCAGCAGCTCGTCCAGCGGGTGGCCGACCAGCGTCTCGGCCACCGACCAGCCGGCCAGGATCAGGAACGCCGGCACGGTCAGGTAGGCCGTCCACGCCATGACCTTGAAGCCGTGGACCGAGATGGCGGTGACCGCCGCGCCGCCCGCCACCGCCCAGGCCCATTCGGGGACTCCGCCGGCGAGGTCGTGCATGCCCCGGGCGAAGACGCCGTTCTGGACGCCGAACCAGCCGGCGAGGCTGAGTGCCACCAGCATGCCGACGGCGGCGGAGCCCTTGCGGCCGAAGCCCGACCAGCGGGCCAGCACCGAGGTGGACACGCCCTCCTTCACCCCGGCGACGCCCATCAGGATGGTGACGACCTCCAGCATCACCGAGCCGACGGTGATGGCGATCACCGCGTCGGTGAACGTCATGCCGTAGCCCAGTACGGCCCCCACCATGAACTGCTGGAAGGAGGAGACCTGCCCGAAGCGCTGCACCGCCACGGAGAACCAGGAGTGGCGGGCCTCCTCGGGCACCGGGGTCAGCGAGTAGTCGTCCAGGGCCTCGTTCCCGGCGGACCGGGCGGCTGCCCCGGCGTCCTCCGGCGGGGCGGCGCCTCCTCGTCCGGCGTCAGCCGACCCCATGGGCCACCTCCCGCACGGGGGCGGCCGGTTCCTCCGCCGCGGGGACGTCCCCCGCCGCCTCGCGGACGACCAGGAAGCCCTGTCCGTCCACCGGCCGCCAGCTCAGCTCGTGGCGGAAGAAGCGCTCCAGGAAGGCGACCCGCTGGTGGTAGACGAAGAACGACGGCCCGTGGCCCGCGATGCCCCCGGAGTCGACGAAGAGCGGCAGTTCGGCGAGGAAGTAGCGGACGGCGCCGCGCAGTTGCTCCTCGGTCGGCACGGTGCCCGGCGGCAGCTTCCGGTCCAGCACCCAGTGCGAGGCGTCCAGGCAGGCCGCGCGGAAGTCCCCGTCCTCGTGGAAGCGGCGGTGCGCCTCGTCGAGCAGCTCCGTGTAGCGGGCCGTGCCGTGCAGCCGGTCCATGCCCAGGACCAGGTCCTCGGGGTGCTCCACGCCCTCCGCGCGCAGGGCGGTGCAGATCTTGTTGTGCACGTACTGCCCCTGGCGCTGGGCCTTGTGGCGGGCGCGGGCCGGGTCGTACCCCAGTGCCTCCAGGGTGTATGCGGCCGCCGCGTCGGGCACGAAGAAGTGGACGCCGGGAAAGCGCGTCAGGGCCCAGTCGGCCAGCCGCCGCAGTCGCGGTGTGCTGAAGTAGCTGTTGAAAGGGCTGACTCCGATGCACACGTGAACGGCTTCCGGCAATAGGCCGCGACATCGCTCGGTAAGTGGTTCAATCTCAAACATATTCGCTCTCAAGTAGTGGTGTGGATGAGCCCCCCTCGCACGGTCGGGCCGGCGGCCCATGAGGCGATGAGTGGAATGGTGACGGCCCGCCGCGGGGTTGAGTAATGCCGGGCGGTTATGCCATCGGCGCAATTCCCGCCAGTGCGGCGCAGCGTGTTCGCCGGTGGACCATCGGTGACTTTCGGGAACATGAAAACCGCAAATCGAACGCGTTGAGTCCCAGCCCTGGCAAAGGTTCCGGGAAGCGGCTTAACTATTGACATGGACCTGCAATTCCGCCACTTACGTCAGCTGTGCGTCGTCTCCGAGACCGGAAGCCTCAACAAGGCCGCGACGGTCCTGGGGCTCCCCCAGCCCGCTCTGAGCCGTCAGATCCGGAGGCTGGAGGAGCTGTTCGGCGGGACGCTGTTCGAACGTGACCAGCACGGCACCCGCCCCACCCCCCTGGGCAGCGCCGTCCTGGACCACGCGGAGTCCATCCTCCGCTCCTTCGACGACTTCGGTGAGCAGGTGCGCGACTACCGCATGCTGCGCCGCCGGACGCTGCGGATCGGCGGAACGGCGTGCAACGTGTTCTACGAACCCCTCCTCCGCTCCCTGCGGCGGCTGCCGTCCGAGGAGCGGGTGCAGATCGTCACCGCGCCCTCCGGCCGCGAGCTGATGGGCCTGCTGCGGGAGGGGGAGATCGACATCGCCCTGCGGGACCACCAGGCCGTGAGGGGCCCCCTCCCCTCCGACGAGGGCCCGATCGCGCACGTCCCCTGGGCCGAGAGCCCGGTACTGCTCGCGGTGGCCGCCGGCCGCCCCCCGGCCGTCGCCGAACGGCTCACCATGGCGGACCTGGCGTGCGAGGACTGGATCTCGTGCACCGGCCCCGACGCCTGCGACGAGTGGCTCCGCCGGATCTGCGCCCCCCACGGGTTCACCCCGCGCATCACCCACGACATCGCGGTGGCCGGCCCCCGCTGCCCGGTGATCCGCCACCAGGGCTGCGTCGCCCTGACCCAGGCGTACCGCCCCGTCCAACCGGGCGTGGTGCGCCGCCCGGTGGCCGACCTGGACCTGCGGGTGACCCACCTGGTGGCCTACCGCAGGGAGAGCTGGGTCGCCGCCCGGATGCCGAAGCTGGTCTCGCTGCTCTCCGCCGCGCACCGCGAGCTGTCACTCGCCGGATCGCCATGAACGTGGAGGTCCAGGACCTGCGGGTGCTGCGGGCCGTGGCCGACACGGGGAGCCTGGCCGGCGCGGCCCGCGCGCTCGGCGTCAGCCAGGCCGGCGTCACCCGCCGCATCCAGCACCTGGAGCGGGCGACCGGGCTCGTCGTGCTCCGCCGCGACCACCAGGGGGCCCGCCTCACCGCCGCCGGCCGGCTGCTGCTGCTCTGCGCCGACGAACTGCTCCCGAAGATCGACCGCCTCCTGGCCGCCGGCCGGCACGAGGACCCCGCCGCCACCGCCGGNCCGCCGACGGAGCGCCTGCGCATCGGCACGGTCCCGACCCCCGTCCTCCCCCTGGTGGCCGCCCACGCCCGGGCCCTGCTCCCGCGATCCGCCGTCGAGCCGTGCACCCTCCTCGACGCGTACCGCGAGCCGGCCGCCGACCCGCGGACCGCGGCCTTCGGCGCCGCCCTGCCGGACCTCTTCCGCACGCACCGCCTCGACCTGGCCGTGGTGCGGCACTCCTCCGTGCTGGACGGGCCCCTCCCCGGCCCTTTGGAGTCCGCCGTGCTCGCCGAGGAGGACATGCTGATCGGCACCGCGACCGACCACCGGCTGGCCGGGCGCCCCTCGCTCTCCCTCGCCGACCTGACCGGTGAACTGTGCCTGCTCGTCGGAGGCCGCCGCCACGCCGACCTGCGCCGCCACTTCACGGCGGCCGTGCGGCACGCCGGTGTGGACGTCGAACTGCGCCGGACGTCCGACGAGGCCGAGGCGGCGGCGCTGGTCTGCGGGGTCCGCGGCGTGCTGCCCGCCTACCCGCTCCCCGCGCCGGCGGTCGGAGTGGCCTACACCCCGCTGTCCGACGCCGGCACCCGCCACCGCCTCCTGCTGGTCTGGCCGTCGGACGGCGGCGCCGCGGCCTGGGCGCCCGGACTGGCGGAGGCGGTCCGGGAGGCGTACCGGAGCGGGAGGAGGACGTGAGCCGGGAAATTCGCCGGGACGCCGGGGACGCGAGCGTCCGCCGTGCGCTGTTCGAAGCCGGCGGGCGGCGGGCGGCGCACCGCGGGCGGAGACGGGACTCGTATCCGTGTGAACTACTCTGCCGGCCTCCGCCCCGCCTTTCGGGCACTCCGCCGAATACGGAAGGAACCCCGGGGAACGGTGCGAAGCCCGGACCCCCGTCGGTCGGCGCGCTTTCCTGCCGGTACCGGGAATACCGGCATCCGTCGGCCACGACGGGAATGCCCCCCGCCCGCCGCCGGGCGGTGCGCGGTCAATGCGGCCCGAACCCCGTCATGCCTTTCCGGCAACGGGCCGTGCCTTTTCTCCGTATCCCGCCTCGGATTTCAGGGAAGACGGCTCCGCCGTCCGGAAAGTCGGGATGCGGGAGGACGGGGAAAGGGGAGGCGAGTGGCCGGCGGGGCCCGGACGGCGGGCCGGGGCGGTGGGCCTGGGTGGTGGGGTTCGGTCGGTGTGGTTCGGACGGCGGGATCCGGGTGGTGGGGTTCGGTCGGTGTGGTTCGGACGGCGGGATCCGGGTGGTGGGGTTCGGTCGGTGTGGTTCGGACGGCGGGCCGAGGCGGTGGGGTTCGGTCGGTGTGGTTCGGACGGCGGGCCGAGGCGGTGGGGTTCGGTCGGCGTGGTTCGGACGGCGGGCTCGGGTAGCCGGGTTCGGACGGCGGCGCCCGAAACGGCGGAGGCGGAGGCTCTCCCGGCGCCGGTGCCCGAAACGGCGGGGGCGGGGGCTCTCCCGGCACCGGTGCCTCTTGCGGTTCCGGCGGCTCCGGGCCCTTGGCCGCTGGTTGTCGGCTGCGGCCCTTCGGCCGGCGGCTGTGAGTCGTCGGCCCTTCCGGTCGCCGGTCGCCGGACGGCGGACGGCGGGGACTGCGGGTTCCGGCTGCCGGGCCACGGCCCTCCGGCCCCCGGGGCCTCCGGCTGCCGGACCCCGAACCCGGTCCGGGCCCCGGAGCACGGGGCGCCGGTCCGCGCCGGTCCGGGGTGCGCTGCCCCGTACGGGAACGCCGCTTGCCCGCCCCTCCCGTACGGGAACGCNGCCCACCCCGCCCCGTACGGGAACGCCGTCCATCCCCACCCTGTATCGGTGCCGAACTCGTACGGGCACGCCGCCCCCGTACGGGTACGAGGTCGTCGCGCGGGGGCCGGCGGGGCGCGCCCACGCGGGTTCGGCCGGCCGTCAGCGCGGCAGGCTGACCGGCTGGAAAGCGCCGGGCGGAAGGACGTCCGGGGGCCCTTCGGGGCGGTCCGCCGACTCGGCGCCCGCCTCCCCGGCCGCTCGAAGGGCCTCGGGGTTCCCCTCCGGGCCGTGGCCGCCGTGCACCCCGTAGGGGGCCGGGGGCTGCGGGGTCGCCGCTATGGCGCGGGCCACGCGCCGTGCCTCCGCCGCCAGCTCCCGCAGCAGGCCGCCGAGCGGCCGGGCGAAGCCCACGAAGTACAGGCCCGGCGCCTCCGCCGCCGCACGCGCCCCCCGTGCGCGCGGGCGGCCGTCCGCGTCCAGTACGCCCAGGTGGCCCACCAGGCCCTCCAGCGCACCCTGGTAACCGGTCGCCGCTATCACCGCGTCCGGGTGCACCACCGAGCCGTCCGCCAGCGCGACCCCGCCGTCCTCCCCGAAGCCGGTCACCGCGGCCACCGGCTCCACCCGTCCGCGCCGCACCGCGTCGACCAGCCCCGTGTCGTGCACCGGCACCGAGCCGTCCCGCCGCAGCCGCGCGTACGGGCCGGTGCCCGGGCGCGGCAGCCCGTACGCCGACAAGTCCGGCACCGTCACCCGCTGCACCGCCCGCAACAGCCGGTCCGCCGCCCACACCGGCCACCGCCGCAGCAGGACCGCGGTCCTCTGCGCGGACCAGCCGGCGACCGAACGGCGCACCACGTGCGGCGCGGTGCGGACGGCCAGCCGCACCCGTGCCGCACCGCCCTCCGCCAGGTCGACGGCTATCTCCGCGCCGCTGTTCCCGGCGCCGACCACCAGCACGTCCTTGTCCGCGTACGGGGCGGGGGAGCGGTACGCGGCGGCGTGCCGCAGGTCGCCGGCCCACTCCTCGCGGCCCGGCCAGGCGGGGAGCACCGGGACGTGCGCGGCGCCCGTCGCGACGACGACCGCGCGCGTGGTCAGGCGCCGCCCGCCGGAGGCGTGCAGCACCCAGCCGCCGCCCCCGTCCCCGTCACCCCCGTCCGGTGCCGCCCGCTCTATGCGGACCACCTCGACGCCGGTCACGACCTCCAGGCCGTGCCTCCGCGCGTACTCCTCCAGGTACCGCACCATGTCGTCGCGCGACACCCAGCGCCCGAACGACCGGGGCATCGGCAGGCCGGGCAGGGCGGACATGCGGCGCGTCGTGTGCAACCGCAACCGGTCGTAGTGGCGGCGCCAGGACGCGGCGACGGCGGGGGACTTCTCCAGGACGACCGCCCGCACCCCGCGCCCGCGCAGCGCCGCCGCCGCCGCGAGCCCGCCGGGGCCGCCGCCGACGACGTAGACGGGCGGCCCGAGCACGGGGGCCGGGGGCGTGNNGGNCNNNNACNCATCGTAAGGGCATGGACGCCGAGCGTAACGGTCGCCGCGCCCGCCGTACCCCGGCCCCGGCGGAAAACCGCTCCCGGCGGGGGCGCCCCCGCGCCCCCGCGGCCCCGGCCCCTACAGGCCCCGCTCCCCGGCGGCCCCGCGCGGGCACCGGTGGCGGACCGGGAGGAGAGCCGGCGGCGGGCCCCGGCGCGAACGGCCGGACCCTCCCGAACGGCCCCGGGAGGGACGCGGAAGCGGCGCGGGCGAGCCCGGCCCGGCCCGGTCGCCCGTATCCGTTCGTACCTCCCGGCCCACCCGGTCCGCCCGTGCCTTCTCGGTCCGCCGGGTCCGCCCGTACCCGCCCGGTCCGCCGGGTCCCGCCCGCCCCGCGCTGCGACGGCCTGCCGCCCGCCACCTGCCGTCCGTGTCCGACCGTGTCCGTCAGCGTCCGTCGGCGTCCGCCGGCACCCGTCCGGGTCCGGGCCGCGCCGGGGGGTCAGGGCCAGAGCAGGCCGCGGGACCACGGGGCGGCGGATGACGCATGGTCGTAGCGCAGGCGGACGTGGCGGCGGCGCGCGTCCCCCTGGAAGAACTCCGCCTCCCGGGGGGCCAGGCGGTAGACCGTCCAGGTCGGGGCCTCGGCCGCCGGGTCGGACCCGGCCCGCTCCCAGGCCCGTGCGCTCGCCTCCGCGAGCTCCCGCGGGGAGGCGAGCGGTGCGCTCTGGCGGCCGGTCAGCGCCGCCGCGAGGGCGCCTGTCGAGCGGGCACGGAGATCGGCCCGCGCCTCCTCGGGCGTGCCCGGGGCGACGGGACCGCGCAGGCGGACCTGGCGGCCCCGCAGCGGCCAGTAGAAGTGCAGCGCCGCGTACGGGCGGGCGGCGAGCTGGCGCCCCTTGGCGCTGGTGGAGTGCGTGGCGAAGCGCCAGCCGTGCCCGTCGGCGCCGTGCAGCATCACCGTCCGCACGTCGGGGCGGCCGTCCGCGCCGACGGTGGCGAGCTGCATGGTGTGCGGCTCGGGCTGGCCCGCCTCCGCCGCGTCCAGGAACCAGGCGTGGAACAGGTCCAGCGGATCGTCCGGGGCGGTCAGCGGATCGAAGGCGGGCAGGTCGGTGTCCCACACCCGCAGGGCGTGGAGCGCCGCCTCGAAGGCGGCGTGCGTGGCGTGGGGGCCGGAGGTGCCGTGCGTCATGAGGACATCATGGGCCCGGCGCGGAGGGGCGGAGGGGGTACGGGGTGCCCCGGGGTACGGGGTGCCCGCGGCCGTCCGTCGCGGGGCGCGCCTCCGGAGTGACAGGACGTGCCGTGACCGGAGCGCCGGGCGGTCGGGCGGGGCCGTACGGGAGGTGCCGGGGCGCGGGNNNGGGNTCGTGCGGGAGGTGCCGTACGCGCCCCTACTTCGCCGGCTTCTTGCCGGTGATGCCTAGGTGGACCAGGACCGCGAGGTTCGGCCGGAGCTCGGCCTGCTTGACGCCCCAGGTCTGGAAGCCCTTCTGGTGCGACGCCACCGACGCCAGCATCGTCACCAGCGCCCCGGCCATCGCGGCGGGGTTCACGTCCTTGTCGACCCGGCCCTTGGCCTGGAGTTCCTTCACCGCGTCCGTGAGGGAGCCGGTGACCGAACCGAGGATCCGCATGCGGATCTTGTAGAACCGCTTGTCGCCCTCGGCGGCTCCCAGGTCGACGACGCGCAGGATCGCGTCGTGCCGCCGCCAGAAGTCGAGGAAGCCCTCGACGAGCTCCTCCGACGCCTGTTTCGCCGCCTTGCCGACCCAGGACCGGCCCGATACCAATTCGGTCAATCCTGCGCCATCCTTCGCCATTTCCTCGGCGATCTCCAGGACGGCGCCCTCGACGTCCGGGAAATACTGATAGAACGTCGCAGGTGAAGTGCCCGCCTTCCGGGCCACGTCGATGACTTTGACGTCCCGGTACGGCGAGGAGCTGAGCATCTCGCTGAGGCAGTCGAGCAGCTTCTGCCGCGTCGCCTGGCCGCGCCGGCCGGCCACGCGGCCGTCGACGGTGCGTACTTGTCCTGTCATGTCGTCAGCTTACCGACGGGTGTTCGGCGCGCGATTCGGCCGACTGCAAATGGGTGCGGAGCCGTGCGCGGACTGTTCCCGACGGGTTTTCCGGGAAGGCCTGGCGGGCGCCGGGGGAGGTCCCGAGGGAAGACCCCGGGAAGACCCGGGGAAGACCCGGAGAGGGATCTCGGGGAGGCCGGAGAGGGATCTCGTGGAGGCCCGGGAGAGGGCCCCGGGAGGACCTCGGGAAGGCCTCCAGGGGGACCCTGGAGAGAGTCCGGAGAAGGCGCCGGGAGAAGGCGGCATCGCGGATTCGCCGGCCGGCCCCGGGGCGGAACGCCGCGTTCCCGGCCGCGCCTTCCGCCCGTCTCCGTGCCTCTTCTGCTGCGGAATGATTATCAACAGGCTGTGGAAAACCCCGGTGGACAACTTCCCGGCGGGCTCCCTCCCCCTGCGCGCGCCCCGCACCCGCATTAGCGTGGCCGTGACGGGCACACATGATCCGTAGTGCGCCCGTGCACAGGGAAGGAACCACGCCCATGGCAGCGACCGCGGAACGTGCGCCGGGAGGCGCCCCGGAGGAGAAGCCGGAGGGCACGCCCTGCTGGGCGGACGTGCTGCTGCCGGACCTGGAGGCGGGCAAGCGCTTCTACGGCGAGCTGTTCGGCTGGACCTTCGCCGACGAGGGCGAGACCTACGGCCCCTACGCCACCGCCCTCAACGACGGCCGGCGCGTCGCCGGGCTCGCCCCCAAGCGGGACGGCCGCATGCCCACCGCCTGGGGGGTCTACCTGGCCACCGTCGACGCCGTCGCCCTCGCCGCCCGCGTGCGGGAGGCCGGCGGGCAGGTCATCACCGAGCCCATGCGCGTCGGCGCCGCCGGCATCACCGCGCTCGTGGCGGACCCCGGCGGGGCCGTCTTCGGCCTCTGGCAGGCCGAGGAGCACGCGGGCTTCGAGAAGGAGGGCCTGCCCGGCTCGTACTGCTGGACCGAGGTGTACACCCGGGCCCGCGACAAGGACGCCGTCGACGCCTTCTACGACGCCCTCTTCGGCTACCGCACGCGCGACCTCGACGACCCGTCCGTCGACTTCCGCGTCTGGTCCCCGGCCGGCGCGGGCGAACCCACCGACGCCGACGCGATCGGCGGGCGCAGCGTGATCGGGGAGGCGTTCCCCGCGGAGATGCCGGCCCACTTCCTGGTGTACTTCGCCGTCGCCGACTGCGACGAGGCGGTGGCCGCCGCCGTCCGCCTCGGCGGCCGCGTCACCGAGGACCCGTTCGACACGCCGTACGGCCGGATCGCGCTCCTCGCCGACGACCAGGGCGCGGCCTTCGCCGTACTGGCCGACCCCAGGGCGGCCTGAACCGCCGGCCCGCCACCGCGGGCGTCCGGGGCGGCGGGCGGGCGGCCGTGGAGCGCCGCGACCGCCGCCCCGCCGCCTTTGGCACGCCTGTCCCCTTACGGGTGAGACACCCCGATCCGCCCCCGGGTTCGCCACCATCGCCCCGGACATGAAGAATCAGGGGGCACAGGGCCGTACCCTCATGGCCCTGACGGGGAGGTGGCAGGCAAGTGGAGCAGCTGACGCAGCACGACCCGAGACGGATCGGCCCGTTCGAGGTGCTGGGCCGGCTCGGCGCCGGCGGCATGGGCCTGGTCTATCTCGCGCGGTCGGCGTCCGGCCGCCGCGTGGCGATCAAGACCGTGCGGACCGAGCTCGCCGAGGACCAGCTGTTCCGCGTTCGCTTCACCCGGGAGGTCGAGGCCGCGCGGGCCGTGTCTGGCTTCTACACGGCCGCCGTCGTCGACGCCGACCCGCGGGCCCCCGTGCCGTGGCTGGCCACCGCCTACGTTCCCGCGCCCTCCCTCGAGGAGATAGTGAACGAGTGCGGGCCGCTGCCCGCGCCCGCCGTGCGCTGGCTGGCCGCCGGCGTCGCCGAGGCCCTCCACTCCATCCACGGCGCCGGCCTCGTCCACCGCGACCTGAAGCCGTCCAACGTCCTCGTCGTCGAGGACGGGCCGCGCGTCATCGACTTCGGCATCGCCTCCGGCGTCTCCAACACCCGGCTGACGATGACCAACGTCGCCGTCGGGACGCCCGCCTACATGTCGCCCGAGCAGGCGCGCGACTCGCGCAGCGTCACCGGGGCGAGCGACGTCTTCTCGCTCGGCTCCACCCTGGTGTTCGCCGCGACCGGGCACGCGCCGTTCCACGGCGCCAACCCCGTCGAGACCGTCTTCATGCTGCTCCGCGAGGGCCCCGACCTGGAGGGGCTGCCCGAGGAGCTGCGCCCGCTGATCGAGTCCTGCATGCAGACGGACCCGGCGCTCCGCCCCACCCCGGCGGACCTCCAGGCGCAGCTCGCCCCGCACCTCTTCGCCGGCGACGACGACGGCGGCACGGCCTCCGCGTGGCTGCCCGCGCAGGCCACCGCCATGATCGAGCACCGGCGCGGCGGCCGTCCCACCGCGCCCCCGCCCCCGCCGGNNCTNCATCCCCCTCTCCCGCTGCCACCCCCACCCCACCTTGCAACACC
>NZ_CP095474.1:2571798-2587417 GCF_023614315.1 Streptomyces sudanensis | reverse complement strand
GAGCGGCCGTCGGCACGGCGGGCGCGCCGTCCGTCCNCCTCCCCGGCTCCAGCGTGCCCATCGGCCCCGGCCCCCGCCGTGCCGACGGCCGCTCCGTCGCCGCACCCGACCCCGCCGGGCACGCCACCGGCTGGATCCGCCCGCCCGCCGGACTGATCGGCTCGGACGGCCCGCCGCCCACCGGACGCCCNNTCCCCGGCGTACCGCCCCAGCCCGGCGCCCCGGCCGCGGACGGCGGCCCGACCGTCGCCGCGCCCGACCCCGCGCCCGGGCACTGGCGCCCCTGGCGGTTCCGCATGTCGAACGACGTGTGGGGCACCCCCGCCGTCCACGGCGACCTCCTGTACGTCACGTCCTTCGAGGTCCACGCCCTCGACGTGGCCACCGGCCGCCGCCAGTTCAAGACCCGCGACGTCGCCTGGTCCATGGCCGTCGCCGCCGGGCGCATCCACGCCTCCGATGGGCCCACGCTGTACGCCCTCGACGCCCTCGACGCGGGCGAGCTGTGGCGGCAGCGGACCGACGCCTGGGTGTACTCGCTCAAGGCCGACCGCGGCACCGTCGTCACCGGCACGCGCGGCGGCGGCGTCCAGGCGTGGGAGGCGTCCAACGGCGCGGGGCTGTGGGAGCTGACCGGCGCCCAGACCGACTTCGAGACCCCCGAGGCGGGCCCCGCCGTCCACGACGGCACCGTCTACGTGTGGCAGGACGCCCGGCTGCGCGCCCTGGACGTCCGGACCGGAACCGAGCGCTGGTCGTACCCCGTGGGCGACGCCGCGTCCTGCGGTGGCGTACCCGTACGGGTCACCCCCGCCGAGGACGGCTACGTGTACGTCGCCGCCGGGACCCGGGTCCTGTCCGTCGACGTCCTGTCGGGGCACGTGCGCTGGCACTTCGAGGCCCCGGCGGTCTTCCTGTCGCCGCCCGCCTTCGCACCGGGCCCCTCGGTCACCGGCGGCGGGGTGTACCTCTCCGACCACCTCGGCACCGTGTACGCCCTCGACGCGGCGACCGGCAAGGACCGGTGGCGCATCGCGACGGAGGCCCGGCAGTCGATCGAACCGGTCCTCGTCGCGAACGGGAACGTCCACGTCGGCAGCGGCAGCGCCCTCTACACGCTGGACGCCGTGACGGGTACGCCGAAGTGGCGGTTCGCGGCCGGCGGCGAGATCGTCGGCGCGCCCGTGGCGGCGGAGGGGCGGCTGCACTTCGGTTCGGCGGACCACGTGCTGTACACGCTGGACGCGGCCGGCGGGCAGCTCCGGTGGAAGCTGACGACGGGCGGCGAGATCACGGGCTCGCCCGTGGCGCGGGCGGGCGTCGTGTACGCGTGCAGCAAGGACCGCTGCGTCTACGCCCTCGACGCCCGGAAGGGCACCGCCACGGGCCCCCGCCCGGCGGTCACGGGGTAGCCCCGGCCGGGGCCGGGGCCGGGGTCATGGCCGGATCGCCGTGCCCCGCCGGCCCGTAGGGGGAGCCGGTGCCCCGGTGCGGGAGTCGGCGGCTCCACCGCGCCGGTGCGCGGGAGGCCGCTCAGTGGCGGTGATCGTCCGGGTGGTCGCCCCGGCCGGGAGGGTTCCGGTAGGGGTCGGTGTCCTGCGCGTAGGGGTCCTCCGGGTGCCCTCGGTGCCCCTGCCCCCAGTGGCCGTAAGGGTCCCCCGGGTGGTCCCGGTGGCCGTGCTCCCCGTGCCCGTACGGGTCCTCGTACCGCCCCGGCGGCCGCTGCCCGTACGGGTCCGGTCCGTACGGCTGCTGCCCGTACGGGTCCACGGGCCGCCCCGGGTGGTCCGGGTGGTCCGGGTGGTCCTGGTACCGGCCGTGGTGGTCCGGGCGGTCCTGGTAGCCGTCGTGGTCCTGGTGACCGTGGTGATTCCGGTAGCCGTCGTGGCCCTGGTGGTCCTGGTGGCCCTGGTACGGGGGACCGACGGGCTCCGGGGCCGGGCCGCGGCGGCGCCGCCGCCCGGGGCGCCGCCGACCCGCCATCACCGCCGCGGCCAGCGGCAGCAGCAGCCCGCCCCCGAGCGCCAGCCCGNCCCCGGCCCGACGCCCTCCCGGCCGTCGCCGACGGTCAGGCTGCCCGCCGCCTGGCCCTGCCGCACCATCCACAGCACGGTGGCCCCCAGGACGACCACCCCCGCGAGCGCGACCGCGGGCCGGGACCGCAGCAGCAGTCCCACCAGTGTCAGCAGCGCCGCGAAGGCCATCGGCAGGAGCAGCGACGTCCACGGATCGGCCCGGCCGGAGGTGATCCCGCCGAACAGGTCGCCGATCTCGACGTACCGGCCCGGACGGCCGTCATACCAGGCGCGGAAGACGCTCCACACGGCGGCGGTCGCCCCCGCGGCGGCCAGGACGGCACCGATGGCGTTGCGGATCATCCTCGGCCTCCCTCGATCCCGGGTGCCGGACGGGTCCGGTCCGGGCCCGGTCCGTCGGCCGGGTACCCGCCGCCGGGCGGGGACTCACCCGTGAGGGACGGGAGCCGGCCGCTGCTAGGGTGACGTGCGCTCATCAAAACGAGCCCTTTATCTTTCCACTTTCAACGGGGGTTGAAACGTGAAAATGCGTCATGTTCGTGCGGTCGCCGTCCTCGGCGTCGTCCTGGTCGCCCTGACCGGTGCGCGCGGTTCGGGCGGCGGCAGCTGCGGCGGTTCCAGCTCCGGCTCCGGTTCAGGCTCCGGTTCCTACTCCGACGGCGGGTCCGGGACCGGCGGCCACGGTGACGCGGCCGGCCACGGCGGCAGCGGTTCCGATAGCGGCGGTTCCGGTGGCAGCGGTTCCGGTGGCGGAAGCTCCGTTCCGGGCGGCTCGGGCTCCGACGCCTCGGCGATGAGGGACATCCGCATCGCCGAGTGCAGACTCGACGCGTCCGGCAAGAACCTCGTCGCGCGCCTGGCGATCACCAACAGCGGCCTGTTCGACCACGAGTACGAGGCGACGGTCCAGTTCAAGGGCGCCACCGGAACGAGCGTGCCGTACGCCGTCGCCCGGGTGGACGACCTGGTGGTTCCGAAGGGCGCCTCGAAGACCGTCGAGGCCACCACGGCCTACACGGGTACGCAGAACGGTGCCGAGTACACCCAGTGCGTCGTCACCCGGGCCCAGCGCACGGTGAGCTGACACGGCGGACACGACCGTGGGGCCCGCCTGTCCGGTGGGCCCCACGGTCGTGTCCGGCTGCGCACATGCAGCGGCCGCGGCGGCGTCCCCTCCGCGCCGCCGCGGCCGCACCCCGTCGGATCGGCTTACCTGACCGGCGGCGCCGGCGCGTGGCTGTCCATGGTGGTGATCTCCGGACCCAGAGTCGGCGGCGCCGGGGCGTGGCCGTCCACGGTGGCGGTCTCGGTGGCGCCGACCGGCCGCACGTCCGCGTGGCTGTCCTCCACCGTGAGACTGGAGCCCTTGCCCGACGGCGGCGCCGGGGCGTGGCTGTCCATGGGGGTGGTCTCTTCGTTCTTCAGGATGTCGCTCATGGTCAAGCTCCCCCTCGTCAGACGTCATGGTGGTGAACGCCCGTTCGGCAACTCCCCCGAGGGCTGCCGAACGGGCATTCCGGCGGACGCTCACCTTAGTGGTGAGACCCCTTCGACTCGCCTGCCCCCCGACGCGACGAACCGATGTACCGAGCGTGGCAGCCGCTCATAAACGTTCGATGAACGGGGCGCGGTCAGGCCACGCGGAGCGGCGACAGCAGGCGCCGCACCTCCACCGCCTCGGGAGCACCGCACTCCTCGTAGAGGGACAGAGCCTCCCGCCAGCAGGCCTGCGCACGGCCGGCCTGGCCGAGCCGCTGCAGGGCCTTGCCGAGGAGGGTCTGCGCGTGGGCCTGCATCCACCTGCCGCCGATGCAACCGAGCGCGAGCGCCTGTTCGGCGTGCTGGGCGGCGTTGGCGGGGCGGGCGGAGGAAAGATGGACCTGGGCGATGCGGAAGTGCGTGGTGCCCTCCCAGAGACGCTGCCGGTTCTCCCTGAATATGGCCAGCGCGCCGGACAGCTCGTCCAATGCCTCCGGCAGCCGTCCGGCCTGCGTGAGGACGATCCCCAGGGCGTACCGGGCATTGGCGAGCCGCAGGGTGAGCCCGAGCTCGTCGTAGGCGGCCACTCCTTGCCGGGCCAGTTCGACGGCCTCGCCGGTGCGGCCGGCGGAGGCGGCGACGCGGGACAGGTTGCACAGGGCGCTGGCTTCGCCCGCCCGGTTGGAGTCCGCGCGGAACGCCTCGACGGCGCGAAGCAGGTGGGTTTCGCCCTCCGTGGGCTCGTTGGTGCAGATCGCGATGATGCCCAGTTCATTGGGCGCGTTGCCGCAGGTCCAGGGGTCGCCCGTGGCCTCGCCCAGCTCGACGGCCCGCAGCGCCTCCGCCGCGGCCTGGTCGAAGCGTCCCGCCGTACTGTGCACCTGCGCCAGCGTGACGCGGGCCCGCGCTTCGGCGTGCATGTCGGCGGACGCGGCGGCGGCTTCTCCGGCGGCCGTGGTCGCGGCCTCGTACCGCAGGGCGCTGGCTCCTGACTCCCGCAGGTCCTTGGAGCACAACAGCAGGTCGAGGGCCCGGCGCAGCGTCGACGGTCCGAGCGACTGCTGCACGCACGCCAGGATGCAGCCGGCCTCCGTGTGCAGCCAGTCCTGTGCCTCGTGCCGGTCCGTGAAGGCGAGGCCCTCGTAGGTGGTGGGCTCCAGGTGGTCGACGAGGCGGTCGCCGGGGCGTTCGATGGCGTACACGCGGGCGGCCGTCGCCAGGTAGAAGTCCAGGAGGCGGGACATCGCCGCCTCGCGCTCCGCCGGGGGCTGCTCGTCGCGTTCGGCGCACGCACGCGCGTAGAGGCGGACCAGGTCGTGGAAGCGGTAGCGGCCCGGCGCGGCGGACTCCAGGAGGGACGTGTCGACCAGGCTCTCCAGGAGGTCCTCCGCCTCCCGCGGCGGCAGGTCCAGGACGGCCGCGGCCGCGGCCAGGGAGATGTCCGGGCCGTCCGCGAGGCCCAGCAGGCGGAACGCGCGGGCCTGCGCGGGCTCCAACTGCCCGTAGCCCAGCTCGAACGTGGCCTTCACCGCGAGGTCGCCCGCCTGGAGCTCGTCCAGCCGGCGCCGCTCGTCGGCGAGCTTCTCCGCCAGCACGGACACCGTCCAGGTGCGCCGCGCGGCCAGCCGGGACGCGGCGACGCGGATGGCCAGCGGCAGGAAGCCGCAGGCGGCGACCACGTCCAGCGCCGCCTCCCGCTCCGCCCGCACCCGTTCGGCGCCCACGATCCGGGTGAACAACTGGAGCGCCTCGTCCGGGGACATCACGTCCAGGTCGACGAGGTGCGCGCCCGCCAGGTCCAGCATCCGGACGCGGCTGGTGACCAGTGCCGCACAGCCCTCCGCGCCCGGGAGCAGCGGCCGGACCTGGGCGGCGTCGCGGGCGTTGTCCAGCAGGACCAGGACGCGCCGGCCGGCGAGCGTCGACCGGTACAGCGCGGCCCGCTCGCCGAGGGTCTCGGGGATCTGCGCGTCGGGGGTGCCCAGCGCGCGCAGGAAGGAGCCCAGGACCGTCTCCGGCTCGGCGGCCCGCTGCCCGGCGCCCATCAGGTCCGCGTACAGCTGGCCGTCGGGGAAGTGGGGGCGGGCCAGGTGCGCCACGTGGACGGCGAGGGTCGTCTTGCCGACGCCGCCGATGCCGGCGAGGGCCGACACGGCCATGACGGAGCCCTCGGCCGTCGTGAGGAGGTCGCCCAGCTCCCGTACGAAGGAGGCGCGGCCGGTGAAGTCGCTCACCGTGGCAGGCAGTTGGGCGGGCCGAGGGACGGCGGCCTGGTCGGGGGCGGGGCACTCGGCGTGCCGGGACAGTTCGCTGTCGGCCCGGAGGATGCGCTCCTGGAGCCGGGACAGTTCGGGGCACGGGTCCACGCCGAGCTCCTCGGCGAGGAGGCGGCGGGTGTCGGCGTACACGGCGAGGGCCTCGGCCTGGCGGCCGCTGCGGTACAGGGCGAGCATCAGCAGCTCCCGCAGCCGTTCGCGCAGCGGGTGGGCGGCGGTCAGCGCGGTCAGCTCGGACGCGGCCTCCGCGTGGCGGCCGCACTCCAGCTCCAGGTCGAGCCGGGTCTCGACGAGTTGGAGCCGCCACTCCTCCAGGCGGGTGCGCTGCGTCTCCGCGTACGGCCCGGGCACGGAGGCGAGGGGCTCGCCGTCCCACCGGTCGAGCGCCTCGCCGAGCAGGGCGGAGGCCCGGACGCGGTCCCCGGCCAGGCGGGCCTTCTCCGCCTCGGCGGCCAGGCGCCGGGCCGCGTGCAGGTCGAGGGCGTCCGGGGCGCCGCGCAGCGCGTACCCGCCGGACTCGCTGACCAGGACGCCCGGCGGGAGGACCTTGCGGAGGCGGGAGGCGTAGGTGCGCAGCGCGGCCAGGGCCTGCGAGGGGGGCTCCTCGCCCCAGATGGCGTCGATCAGTTCGCCGGCCGTCGCCGTGCGTCCCTCGCGCAGCAGCAGCGCGGCGAGCAGGGCGCGCTGCTGGGGGGAGCCGGACGGGAGGGGCTCGCCGTCCCGCCAGGCCCGTACGGGGCCGAGCACCGCGAAGCGCAGGCCGGCACGGCCGTCCGGCCCGTCCCCCGCGGGTGCGCCGGGGGCGGGGCCGCCGTCCGGTGCCTGACCGTCGGGTGTCCGCGCCTGCCGTGGAACACGCCGCTCCGGCACTCGCGGCCCGTCGTCACGGCCCATAGCTCCCCCTGCCCGTACCGCTGGTATCGCCACCCCCAGTCTGCCCTGTCGGCGGCGGATGCGTCAGCACCGGGCGGCGCTCCGGGGGTCCGCCCGGCCCCGGACCGGCCCGGCCCGCCCGGCCCGGAACCGGTGGGCCGGGCGGCCGTCCCGTGCGCGTTTCCCGTGCGTTCCGGGCTCCGGGGGTGCAGGCTGGAGCCATGTACGACCTCCACGCCATCGCCGAGGAACACCTGATCGCCGCGCACCGCTCCGAGCACGGGCGCAGCGCCAACCTGCTGCTGAGGGAGCGGCCGCTGCGCCAGACCGTCATCGCGCTCACGTCCGGCACCAAGCTCGACGAGCACAACGCGCCGCCCGCGGCCTCGCTGCAGGTGCTGCGCGGAGTGCTGAAGGTGAAGACGGCGTCGGAGGAGTTCGAGCTGTCGATGGGCGACCTCTTCCTCATCCCGCCGGAGCGGCACAGCGTGACGGCGGTGACGGACACGGCGTTCCTGCTGACCGCGGTCAACGACTGACTGTGAGGATGAAGATGGCACCGCTCGGGGGTCTGACCCTCCGACTGACTGACGCTCCGGCTGTCCTGCGGTTGAATCGTCGGCCGTCCGGGCGGTGCCGCCATGCACGCGGCCGGTCGGGCGTCTGTGACTTCATAGGAGCCCGGCCAAAGGTCCCATCACAGTCTTGTCCTGTCGCCCGACCGGCGCGTGTCATCCCTCGCGCGTCGCACGGAAGGACAGCAGCAGTCAGCATGGCAGACGAGATAGCGGTGGTCGGCGGCGTGGACACCCACACCGACTTCCACCAGGCCGCCGTGATCGACTCCATCGGTCGCCACCTCGCCACCGAGGCGTTCCCCACCAGCCCCGCCGGCTACCGCCGCCTGCTGGACTGGCTGCGTTCGCACGGTGACCTCATGGCCGTCGGCGTCGAGGGCACAGGTGCCTACGGCGCCGAACTGGCGCGGTACCTGCGGGCGAACCAGGTCACCGTCATCGACGTGGACCGGCCCGACCGGCGGGCCAGGCGTGCCAACGGAAAGTCCGACCCCGTCGATGCCTACGCCGCAGCCACCGCCGTGCTCTCCGGCCGGGCCGGTGGTACGCCGAAGACGCGCGACGGCGTCGTAGAGGCGATCCGCTCCCTGCGCGTGGTCCGCCGTTCGGCCATCAAGTCCCGTACCCAGACGATCAATCAGATCCGCACGCTCATCGTCACCGCACCCGGCGAGGTCCGTGAGAAGTTGCGCGCTCTGCCGACCGGCGAGCTGATCCGGCAGCTGGCCCGCTCGCGCCCGGGCAGCGACCACGCGGATCCGGCCTGCGCGATTCGCACCGCACTGCGACGCCTCGCCCGCCGCTACCAGTACCTCACCGAGGAGATCACCGATGCCGATGCCGAGCTGAAACCGCTGGTCGCGCAGACCGTCCCCGACCTGGTTGCGTTGCCTGGCGTCGGCACCGAAACCGCCGCCCAGCTCTTGATCACGGCGGGCGACAACCCGAACCGGCTCAGGTCGGAGGCGTCCTTCGCGCACCTGTGCGCGGCGGCGCCGATCCCGGCCAGTTCAGGTCGCACCCACCGGCACCGCCTCAACCGCGGCGGTGACCGCCAGGCCAACAACGCACTCCACACGATCGCGCTCGTCCGCATGCGCTACGACACCCGTACCAAGGACTACGTGATCCGACGAACCGCCGAAGGCATGTCCAAGAAGGACATCCTCCGGTGCCTCAAACGCTTCATAGCGCGCGAGGTCTACAAGCACCTCATCAGCTCACAGACCACACCGAAACCGCTCCTTCAGACCGCTTGACGATCTATAGGAGCTTCACCCCGTCGCCCGCCCGTCGCGGTACGGGTACTCGTTCGACACGGGTGTACGCCGGCGGCGAGGATGCGGCCATGACGCGTACGGACATGCCCGCGGCGCCCGACGAGCGGACGCACCTGACCACCTTCCTCGACTACGTCCGCGACACGGCCGTCGCCAAGTGCGAGGGCCTGTCCGCCGAGGACGCGCGCCGGGCACCGCTGCCGCACTCCCCGCTGATGACGGCCGCCGGGGTGATCAGCCATCTGCGCTGGGTGGAGCACTACTGGCTGGACTTCGTCTTCCTCGGCGGCGAGGACCGCGCCCCCTGGGCTCCCGAGGACCCCGACCGGGAGATGCGGATCGCGCTCGACGTCCCGCTGCCGCGGCTCGTCGCCGAGTACGCGGAGCAGGCCGACCGCCTGCGCCGGGTGGTCGCCGAGCACGACCTCGACGTCGAGGCCGAGCGGCCCGTCCGGGACGGCGTCCGGGTCACGCTGCGGTGGATCCTGCTGCACCTGATCGAGGAGACCGCCCGCCACAACGGCCACCTCGACGCGATCCGCGAACTCACCGACGGCCGCACCGGCACCTGACCGCCCCGCAACGCCGCCCCGCAACGCCGCCCCGCAACGCCGTCCCGCAACGCCGGCCGGGAGCCCCGCGCGGGCCCGGCGGCCGGGCGGTCCGTCGCGGACGGGACGGCGGGGCGCACCCGCGGACGGCGGGGGCGGCCGGGACGCGACCCCGCCGCACACGCCCCCGCGGGCCGGGTCCGGCGCACCGGAGGGACCGTCACCTCGGGCCTCCCGCGGGCGCCGACGCGGCCGGGGGCCGCTCGTATCCTCGGGGGATGACCTCCACGGGAACCGGAAGCCGGCCGACCGGCAACGCCATGCGCCGCGCCCTGAAGCGCGCGGAGGACGGGGTCGCGCTCGACGCCGCCGAGGCCGCCGTCCTGCTCCGGGCGCGCGGCGCCGACCTCGACCGGCTCGCCGCCGCGGCCGCCCGGGTGCGGGACGCGGGCCTCGCCGCGGCGGGGCGGCCGGGCGTCGTCACGTACTCCCGGAGCGTCTTCGTCCCCCTCACCCGGCTGTGCCGCGACACCTGCCGCTACTGCACGTTCGCGACCGTCCCCGGGAAGCTGCGCCGCGCCGGGCACGGGATGTTCCTGTCGGTGGACGAGGTCCTCGACATCGCCCGCAGGGGCGCCGCGCTCGGCTGCAAGGAAGCGCTGATCACCCTCGGCGACAAGCCGGAGGACCGCTGGCCCGAGGCGCGGGAGTGGCTCGACGCGCACGGGTACGACGACACCCTCGCGTACGTGCGGGCCGTGTCCGTCCGGATCCTGGAGGAGACCGGGCTGCTGCCGCACCTCAACCCCGGCGTCGTGTCGTGGACGGACTTCCAGCGGCTCAAGCCGGTCGCCCCGTCCATGGGGATGATGCTGGAGACCACCGCCGAGCGGCTGTGGTCCGAACCCGGCGGCCCCCACCACGGCTCGCCCGACAAGGAGCCGGCGGTGCGGCTGCGGGTCCTGGAGGACGCCGGGCGGTCCTCCGTGCCGTTCACCAGCGGGCTGCTCATCGGCATCGGCGAGACGCCCGAGGAGCGCGCCGAGTCGCTGTTCGCGCTGCGCCGCGTCGCCCGCGCGTACCACGGGATCCAGGAGGTGATCGTCCAGAACTTCCGCGCCAAACCGGACACGGCGATGCGCGCCGCGCCCGACGCGGACCTGGACGACCTGGTGGCGACGGTCGCCGTGGCCCGGCTGGTCCTCGGCCCGTCCGCCTGCCTCCAGGCCCCGCCGAACCTCGTCGACGACGCGCACGCGCGGCTCCTGGGCGCGGGCGTCGACGACTGGGGCGGGGTGTCGCCGGTGACCATCGACCACGTCAACCCCGAGCGGCCCTGGCCGCAGATCGAGGTACTGGCCGAGCGGTCCCGGGAGGCCGGGTTCGAGCTGCGCGAACGGCTGTGCGTGTACCCGGAGTTCGTGCTGCGCGGCGAGCCGTGGCTGGACCCGCGGCTGCTCCCGCACGTCACCGCCCTCGCCGACCCGGAGACCGGGCTGGCCCGGCCGGACGCGGTGCCCGCCGGGCTGCCCTGGCAGGAGCCCGACGAGGTGTTCACCGCGAGCGGCCGCACCGACCTGCACCGCACCGTCGACACCGAGGGCCGCGCCCGCGACCGGCGCGACGACTTCGACACCGTGTACGGCGACTGGGACGCCCTGCGGGAGGCCGCCGCGCCCGGCCTCGTACCGCGGCGCCTCGACGGGGACGCGCGGGAGGCGCTGCGGGTCGCGGCGGACGACCCGGAGCGGCTGACCGACGCCCAGGCGCTGGCCCTGCTGCACGCCGAGGGTCCGGCGCTGGACGCCCTGTGCCGCGTCGCGGACGACGTGCGCCGGGCGGCCGTCGGCGACGACGTCACCTACGTCGTCACCCGCAACGTCAACTTCACCAACGTCTGCTACACCGGCTGCCGCTTCTGCGCCTTCGCCCAGCGGCGCACCGACGCCGACGCCTACACGCTCTCCCTGGAGCAGGTCGCCGACCGGGCCGCGCAGGCGTGGGAGGTGGGCGCGGTCGAGGTGTGCCTGCAGGGCGGCATCCACCCGGACCTGCCGGGCACGGCGTACTTCGACCTCGTGCGGGCGGTGAAGCGGCGCGTGCCCGGCATCCACGTGCACGCCTTCTCCCCGATGGAGGTCGTCAACGGCGCGTCCCGGACGGGCATGTCGGTCCGCGACTGGCTGACCGCCGCGCGGGAGGCCGGACTCGACTCGATCCCCGGCACGGCCGCGGAGATCCTCGACGACGAGGTGCGCTGGGTCCTCACCCGCGGCAAACTGCCCGCCGCCACCTGGATCGAGGTCGTCCGCACGGCGCACGAGCTGGGCATCCGGTCCTCCTCGACGATGATGTACGGGCACGTGGACCAGCCGCGGCACTGGCTCGGCCACCTGCGGACCCTGGCCCGGCTCCAGCGGGAGACCGGCGGGTTCACCGAGTTCGTGACGCTGCCGTTCGTCCACACCAACGCGCCCGTGTACCTCGCGGGGATCGCCCGGCCCGGCCCGACCGTCCGCGACAACCGGGCGGTCACGGCGGCGGCGCGGCTGCTGCTCCACCCGTACGTCCCGAACGTCCAGACCAGCTGGGTGAAGCTCGGCGCGGACGGCGCGGCCGAGATGCTGCGGTCGGGGGCGAACGACCTGGGCGGCACGCTCATGGAGGAGACGATCTCCCGCATGGCCGGCTCGCGCTGGGGCTCGTACCGGTCGGTGCGGGACCTCGTCGCCATCGCGGAGGCCGCGGGCCGTCCGGCGCGGCCCCGCACCACGCTGTACGGGGAGGTGCCCGAGGAGCGGCGGGCGGCGGCCGAGGCGTCCGGCGGGCGCCTGCCGGAGCCGCTGCCCCTGCTGCCGGAGTGACGGCGCGGGGGAGAGGGGCGGCCGGGGCCCGCCGGGACCCCGGCCGCCCCCCGCTCAGGCGGCGGACTCCGCCGACCTCAGCAGGTGCGCGAGGTTCTGCCGGGCCCGGCTGACCCGGGAGCGCACCGTGCCGACCGGGCAGCCCGCCACGGAGGCGGCCTCCTCGTACGACAGGCCCTCGACCTGGGTGAGGACGAACGACTCCCGGCGCGGCCGGTCGAGGGAGTCCAGCAGGTCGAGCAGAGCCACGCCCTCGTCGAAGCCGGGCAGCCCCGTCTGCTGGGCGCGCTCGGCGGCCGTCTGCCAGTCGGCCGTGTCGGCGAGGCGGGGACGGGCGGCGTTCGACCGGTAGCGGTCGACGACGACCCGGCGGGCGATCGACAGGAGCCAGACGCGGGCGTGGCAGCGCGCCGCGAAGCGGGGCAGGCTGCGCAGCGCCCGCAGGTAGGTCTCCTGGGTGAGGTCGTCCGCGCTGTGGGCGTCGCCGCAGGCGCGGGCGAGGAACCGCCAGACGTGCGGGCGGGTCGCGGAGACGAAGTGCTCCGCGGCCGCCGTGTCGCCGCGGGCGGCGGCCAGGGCCCATTCGGTGATCCGGTCGTCGCCGGGAGGGGTGGTGCGGTCGCGGTCGCGTACGCCGCTGGGATGGGTGGGCATGGGGACGTCCTTCGTTCGGCTCGTTCCGCCTCCGGGGCGTCGCGGGCCCCTTCGGCCGGGACTGCGCGCCGTGGCCGGACGCGGGCGCGTGCGGCCACGTGTGCCCGCCGCGCGGCGGGAGCCGGCGCGGCGGCGCACGTGCGGGGGATGACGGGTGGAGACGCTCGCACCGGTCCCGCGCCGCGCCGTCGCCGTGGCGGCCGGGTCAGCGCGGGACCGGGCACCCCCGCGGCGGTCCGCGCCGGGACACGGAGTGCCGCAGCACCGGGTCGCGCGGCCGGGAGGGGCGCGGGGCGACGGGCGCCGCGCGCGGGACGGCCAGGAGGCACGCCCGGGGGAACCCGCCGAGGACGAGCCGCAGCGGTTCGAAGAGGGCGCAGCGCAGGGAGCGGACGATCGCGAAGAACCCGGCCTCGCCGCGCCACATCCACAGCCCGCACACGAGGGCGGCCAGGACGTGCGCGAGGAACATGGGCCACGAGCCGTGGGTGACGAGCTCCACCGCGTGCGCGAGGGGGGATTCGGGGCCGGGCGGTACCACCGCGCCGGTGTGGGCCCGCCACACGGCCCGGGCGGCGGGGTCGGCGGCGCCGCCCGCGCACAGGCTCTGCGGGAGGGCGGCGGCGTGGTGCGGGTGGTGGCCGCCGCCGGGGGGCGGTGCCAGGGAGAACAGGACGTGCAGGGCCAGTTGGGTGCCGACCGTCGTCACCGTGATCGGGAGGGCGCCGCGTTCGACGCGGGCCGGCCACCAGGCGGCCGCGGTGGTGGCGGCCGCGGCACCGGCGAGGAGGCCGGCCGGTAACGGGTGGCCGGAGGCGAGGGAGTGCCCCAGCGCGGCGGTCAGGACGCATACGGAGGCGAAGACGGCGGCGCGTACCAGTCTCAGGGCGGGCCCGGTGCCCGCGGGTGTCGCCAACGCACCTCACCCCGCCTCGGAGTCGTGGAGGCCCGCCCTCCGCGCGGGGACCGGGCGGAGGACCTCCACCGCCCGCCCCCCGCCGGGGAGCGGGGCGCTTCACCGCACAAGGGTGGCACGGGACTTCAGCTCACCGGCAGGCGGGCGCACCGTCGGCAGCTCCGGGCCGAGGAGGCGACCACGGCGTGCGACGCCGCGGCGAGGACCCCGGCGGCCACCGCCGGCGGCCAGTCGGTGACGACGGCGGAGAGGACGGCCAGGACGAGCGCGGTGGCGGCCATGGCGACGCTCGCCGCCGTGCCCGTCCAGGCGACGGCGAGGGGCAGCCGGCGCGGGGTGGGCAGCCGGCGGGCGAGCCGCCCGGTCGCGGCGAGCGTCGCCGCGGCGAGCAGCGACACCACGGCGGCCACGACGGTCAGATGGGCCGTCAGCAGCGACGTGGTCCGCGGGAGCTGCCAGCCGGCGCCGTCGTGGCCCGCCGCCCGGACCAGCAGCCAGCAGGCGACGGCGAGCGGCACGGCGAACGCGGCGGCGCGGGCGGTGTGCCGGGCCTGGGCGATGGACAGCTCCCGCTGGAACACCGGAACCAGGTGGTCGGGCGAGCCGAAGTCGCGTACCGCGAGCCGTGCGGCGCGCTCGTAGGGGACGCCCGCGCACGTGTGCGCCGAGACCGCGTCGTCCAGACCGTCCCGTACCTCCGCGACGAGGCGGGACTTGGCGCGGCGCGGTCCGTGGAGGGAGTCCGCGAGGGCCGCCACGTACGCGTCGACGGGGTCGGGGGACGCTTCGGGGCGCCGCCCGCCGGGCGCCGGGGCGCCGCCGCGCGTGTCCGTCCCGGCGCTCATGTGGCCAGTCCCGTCGAGGGGGACGGCGGGTTCAGGACCGAGCCGATCGCCGTCGTGAACTCCCGCCAGGCGGTGCGCTCCTGGGCCAGGCTGCGCCGGCCGGCCTCGGTCAGCTCGTAGCAGCGGCGGCGGCGCTCGCCGACGGCGTCCCAGCTGCTCCTGAGCAGGCCGAGCCGCTCCAGCCGCTGGAGCGCCGGATAGATCGTCCCCGTACGCAGTTCGAGGGCGCCCCCGCTGCGCTGCTGGACGGCCGTGATGATCGCGTAGCCGTGCAGCGGACCTGGTTCCAGCACGGCCAGGAGGAGTCCGTCCAGGTGGCCGCGGACCGCGTCTGTCCTCATGGCCGAGGAGTCTACCCGCCCTTTCTGTAGGCGTGCTATCTATTGGTAGCCAATGTATCGAGGGATCGCCCGGCCCGCCTGGAGGCACCACCGTGACCAAACTGCTCCTGTCCGTGCACGTGCTCGCCGCCATCCTCGCCGTCGGTTCGATCGCCGTGGCGGCCTCGCTCTTCCCGCGCTTCGCCAAGCAGGCGGCGGCGGAGGGGCCGGACGGGCCGGAGGGNCGGGAGGGGGAGTGCCGCCGGCATCGCCGCGTTCCTGCACCGCGTCTGCCGGGTCTACGCCGTCGCCGGCCTGGTCGTACCGGTCTTCGGGCTGGCCACCGGCGCGCAGCTCGGCGTCCTGGGCGACGCCTGGCTGATCTCCTCGATGGCCCTCACCGCCCTCGCCGCGCTCCTGCTCGCCGCGGCGGTCATCCCGGGTCAGGAGCGCGTCCTGGCCATGGCCCGGCAGGGCGGGGCGGACGCCGGGGGACTGGACGCGGCGGCGGCCCGGCTGGGCATGCTCACCGGGGTCTTCAACCTGCTGTGGACGGTCGTCGTCGTCCTGATGATCGTCCGCCCCGGCTCCACGACGGGCGTGTGACCGCCGTGGGCCACAAGGCACTGCGCGCGGCGGCGGCGGTGGAGGCCGCCTCCGTCCTCGTCCTGCTCGTCAACCTCCTCACGGTCCACGCCGGACCGGTCACCTCCCTCGGCGGGCCGGTGCACGGCTCGGCGTACCTGATCACCGTCGTGGCGACGTTCTCACTGACGTCCGCCGGGCCGGCGCGGGCGCTGTCGTTCGTCCCCGGCGCCGGCGGGATGCTCGTCCTGCGGTGGCTGCGGCTCCACGCCGGCACGGCCGGCGCGCCGGGCGGCCGCGGCTGACCGCCCGGGCCCCGGCNCNCCGGNCCNCCACCTCTCTGGGCCGGCGAGGACGTCCGG
>NZ_CP095474.1:2562984-2571725 GCF_023614315.1 Streptomyces sudanensis | reverse complement strand
CCAAGCAGAAGAGGGACAAAGTGTCGGGTGCAGCGCCGGTGCGCCCGGACGGCGGCCGGGCCCGGGTCCTCGGCCCCGCCGCCCCGCCCGGTCCGCGCCGCGCGCGGGGCCGTTCAGGAGGCGAGCCGGCCGACGCGGGGGAGGAAGCGTCCGGTGCGGGCGGCGTAGGCCGCGTACGCGGGGCCGTGCACGGCTCGGAGGTAGGGCTCCTCGACGACGCGGACCTGGAGTTGGAGGGCGGCGACCAGGCAGACCAGGGCGAGGAGGGAGACCCCGTTGGGAACCATCAGGACCAGGCCGGCCGCGGTGGCGGCCATGGTGGTGAAGACGGGGTTGCGGACGTGCGCGAACAGACCGCCGGTGACCAGCGCGGTGCGCTCGCCCTCGTCCACGCCCACCCGCCAGGAGGCCCCCATGTTCGTCTGCGCGGCCAGGGTGGCAGCCATCCCGGCCAGCGCGACCGCCAGTCCGGTCCACCGCGCGGCGGGGACGGCGGCGGTGGGTAGTCCGGCGAGCGCGGCCGCGGGGGCGGCGGCACCGCCGAGCAGGGCGATCACGAACAGCACCCCGGCCCACCAGGAGGCGTCACCGGGACGGCCGGAGATGCCGCGGAACCCCGCGTCGCCGGTGCGGCGGCGCTGCAGGGCGGCGCGCACGCCGAAGGCGGTTCCCGCCCACCCCAGATGGAGGGCGAGCGCCGTCCAGGCCCAGCCGTTCACCGCTCCACCCCCGGTGCGGGCGTGCGGCGGGCACGCTGAGGACCGCGGTCGCCGCGCGCGTCCGCCCCGGCCCCGGCGGGCGGGACCGGGGCGGACGNGACCGGGGCGGTGGGGGGCGCGCAGCAGCCCTCGCCCTGCCGGGCGGCGCGGCCTTCCCCGTCCACGCAGGCGCGGTCGGTCTCGACGGCGACCACGGCGGTGCGCAGGTCGTCCAGCGCGTGGCCGAGGCGGGGGTCGGCCAGCTCGTAGCGGGTGCGGCGGCCGTCGGGGACGGTGACGACCAGGCCGCAGTCGCGCAGGCACGCCAGGTGGTTCGACAGCCGGGTGCGCGAGACGCCGAGCGCGTCGGCGAGGTCGGCGGGGTAGGCCGGGGCGTCGCGCAGGGCGAGCAGGATGCGGCAGCGGATCGGGTCGGCGAGCGCCCGGCCGAACCGGGCCAGCACCTCGATGCCGGAGGCGAGGGTCAGCACGCCGCGACAGTACAAGAGATCCTGAATTCAGGAAAGCCTGTACTGCTTTCACGGGGGCGCGGCCACCGCCGCGTTCCCCGGCCGGCCCCGGCCGGCCCCGGCCGCTCGCCGACGGCCCCGACCGCTTCCTCGCAGGCCCCGGCCGCTTTCCCGCGGGTCCCGGCCGCTTCCCCGCGGGTCCCGGCCCCGAGGGCGGCCTTTCCGCCGACCCCCGCGCCGCCCTCGGGGGAGGGGCGGGCGCGAGGGCCGGGAGGCGGGTACGCACCCCGTACGGGTTGAGGAGCAGCCCCTACGGGGTCGGCGGAAGGGGGCACTCCACCGGCGCGGAGGGGCGCTGCCGGGGACAACCCCCTACGGGGTGAGCCCCCTACGGGGTGAGCCCCCTACGGGGTGAGCCCCCTACGGGGTGAGCCCCCTACGGGGTGAGCCCCCTACGGGGTGAGCCCCCTACGGGGTGAGCCCCCTACGGGGTCAGCGGGAGGCCCACTGCGCGTGGCGCACCACCAGGGCTTCCACGGTGACGGGCCTACTCCACTCGAAGTGCAGGGTGAACGGGACCCGTTGCCCCAGCCGCACCGGCTCCCGCAACTCGACCATCACGTCCGTGCCGTACGGCGTCATCTCCAGCACCCCCCGCGCCGGCACCCGCACCGAGCGGAGCATCCGCATCCGGGCCGCCGACGCCCCCGCGTCCGCGTCCTGCGACAGCATCGCCCCGGTGATCGCGGGGGACGTCACGGACGTCAGCCGGTCGTCGGAGCCGCCGGAGTTGACCACCGTGAAGACGACCGCCGTCGACTCCCTCCCGGCGAAGGGCTGGAGGAGCCGCGCCCGGGTGACCTCCGGCCTCGCCGGGCTGCCCGCCGCGCCCGCCGCCGTCCAGGCGGTGAGCCCGCCCAGTGCGAGCGCGCTCGCCAGGACGGCGGACAGCGCCGGCGCGACCGCCCCGACCCGTTCCCGCAGGGACTTCATACGCGTACTCCCGGAGTGCGGCGGCGTCCGGCCCCCGCCGGGCGCCGGGGCTGCCAGCCGCGCAACCGCAGGCTGTTGGCGACGACGACGACGGAACTGGCCGACATGGCGGCCGACGCCACCATCGGGTTGAGCCAGCCGGTCGCCGCCAGCGGCAGGGTGACGGCGTTGTACCCGAAGGCCCACGCCAGGTTCGTCCGGATCGTGCCGAGCGTACGGCGGGCCAGCAGCACGGAGTCCGCGACGGCCTCGACGTCCTCCCTGACCAGCGTCACGTCCGCCGCCCCGATCGCCGCGTCCGCACCACCGCCCATGGCGATGCCCAGGTCCGCGCCGGCCAGGGCGACCGTGTCGTTGACGCCGTCGCCGACGACGGCGACCCGGTGGCCCTCCGCCCTCAGCCCGGCCACCAGCGACGCCTTGCCCTCGGGCGTGCAGCGCGCGTGGACGTCCGCCTCCGGGATGCCCAGCTCCGCCGCGACGGCGCGGGCGGTGGCCTCCCGGTCGCCGGTCGCCAGGACGGGCCGCAGACCCAGCCTGCGCAGCCGCTCCACCGCCCGGTACGCGCCCGGCCGCAGCGTGTCGCCCAGCGCGATCACGGCCCGCGCCGCGCCGTCCACCCTGACCACGACGGGCGTGTGCGCGGCCTCCTCGGCGGCGGTGAGCGCCTCGGCCAGCACCCCGGGCAGCGCCTCGTCGCCAGGCGCGCGGACCTCGACGTGCCGCCCGTCGACCCGGCCGGCGACACCGACCCCGGTCGTCGAGACGAAGCCGGCGACCGGTGGCAGCGCGTCCTCGCCGAGCGTGCGGCGCGCGTACGCCACGACGGCCCGGCCCAGCGGATGGCCGGAGCCCTGCTCGACGGCGCCGGCGAGCCGCAGCACCTCGCGCCGCTCGTCGTCGCGGTGCGCACCGCTCAGCGGGGTGACGCCGGTGACCTTCAGCCGGCCCGCCGTGAGCGTGCCGGTCTTGTCGAGGACGACCGCGTCGACGTTGCGCAGGGCCTCCAGGGCGCGCGGCCCGTCGACGAGGATGCCCAGCTGGGCGCCGCGCCCGGTGGCGGCCAGCAGCGCCGTCGGCGTGGCGAGGCCCAGCGCGCACGGGCAGGCGACGACCAGTACGGCGACGGCGACCGTCACGGCGACCTGCGGGTCGGCCCCGGCGCCCAGCCAGAAGCCCAGCACGGTCACCGCCAGCGCCAGCACGGCCGGCACGAACACCCCGGCGACCCGGTCCGCGACCCGCTGCGCCCTGGCCTTGCCGGCGAGCGCGTCGGTCACCAGCCGGGTGATGCGGGCCAGTTGGGTGTCCCCGCCGACCGCCGTCGCCCGGACCAGCAGCAACCCGCCCGCGTTGACGGCGCCGCCGACGACCGGGGAGCCGGGGCCCACCTCGACGGGATCGCTCTCGCCGGTCACCAGCGACAGGTCGAGCGCCGAACCGCCCTCGACGACCACGCCGTCCGTGGCGACCCTCTCCCCGGGCCGCACGACGAAGACCTCGCCGACGCGCAACTGCTCCACCGGGATGCGCCGTTCACCTCCCGACGTCCCGGAGCGCACCGCCACGTCCTTCGCCGCGAGTCCGGCCAGCGACCGCAGCGCGGCGCCCGCGCCGCGCTTGGCACGCGCTTCCAGGTACCGCCCGGTCAGCACGAACATCGGCACGGCGACGGCCGCCTCCAGGTAGACGTGCGCGACGTCCGCCGACGGGGACGGCAGCAGGCTGAACGGCATCGTCATGCCCGGCACGCCGGCCCCGCCGAGGAACAGCGCGTACGTCGACCAGGCGAACGCGGCGACCGTGCCGAGGGACACCAGCGTGTCCATCGTGGACGCCGCGTACCGCAGGCCCCGCACCGCCTTGACGTGACACGGCCAGGTGCTCCAGAAGACGACGGGCGCGGCCAGCGCGAAGCACAGCCACTGCCAGTGGTCGAACTGCAGGGCGGGGACCATCGAGAGGACCAGGACGGGCACCGAGAGCGCGACGGTGATCCACAGCCGCCGCCGCTGCTCCGCCTCCCCGGCGGCCTCCCGGTCACGGTGCTCCCGCCGCTCGTCCTCCGGTTCCTCCTCGACCCCGGGCGGAGCCGGCGGTTCGGCGGTGAAACCGCACCGCTCGACGGCGGCGACCAGGTCGGAGACCGGGTACGCCGGCGGGTGCGTGACCCGGGCGGTGCCGGTGGCGAGGTTGACGACCGCGGCCACGCCCTCCAGCTTGGCGAGGCCCTTCTCGACCCGCTTGACGCAGGCCCCGCACGTCATGCCGCCGATGACGAGGTCGGTGGTGGCCGTGGCGGTGGTGGTGGCCACGCGGCCCGGCGCGGTCATCGGCCCGCCCCGTCCGCGCCCATGCCGTCCATGTCCATGCCGTCCATGCCGTCCATGCCGTCCATGCCGCCTGTGTCCGGTTCTCCCGTGCCCGCCCCGCCGCCGGTCGTCCCGACGGGGCCGCTGCCGGGGTGGAGGCCGGGGGCGACGGGCCCGGCGAGCGTCCCGACGGCGTACGACGCCGCGAACAGGACCACGAGCAGGGCCAGGAATCCGAGCAGGCCCGGCAGGGGCCCGCGCGTCGGGGCGGCCGGAGGGCCGGGCACGGCCCGCTCGGGCCGGGTGTCCTTCATGGTGTTCCGCTCCTGGGGCGAGCGCCCGCCAGCCACGACTCCCGGTACGGGGGGTGGCCCGGGCGCGTGGCTGACGGGCCGACAGGGAACGGGCCGAACAGGAGTGGTGCTTTCCCTCGGCCCGGCCCCTCATGCTGGCACGGCGATGCGCGGAATCAACCCGGCTCACCGGCGGGACCACACGTGAGCATTCTCCCGTTCCGCACCGGGAACCCGTACGTGCCGCGAGCCGACTACCCGGAGAAACCCCCGCGCGCCCCCGGCCCCGCCGCGGCTCTTCCGCCACCGCGGCCGGACGGCCGGAGCACCCGCCGTCACCCGCGGCCACCCGGCGCGAGCCCCACCGCACGCCGGACGGGAGGAACCGGTCGGGCCGGACGGCGCGTGGGCGGGCGACGGGTCCGGGAGAGAGCCGGACCGGATTCCGCGGCGGTCCGGGAGGGGCGGGCGGCGGACGGCGCGTGAGCGGGCGGGTGGCGCATGGGGCGGGCTGGGCACGCGGGATCCGGTCACCGTCGCAGCCGCCCCCGCAGCCATCCTCCCGACCACCCCCGCGACCGTCCTCGCGGCGCCACCTCCCCGGGGACCCGCGCCCGTCCGTCCGTACCGGTGGCCGGCGAGGAACAGCCGCCGGCCCGCCGCCGGTCCGCCGCCGGCCACGGCGAACGCCGGAACGGACGCGGCACCGCACCGCGTCACGCCGCGCCGCGCCGCATGCGAGGCTGCCGCGCCGCATGCGAGGCTGCCGCACCGCATGCGAAGCTGCCGCCCCGTCGGCGTCCCCGTCACGTCCGGGCTGCCGTCCAGGTCGCCGTCCGGGCTGCTATCCGGGCTGCCGTCCGGGTCGCGGGAGGGTCCCGGACGAGTCGTCGGCGCGGTTTTCCACGGAGTTCCCGGCGGGTTCGCCCGTTCGTGGGGGCTCTGCCGGCACCCCGCCCTGCGCCAGGAAGTTGTTCGATTACAGTGCTGAGCCGGAGCCATGTCGTGGGGGAGGGGCCTCTCGGTGAGTACCACAGCGGCAGCCGTCTGGGGCCGGGCCGAACAGCAGGACTACCGCGCCCGCGTACGGGGCTGCCTGCTCGGCGGGGCCCTCGGCGACGCCCTCGGCGCCGGGGTGGCCCGCCTGTCCGTCGAAGCCATCCGCGACGCCCACGGCGCCGACGGGCTCACCGAGCCGGTACCGGCCTACGGGCGGCGCGGCGCGGTCACGTACGCGACGCAGCTCAGCCTGTTCACCGTGGACGGGCTGATCCGCGCCCAGGTGCGCCGCGACACCGGCGCCTGGCACCCGCCGACCGACCTGCACCGCGCCTACCTGCGCTGGGCGGCGACCCAGCGGGACTGGGGGCCCGACGAGCGGCGCAAGGACAACGGCTGGCTCGCCGCCCAGGAGTGGCTGTACGCCCGCCGCGATCCCGCCCGCCCCTGCCTGACGGGCCTCGCCGACGAAACCCTGGGCACGCCCGCCGAACCGAAGAACCCGGGCGCGCGGGACGCCGGCGCGGCCGTCCGGTCGGCGCCGTTCGGGCTGCTGGTCGGATGGGAGCCGCACCTGGTGTGCCAACTCGCCGTCGAATGCGCCGCACAGACGCACGGCCACCCCGTCGCGTACCTGGCGGCCGGCGCCTACGCGGTGGTGGTGCACGGCGTGGCACGCGGCCGGGACATCGAGTCGGCGGTGCGGGACGCGGTGGCCGAACTGGCGTCCCGGCCGGACCACGAACCGGTCACCGGCGCCCTGGAGCGGGCCGCGGACGCCGTGCGCCGGGGGACGCCCTCCGCTGACCGGATCGCGTCGCTGGGCGACACGGACGGGGAGTCCGCGGAGGACGCCCTGGCGATCGCCGTGTACTGCGCGCTGGTCGGCGAGGACGTGCGGCACGGGCTGCGGCTGGCGGTGAACCACGACGGCCCGTCCGAGGTGACGGGCGCGCTGACCGGGGCCCTGCTGGGAGCCCTGCACGGGGAGACCGCGCTCCCGGCGGCCTGGCTGGTCGAACTGGAGGGACGGGCCACGCTGCTGGAGCTGGCCGACGACTTCGCGATGGAGATGACGCAGGGCCCGGCGCTGCACGGCCCGTCGAAGGCCGCGCCGGGCTGGCTGGCCCGCTATCCGCGGGGCTGAACGCCGCGGTCCGGAGCGGGGAGGCGGGACCGGCGGCGTCGCCCACGGGCCACCCTGCCGGGTACTCGCCGGTATGTCGACCGTCCGGACGGAACCGCCTGGATGGAACCGCCTGGATGGAACCGCCTGGATGGAACCGCCCGGACGGGAGCGCCCGGACGGGAGCGCCCGGACGGGAGCGCCCGGACGGAACCGCCTGGACGGGAGCGGAAAGGACCGCGGGGAGGGTCGGCGGGAGGCCGTGAGAAGGACTGGCGGGGGCCGGTGACCTCCGGCGGGTCCGGTCACGACCGAGCCCCCTCGGCCGGGACGGCGGACCAGTCGAGAGGGCTCACGCGGGGGCGGGGAGGGGCCGCTTCGGGCTCAGAGGGAGCCGGTGCCCACCTCGCGGACGAACGCGTTCCACGCGTCCGGCACGAACGTGATCGACGGGCCCGCGGGGGCCTTCGAGTCGCGCACCGCGACCGACGCGACGACGGGGGACTTGACCTCGACGCACGCGCCGTTCCCGCCGGAGTACGAGGACTTCGTCCAGGTGTCCGTGGCGCCCTGAATAATGGCCATGATCTAGCTCCGGTTCTGGCTGGTGGTGGCTGGTTCGACAGCCACGCCGGCCCCTCAGGCCGGCGCGATCGACGCTACCGGCCGGACCTCGGCCCACGGCAGCGCCGTTCACTCGACAGGATGGCAGTACCGGAACGACCTTCCGCCGAAAGCCGGCCGCGGTGTACCGTGCCGCGCCCCCGCCGGTACGCCCGTCAGTCCCGGTGGAGTCCCGGCAGGGCGGGCGGTTCGCTCTCCGCGTGGTCCTTCGCGATCCGCGCCATGAACCGCCGGCTCTGCTCCACCCCCAGCGCCTGTGCGCGCAGATGCTCGTACATCACGGTGTACCGCTGCACGTCGTTCGGCTTCTCCAGGTACAGGTCGCTGGTCACCCCCTCGATGTAGACGACGGACGAGTCGGTCGCCTCGGGGAACTCCAGGATCGCGTAGTGCCCGCTGATCCCCGTGTGCGCGCCCATCTCGAACGGCAGCACCTGCACGGTGACGTGCGGCAGGTGCGACTGCTCGATCAGCGCCTCCAACTGCGTCACCATCAGCTCGCGGCTGCCGACGACCCGGCGCAGTGCCCCCTCGTCGATCACCGCCCAGAGCCGCAGCGGCTTCTCCGCGTCGTTGAGCCGGTCCTGGCGGCGCGTGCGGACGTTCACCCGCTTGTCGATCTCCGCGGCGGGCGTCTCCGGGAGCGCCCCGGTGATGACCGCCTGCGCGTACGGCCGGGTCTGCAGCAGCCCGGGCACGACCTGCGGCTCGTACACGCGCAGTGACGCGGCGTCCGTCTCCAGGCCGATGTACACGCTGTACGGGATGTCGCCGAAGGCGTGCCACCAGCCCTGCTGCCGCGAGTCCTTCGCCATCTGCATGAGCGAGTCGACGATCCGCCGG
Organism: Streptomyces sudanensis; assembly: GCF_023614315.1. NCBI lineage: Bacteria > Bacillati > Actinomycetota > Actinomycetes > Kitasatosporales > Streptomycetaceae > Streptomyces > Streptomyces sudanensis. The sequence continues at coordinate 2,563,367 of NZ_CP095474.1, read as the reverse complement.
TCCTCGACCTGGTAGACGCCGCACAGGTCGCGCACGTCGCGCTGGCTGATCGAACGGCGTCCGTTCTCGAGGCGGCTGATCTTCGACTGCGAGACCAGCAGGCGCTCCGCCACCTCCTCCGCCGTCATGCCCCTCTGCTCACGCAGCCGGCGGAGTTCCATGCCCAGTCTGCGTCGCCTGACGGTGGGGTTGACATTGGACGCCACGGAAACTGCACCTCCGGCTGCCGGACTGTCGCCGGCGTCGCGCTGCGTGTCTGCTGCTCAGCAGACTGCCACCAAAGGGCGTGCCGCGCTGGAGAATTGCCACACGGACGAGCGGTCGCGAACGCCCGGGACGGCCGGTGGCCGCCCCGGGCGCCCGGTGCTCCGTCCCGCCCGCCC
>NZ_CP095474.1:2534026-2562979 GCF_023614315.1 Streptomyces sudanensis | reverse complement strand
GCCCCGCCCGGTCCGTGGAGGACCTGGCGGGGCGGAGGCGCGGTGCACGTGGTGCGGTGCGCGTCGTGCGGTGTGACGTGGTGCGGTGCGCGTCGTGTGACGTGACGTGGTGCGGTGTGACGTGCGTGTGCCGTCCCGCGGCGCGGCGCCGCGGGACGGCCGGGACGCCCGGGGTACCGGGCTCAGCGGGCGGCGGCGCGGGCCATGGAACCCTGCCCGGGTCGCGAGGGCGACCGCATCGGGACCGCGGCGGCCTGGCGGCCGGCGCCCCCCGGTGCGGGGGTACGGCCCGGTGCGGCGGCACGGCCCGGCTGCGCACCCACGCCGTTCTGGACGTCCATCACGGCGTGCGCCACGAGACCGCCCATGGGGTCGTGCCTGATCAGGTCCCGGAGCCGCGAGCGCGAGGAGCGCCCCTCGTTCCCCGGGTACAGGTGCTTGCCGAGCCCGACCGCATGGGCGAGCGCGGCCAGCGCGGCGGTCCGCGGGTCCGGCGGCACACCGGTGCGGATCGCGCTGTCCAGCCGGGCCCTGATCTCCCGGCTGATGGCCGTGTCCGTCGCCTGGTAGCGGGTCGTCGGCAGTATCCCGCACATCTGGCCCTCGACGGCATGGACCATGCCGCACCGCTCCAGATGCGAGAGATACGTCTGACGCAGCCCCAGCCGGGGCCCGCCTATCCAGTGGACGGCCCGTACCGGACTGCCGCGCCTGCGCAGCAGCTCCAGTGCGGAGTCCAGCGTCGGATCTCCTGTCGGCCGTGGCATCACCACGGCGATACGATCCCCGTCAGGGGCTATCCGTCCTGCCAGAGCCAGCTCCACTAGCTGTGCTCCGGCCAGGCCGAGGTCGAGCGACTGCGGCTGCGCTGTGGTACCCGTGGCCGGGTCCAGAGCGAGCAGCAGAAGCTCCTCCGGAAGTGTTCTTCGGCTCCTGCCCATCCATGCCTCCCCGCGTGGATGAATGACAGGGTGACCCCTCTCACATTCATCTGTCGAGAGTGCCCGGGTGCTTCGTACGGGAACCGGTAGGTATGTCGTTCTCGTCTCGCACGGAGTGCCGGGCGCCCACACAGGACACTGGTACACGGTTCGGACAATGCGTTGGTTGAGGAGGCACGGTGGCGGGCGAGTCCCCCGACAAGTCGGAGCAGCGTAGGTCTTCGGGGGAGACGGCTGCGGGCGGCCGTGATCCGCGGCTCGCCTCCTTCGGCGACGCGGCCCCGGCCGGAGTGGACCGGTCGACGGCGGTCTTCGGGACCGCGGAACCGGCCGCGGAGGGGGCGGGGGCGGAGGAGCCGCAGTCCGTGAAGCCGTCGCTGGTCGCCCAGCGCAGGGAGGCCGGGGCGGCGGAGTCGTCCGGGACGGCGCAGCAGGCGGGGCCTGTCGGGGCGACCGGGCTGGTCGGGGCGGTCGGGCCGGCCGAGCGAGTGGAGTCGGAGTCGGAGTCCGTGGAGGCGGGAGAGGCCGTGGAGGCGGCGAGGCCCGCGGAGGCCAGAGCAGCCGTGGAGGCCAGAGCAGCCGTGGAGGCCAGAGAAGCCGTGGAGGCCAGAGAAGCCGCGGAGGCGGAGACCTCGGAGGAACCGTCCGCCGGGCCTCTTGCCCCCTCCGCCGAGCACCTCTCCTCCGCCGGTGGCACCTCGACCGGGTCCGCCTCCACCCCTGAGCCCGCTTCCTCCGCCGACCCCGAGGCGCCCGATGTGTCGCGCGGGGTGAACGGCACCGGAGCAACGGATTCCCCCGAGCCGTCCCGCCCCCTGGGCGACTTCGCCGCCGACGAGGGTGCCGACCTCGACGAGGCGTCCACGGGCGGCCCCGCCACGATGGAGCCGCCCGGCGAGGGCGAGACCGACGCGGTTCCCGAGGAGGACCGGGACACCGCTGCGACCCCCCTGACCTCCGAGGCATCCGGCGATGTCGAGACGCCCGGCGATGTCAAGGTGCCCGGCGATGTCGAGACGCCCGCGGCGACCGTGTCGGCCGACGCGGGTGCGGCGACCGAGGAGTCCGGTACCGGGAACGTCACCGTGACCGGCCCGCGGAGGCCGAAGGCGGCCGAAGGGGGAACTCCCGCCGCGCCGGAGCCGGCCCGCGCTCCTGAGGCGGATGCCGACGAGGCTTACGGAAGGAGCGCGGAGGAGGCTTCCGGGTCGGACACGAGCCGGAAGGGCCTTGCCGAGACGGACGCCGGCGAGGGCTCGGGGCCGAGTGCGGTCGAGGGCTCCGGGACGAGCGCGGAGAAGACCCCCGAGGCGGCTGCGGACGAGGACTCCGAGACGGATGGGGGGGAGGGTTCCGGGGCGCCCCGGGCATCCGGCGCCTCCCCGGTCTCCGAGCGCCGGTCCGGATCCGACTCCGGAGCTGAGCCCGTCCCCACTTCCGAGCCGGAGCCGAAGCCCGTCTCCGAGCCGGCAACCGAAACCTCGTCCGTCTCCGTCTCCGTCTCCGCGACCGAAACCTCGTCCGGGACCGAGTCCGGGTCCGGCTCCGAGGCCACCTCCGACTCCGTTTCCGGCTCCCGGGCCGGTTCCGGGTCCGAGGCTGTCTCCGGGCGTTCCCGCGGGTCCGAGGCCACCTCCGGCTCCCGGGTCGGCTCCGGATCCGGGCCCGCCTCCGAAGCCACCTCCGGCTCCCGGACCCTCCCCGGGTCCGAGTCGGCCTCCGAGCCCCTTTTCAGATCCGCGACCGAGTCCGAGCCCGCCTCCGGGCCCGGTTCGGAGACCGAGTCCGCCTCCGGCTCCGAGTCCGAGCGCGGACCCGGGTCCGAGTCCGATCCGGAGGCCGAGTCCAGCTCCGGCTCCGGGGCCGGGGCCGTGGACCAGCCCACCGCCGTGTTCAAGGCACCTTCGCTCGGTACCGCGGCGAAGCCGGTCGACGAGAAGCCCGCACCCAGGTGGGCGGCCGGGGCCGATGGTGACGGAGAACGCCCTGACAAGCCCGTGCCGCCGCAGTCCGACGAGGCCCGTGCCGCCGCGCGCGCCAGCACGGCCGCACAGGCCCCCACCGCGGTGGCCGGCACCCGGTCCCGTACCGCGACCGCCGAGGCGACCGGCGCCGCCCCCGTGGACGACGCCGAGGCGACCGCGGCGGTCACCCCGCCGTCCCTCACCGAGGCGGAGCGCACCAAGCAGCAGCCTTTGCCGCCGCGTCCGCCGCTCGACCTGCTGGCCGAGCTGACGAACACGCCGCCTCCACCGGACACCCCGGTCCGCACGCTGGTCCGCCGCGTCAAGATCTGGACTCCGCTGGTCGTCCTCCTGGCGATCGTCTTTGCGACCGTACAGTTGCTCCGCCCGCTGCCCACTCCGTCGCTGACGCTGTCCGCCGACACCACGTACACCTTCGAGGGCGGCAGTCTGAAGATGCCGTGGCCCACCGAGGGCCAGGGCGCAGTCGAGGTCGAGGGCGTCGGGGTGATCGGCACGTACGGGCCGCAGACCCCCGCGCCGACCGCGAGCGTCGCCAAGGCGATGACGGCGTACGTGATCCTCCGCGACCACCCGATCAAGGACAAGGACTCCGGCCCGAAGATCAGGATCGACCAGAAGACGGAGGACCAGGCGAGCAACCCCGACTGGTCCACCGCGCCGGTCGAGGCGGGGCAGGAGTACACGCAGGGCGAACTGCTCCAACTGTTGATGGTCCGCTCCGCCAACAACGTCGCCCATCTGCTGGCGCGTTGGGACGCGCGCTCGGAGAAGGCTTTCGTCCAGAAGATGAACGCCACCGCCAAGAGCCTCGGCATGACCGACACGGTGTACACGGACGCGAGCGGCTTCGACAAGGGCACCGTCTCCACGCCCAAGGACCAGCTGAAGCTGGCGAAGGCGGCGATGAAGTCCAAGGTGTTCCGGCAGATCGTCGACATGCCGAACGTGAAACTGCCGCAGATCGGCCGCCAGTTGGAGAACGGCAACACCATCCTCCTCAAGGACGGCGTCAACGGCATCAAGACCGGCACGTCCACTCCTGCGGGCGGCAACCTCCTGTGGTCCGCGAACACGGTCGTCGACGGTGAGGTGCGGCGCGTCCTCGGCGTCGTGATGAACGTCAAGTCCCCCGCGACGCTCTCCGAGAGGACGAAGCTCGCCGTCGAGATGTACAGCTACGGCCTCATCCGGACCGCGCAGGACGGCGTCGTCTCGGCGACGGCCGTGAGGAAGGGCGATGTCGTCGGGTACGTCGACGACGGTCTCGGAGGCCGCACTCCGGTCGTCGCGACGAAGGACCTGAAGCCGGTCGGCTGGGCCGGCCTGAGGGTCGAGCTGAAGCTCACCGCGGGCAAGGGCGGGGTGCCGGGCTCGGCCGCCCAGGGCGACGTCGTCGGCGAACTGGCCGCCGGTTCCGGGGAAGGCCGGGTCAGCGTGCCCGTCGCCCTCCAGCGGGCCCTGGAGGAGCCGGGCTTCGGCGCGAGGCTGACACGCCTCGGCTGACGCACAGCGCACGACGCCGGGGTGCCCCGTCCACCGGGGCGCCCTCGCGTACGGCCCGACAGGGGAGTGACGAGTGACGACCACGCGACCGCCCGCCGCCCGCGCCTGGCGCCGCCGTGCCGGATCCCGCGCCGGGCACCCGGCAGTCGACCGGATGGATCCGGCGACCGGCCCTGATGGTTCGGCGGCCGAACCGGGTCGGCCGGTGGCCGGTTCGATGAGCCCGGTCGGCGTCGTCGTCACGGCGGCGGTCCTCGCGGCGGTCCTGCACGCCGGGTGGTTCCTGTTCGTCGCGAACAGCGGCGGCGACTTGGCCGCACAGGACGCCTGGGCCGGTTTCGCGGACCGGCACCCCGACTCGGCGTACAACCTCGCCTGGTACGGCGGGGTGCACACCATGTCGTACAGCGTGCTCTCGCCGTACATGATGGCGCTGCTGGGCGTGCGGACGACGATGATGGCCGCAGGGACGGTCTCCGCCGCGCTCACCGCCCTGCTCCTGGTGCGGGCGCGGGCCGTCCGCAACCCGCTCGCCTGCTCGCTGGCCGCGGTCGTCGCCCTGCTGGGCAACGCCCTGTCGGGGCGGGTGACGTTCGGCCTGGGCCTGGTGTTCGCGCTGGGCGCGGTGGCGGTCGTGTTCTGCGGTCGGTGGCCCCGACCGCGCGCCCCGCGCCCGAACCGCGCGGTGCGAGGCGTCACCACGGCGCTCCTGGCGGGTACGGCGACCGCGGCGAGCCCGGTCGCGGGACTGTTCCTGGGTGTTGTCGCGGTGGCGTTGTTCCTGGGCGGGCGGCGGCCCGCCGCGTACGCGCTGGGCGTGCCGCCGGTCCTGGTGGTCGCGGGGTCCGCATTGCTGTTTCCCTTCTCCGGCACGCAGCCGATGGCGTTCGGGACGGTACTGCTGCCGCTGGTGTTCGGCGTGCTGTGTCTGCTGGCGGTGGACCGGACGTGGCACACGGTCCGTACGGCGTCCGCCGTGTACGCGGTCGGCACGCTCCTCGTCTGGCTGGTCGACTCGCAGATCGGCTCGAACATGACGCGGCTGCCCATGCTCTTCGCGGGCGTGGTACTGCTGGCCGCCGTGCCGTACGCGGCGTCACGGCGGGCCCGCTACGCACTGGTCGCCGCGCTGGTGGTGTTCCACGGGTGGGTCGGGTTCAAGAGCGTCGACGATGTGCTGGTGACCACGCCCCACACGTCGTGGTCCCCGCAGGCGACGCGGCCGCTCCTCGACGAGCTGGAGCGGCGCGGCGCCGAACGGGCCCGGGTGGAGGTCGTCCCGGCCCGCAGCCACCGCGAGTCCAGTGCGCTCGCCCCGTACGTCACACTGGCGCGCGGCTGGAACCGCCAGGCCGATCTGGAACGCAACCCGGTCTTCTACGACGGCTCCCTGACCGCCGCGAGCTACCGGGCGTGGCTGGACCGGTGGGCCGTCCGGTACGTCGTCCTGCCCACCGGCACACCCGACACGGGCGCCCGCGAGGAGACCGCCCTGATCGAGGGTGGGCTGCCGTACCTGGACCCGGTGTGGTCCGACACCAATTGGCGCCTCTTCTCCGTGCGGAACGCGGTGCCCCTGGCAGGCCCCGGGACGGTGGTCGACAGGGCTGCGGCGGACCGCATCACGCTGCGTGTGGAGAAACCGGGCAAGGTCCTCGTCAGGGTCCCGTACTCGCCCTGGCTGTCACTGGTGGACGAGCGGGGCGAACGCCTGGCACCGCCGGAGGACAGCGGAGCCGGACCCTGCCTCCGCAGGGCCGCCCGTACGGCGGACGGCGACGAGTGGACGGAACTCCTGGCGCCCTCGGCCGGGACGTACCACCTGGCCTCGCCCTACACCCTCCCCCCACGGGGANCCCCNTGCCCTCCTCACCGGACCCCGTGACGCTGCCGGACGGGCCGTGCGCATCGCCCACGGATCGGCGGCGAGGGGACGGAAGCCGCCCTCTCCTCGCCCCGTTCGGCGGTGGACGTGCACTGGCCGAGGCCCCGGAGGACGGGAGGCCACTGCCGACGGGCCGGCGGATGTCGTCCGCCGGAGATGCGGCCGAGGGTGGTCCCGTACGGCACGAACCGGACAGGCGGGAAATCTCAAGGGTGCTCATGTGCTCCACTCTCCGGATCGGAAGACGGGGGACGGGGACGGACGCCGACGGCTCGGAGAAGCGCGCTGATACCCGTCGGTGTCCACCGGTCACAGCGGCGGGCGGGCCGCCGTTTCGAGGTCGAGGAGGAATCGCTTGGCCGCCAGGCCGCCCGCGTACCCACTGAGGCTGCCGGTGGAGCCGACGATCCGGTGGCACGGGAAGACCACGCACAGCGGGTTGGCCCCCAGCGCCGTCCCGACCGCCCGGGCGGCCCGCGGCCGGTCGAGGGCCTCGGCGAGTCGTGCGTACGTCGTGGTCCGCCCGTACGGCACGAACTCCTCGAGTATCGACACGGTCCGGCGACTGAACGGCGTCGCGAGCCGCAGGTCCGCCGGCACGGTGAAGTCGCGGCGCCCACCGCTCAGGTAGGCGTCGAGTTGGGTCCGAGCCTCGTCCAGCACCCGCCGCTGCGCTGCTGTGCCTTCCGCCTCCTCCACAGGGTGGAGCCCCGCCCTGCGCGCGCGCTCCGCCGCGGCCTCGGGCGGGTCGAAGGCGCACAGCACGAGCGCGTCGTCCGTGGCCGCCAGCACGAGCGGTCCGAGGGCCGTGGCGTGTACTCCCACGGCGGTGGTGAGGGCGACGGGGGCGACGGGGCGGCTGCTGGTACGCATGGGAGCTCCTGAGATTGATCGTCGGGGTGGAAGGTGTCGGGGTGGCAGGGTGTTGGGGTGTTGGGGTGGCAAGGTGTTGGGGTGGCAGGGTGTCGGGGCGGCAGGGTGTTGGGATGTCGGGTCGGTGAGGCATCGAGATTGAGGCGCCGGGGCGTCGTCACACGGTGATGGGCCGGCATTTCCTGCACGCCCGGTATCCGGCCCGGTCGGCCTCGTGCGCCGTACGGAACGGAACCTGGTGGTGCGGGGCGATGCGACGGGCGTACGCACAGGTCGGATGGCAGTAGACACGTGTGGTGTCGCTGCCGAGGAACACCGCCCCACCGCGGTGGAGCTCGGCCATCCTCTCCATGTCGATCCCCTCCGCCGCACGCAGCGCGTCACCCGCACCGGGTGCGAGGCCGGCATCGCAAGGGACACCACCACCGTGTGTCACCCGGTGGGAGGGGACCAGCACGGCCACCGGGTTCCTCGCAAGGGCGTCGGTCACCGCAGCCGCCGGGACTCCGGCTTCCCGCGCGATCCAGTCGACGGGCCGCAACTGCCCCGACGGAATGGTCCGCACGGCCTCCAGCACCGCCCGCTCGGAGGCGGTGAGGCCGGACAGGTCGACGGGAAGTCCACGGGTCCGCCCGGTGCGCAGGGCGGTGGTGACCCCGGGGAACGGCTTGGCCGTTCGTATGGCCGAGCGGCGCGTACGGGCGCGGTGCAGTTCCTCGAAGACCGCCGCCGTGAGCCCTCCCGAGTCGAGCGCGGCGCCCGTCACGGCGTGCGGCCCGGCCGCCACGAACAGGCCACCGGCGGGTGTTTCGAGCCGGGTGTACGTGTCGTACTGCTCGCGCCGGACACCGACGTGCCGCAGCACGCGCAAGGCGAAGTCCTCCGGAGGATCCGCGGCGAGTCCGATCAGGTCGTCCGCCACTCGTTCGAGTTGCGTCAGTGCCTCTCGGTCCCTTCGCTGGTCGTTCCGTTTCACGTCGTCACCTCCTCTTTCACGGGTGTCGCCGAATCCAGTAGCCCGCGGAGACTCCTCAGCCCTCTGGACACCTGCGCCTTGACCGTCCCGACCGCGCGCCCCTGCACCTCTGCCACTTCCGCGTAGCTCATCCCCATCACATGGCGGAGCACGACCGCCATGCGTTGATGCTCCGGCAGTCGCAGCAGCGCGGTGACCAGGCGCCCACGGTCGTCGGCCAGCTCCGCGCGCTCCTCCGGCCCGGGCCGGAGATCGGTCCAGGAACCGGCGGCGTCCTCCACCGGCATCCCCGCCAGGGCGGGCCGCCGCGTACAGGTGCGCACGTGGTTGCGCCACACGTTCGCGGCGATGGCCAGCAACCAGGCACGGGGCTTCAGCTCCCTGCGCCGCTCGGGGGCGTACCCCTGTAATGCCGTGTAGGCGCGTAGGAACGCGTCCTGCCCCAGGTCGTCGGCCTCGGTCGCGGAGCCGGAGACCCGGAGCAGAAACGTGTAGACCGCCCTCCCGTGCACCCGGACCAGCTCGGTGAACCCACCGTCCAGATCCGCAGCCAGGAGCTCGGTCAACTGCTGCTCGGCCTTGTCGTCCATCAGTGAGAGGAACACCGCCCCGGACGGAAAGGTTGCACGCGCGGGCCCCTCCGGGCCCGGCGGCGGGGCGGTCAGGCGCCGTCGGACCCGGCGAGGTAGTCGGTGTGCCCGTCGCCGTCCACCTCGAACGGCTCCGACGGGATGACGCAGAACTCGTTGCCCTCGGGATCTGCCATGACCAGGAAGCCACCGGAGGCGTACCGGTCGAGGCACCGGCCGCCCAGCGCCTCGACCCGGGCCCGCACGGCGGCGGGGTCCGGCGAGGAGATATCGAAGTGGACGCGGTTCTTGCCGGTCTTCGGCTCGGCAACCCTCTGAAACCCCATTCCGGGTCCCCTGCCCCGCGCCAACCACACATAGGGTCCCGTACGACCCGTGACGGGCCTGCCCAGGAGCTCCGCCCAGAACGAAGCGAGCCGTTCCGGGTCGGCGCAGTCGACGATGACGTCCTTGAGCTCCGGCCGGGCGACCGGGCCAGCCCGTTCAGCCATCGTCACCCGCCCGGGGGACGATGCGCACGGCGCGGTAGTCGTAGCCGTCCTGCCGGAAGCCGGATGCCCTCCATTCGGGCTCGACCCGCAGCCCGGGCGACAGGGGGTGGAACCCGGGCAGCTCGACGGCGAAACAGTGCCCCCAGCGGCCACCCGAGGCCTGCGGGCAGTCGGGGACGCCCCACCCCTCCTCCTCGCGCCACGCACGCACCGTCGCAGTCACCATGACCGCAACCTTACGAGCTCCAGGCGCTGGGGTGGGGCGGGCCGGAGCGCGGGCGGGCCCGTTGTGCGGGCATCCCGGAACCGCGCCGTCCGCCCGTACTTGCCCCNTCCCGCCCCGTCCTGCCTTCCGCCCGGTCCTGTCTCCCGTCCCGTGCCACCTCTGTCTTCCGTCCGTCCTGTTCTTCTGTTCCGCGGCACCCGCAGGTCTCCGCCCGCGTACCCGGTCCGCGGCGTCCTGGCGAGTGGCGGCCACGGTGCGATCGGCCGGACACCGCGTTCCTCGACGCGTTCCCCGGCCCGTTATTGCCCGGCTGCCTCGTTCAGTCGGCCGCCTCGGCCTTCGCCGGATGAGGACGGCGGCCGACGCTCGGGGCCGCTGACGGCAGCCGTGGGCCGAAAACCCGTTGCTCCGCAGCTTCGCGGAGCTCTCGGCCGAGGGCGTTGGCCGGACAGGTCAATTTCCCCGGTCCGACATACGTTGCCGGACCAGGACGGCAACCGGGGTTGCCGCACAGCACTGCTGTACGGCAACCCCGGCGGCCCGGTCGCGGTGATCCGGTGGCCTGGCCTCAGTAGTCCGGCGGCCTGGTCGCGGTGGTCCGCGGCGGCGCGCCCGTCACTCAGGCCTGCGCGTAGGTGAGGCAGTCGACTTTCTCGTGCTCGTAACCGACGGTGATGGCCGGAGCGTGGCACTCCAGCGCGGTGTTGTGGCGGCAGTCGGCCATCTTGCACGCGCCGACCCGACCGGTGACGGACGGTTCCCCACCCTCCATGTCCGCGCCCATGAACGTGTCGCAGACAGGGGTGTCGATGTCCCCCACGGTGATTGCCACGGCGTGACAGGTGTGGTCGTCGTTGTAGGCGCAGTTCTCGGCCGCGCATTCGCTGATGACCGGAAGTTGCATGACGGAAGTGGCTGCCATGAAAGGACCTGCTTTCTCGACGGTCACCACGACCGGCGATCATTGCTCCCACTCGCCGAACGGGCATCCTGGTTCACTCATGTCAGGCTGAGGCCCGGCGATCCCGCCCGGAACTGCTGCGGACGATCACCGATTCCCCTCCGTATCCACGACTCGAGCGCGAACCCCCGGCGGCGGTACGCAAGCCCGGGGTGCCGGATGGTGACCGTGGGGGGCGGGTACGAATGGACAAGCTGGATGCAGGGACCGTTTCCACGCCGACATCTCGCGGAGAGACCCCTTACGGCTCCCATTTTCCGCGATGTCTGGCACCGGCGCATTTCGGGCGAGTGGGTCGCCTGAAGACGGTGGCCTGCCTGCCTGCCTGTCCTTCCCGGAACGGAGCGCAAACTCCACTCGCGGCGGCCAGTTCACCAGGGACACCGACGAGTCACCAGGGACACCGACGAGGCCCCGGGCCCGTACGCAACCGGTTGCTGAGTGTCGGACCGGCCGGGGCGTTCAGGCCGGCGTGCCGCTTCCACTCGGGAATCGCGGGGCGGAAGCGGAGGAGTGCCGGAAGAGCTTCGCGCCGAGGCTGAGGCTGAGGCTGAAGACGCAGACGATCAGCGTCATGGATTCTGCGTCGCGTGGTGTTGGCACCGGGGGAGCGGCGCGATGACCACGGACAACGAGTTCAACACCGCCCGGCTCACCTGAAGCACCGTGAGTGCCGTCGCGGTCGCCGACCGCGCCGCCTACCATGGTCCGAGCCGGAACCCGCCGAAGGGCCGGTCCAGGAGAGAACCGCTTCCGGGTCGGTTTCTGCTGATGCGTCCTGCGTCGGATGGCTGGAACCACATGTGTCTCATGCGAGGCGGTTCGGCGCATAGGGTGAACGACGGGCGTCCGGGGCGGCCAGCGCGAACCGGGGAAGAGATGGGTGAAGGCAGAAGGGGACGGCACTTTCGGCGGTCAACGCTGGGCGGTGCTGTCGGGACCGCGATCCTCGCGGTGGTGCCGGTCGTCACCGCCGGCGCTGAGACCTCCTTGCCATGGTGGGTGGTGGCAGGTTCGGCCTTGCTGACTGCCGGGTTTGCGGGCTGGGCCGGGGCGCGGATCGGCCGTCGTCGCGGCATTCGGAGCGAGGCCCTGGAACCGGGAGAGAAGGTACTCGGTACCTACACGGTTCGCCCCCCGTTCAGCGAGCACGTTCCACCCGCCGCTCATGAAGGACCGCAGTACCAACTCCTGGTGACCAGTCGGGGTTTGCAACTGTGGGAGCGGTCCGCACTGCTGTGGCGGTATCCATGGCCAGAGCTGCGCGTGTTCGCCGATGGCCCGCGCCTGCGAGTCCACCGCGAGGGGGACGAGATCGGGACGATGCTGCTGGAACAGGCGGGGGCCGTACAAGAGATACGCCTGATTGCCACTCGGCACGCGGCCGCCCGGTAGAGCACCCCAGCAGCACGCGCGCCACACCGCTTCACCAGTGCACGACCAGCGGCCGGGCCGTGAACCCGGCCGCCGCCGACAAGCCCGGGGAGCATGATCCGGCTCGATGGGAGAAAGGTCCCCGCCCGGGGAATGTGGCCTCCACGTGGCAGCAACGGCACACGCGTGGCACGACTCCCAACGTGGCGAAGGACCAGCCTGGGAGGAACCCCCTCCTGAGCTGGCCCTTCTGGCTGTGCCCCCGGCAGATTCGAACCCGCGGCACCCGTTTTAGGAAAGAGGTCAGGGGCGCTCTGCCATATCCACGCCGGGTGTCCGGCCGCCGTGCTGGGACGCTCGCGGACGCGGCTGTGCGCCCTCGTTGATGTCAGCCGTGAATGTCAGGCTCGGAAGAGCTGGGGGTGTGGACAGAGCTCCAACGGGTCATCCGGACGGTCCGCCCACTTCTACCAGACGTGCCGAACGGGGCAGCGCCGCAGCATGCGGCAGACTCGCGCGCCATCATCTTCCCGGCCGCTGAGGACAAGGCCGCCGCCTTTCATGGTCTGGGCGCACTCGGGGTATGTGGGCGGAGCTGCTGACATGGGGCGCAACCTACCTCGGCTCGAAGGGGTGACGCTATGAGCTTGGGAATCACTGGCGCCTACGGTCGCTTTGGGGCTGTGCCCTGCTGAAAGGGCTGTCCTCGATGCGGGATCGCGCCCCTGTACGGAACCGCTGTTGACCGCTGTTCTCCGCTTTACTTGGTGCACTTCTGGTGCGGCCATGGTGTGCACACCACGGCCGCACCTTCTGATCCGTAGCTCTAGTGTTCTGAGTCGTTAGTTCGTTGGCGGTTGTAGGGTTGGGGGATGCCGGGTCCGAAGCCGTTGTCATTGGAGTTGTCCGAGCGCGAGCGCAGGGTTCTGCGGGGCTGGTTGCGCAAGCGGACCGCGGGGCAGGCCCTGGTGCTGCGCGCGAGGATCGTGCTGGCGTGTGCCGAGGGCCGCCCGAACGCGCAGGTCGCGCAAGAGCTCGGTATCTCGCGGGAGACGGTGCGCAAGTGGCGGTCCAGGTTCGCTGCCGACCGTCTTGAGGGGCTGGTCGACGCTCCGCGCTCCGGTGCCCCGCGCCGGATCACCGACGAGCAGGTGGAGTCCCTGGTCGCCCGGACCCTGGACCAGGCGCCCCCTTCGGGGGATTCGCACTGGTCGACGCGGTCGATGGCCCAAGCCGCGGGCATGTCGCAGTCGGCCGTCTCGCGGATCTGGCGGGCGTTCGGCCTCAAGCCGCACATCGTGCAGACATGGAAGCTGTCCACCGACCCGCAGTTCGTGACCAAGGTCCGCGACGTGGTCGGCATCTACCTGTCCCCGCCGGAGAACGCCCTGGTGCTGGCGGTGGACGAGAAGTCGCAGATCCAGGCCCTGGACCGCACCCAGCCGGTGCTGCCCATGTCGCCGACCACGCCGGCGCGGATGACGCACGACTACGTCCGGCACGGCACCACCAGCCTGTTCGCCGCCCTGGACATCGCCTCCGGCTCGGTCATAGCCCAGCACTACCGACGCCACCGCCACCAGGAGTTCCTCCGTTTCCTGAAGACCATCGACGCCGCCGTACCCAAGAACCTGGACCTGCACCTGGTCCTGGACAACTACGCCACCCACAAGACCGAAGCGGTCAAGAAGTGGCTGCTGCGACACCCCCGCTTCCACCTGCACTTCACCCCCACCTCCGCCTCCTGGCTCAACCTCGTCGAGCGCTGGTTCGCCGAGCTGACCTGCCGCAAACTCCGCCGCTCGGCCCACCGCAGCGTCACCGAACTCGAACGCGACATCCGCCGATGGATCAACGAGTGGAACAAGAACCCCAAACCGTTCGTGTGGACCAAGACCGCCGACGACATCCTCGGCACCCTCGCCGCGTACTGCACACGAACTAACGACTCAGGACACTAGCGGATCGGTCAGCAGCGGCCATACCGGCCGCTGGGTGGGCATGGCGGGACGCTACCGGGCAGGGGCGGTTGTAGGGGGTGCGGTATCTGGCTGCTGTGCCGCCCGCCTACGCGGCCTCCTCGGCAAGTTTGGGAAATCGATCCTCAAGGTTGAGTCCGTCAAACAGGCCGAGCCTCCGCCCGGCGAAGATCACCTTTGAAAGTTCCGCCGCCTCGCCCAGGACAGTGTCCGCCTGAAGGACGAAGATGAAAGCCTCCTCGGAGGTCGGAAGCGTCCGGGGAAGGGCGACAAGGCCGTGGTCGGCCAAGGCCTTGGTGATCTCTTCATTGAGTTCAGAACTGAGGCGCTTCCTCTCAGGCGCCGCGTACTTCTTGATGAATCGCATCGACACGCGCTTGATGCCGTGATCTACCTCTACCGCGTGCGCAAGCACCGTGAAGTCCATGGATGGAACCTATCGAGTAACTAACTGAATTCTCAAGAAAGTTGTAGGGTGATTTGGTTACACAGCAGAGGAGAGCCATGGGACCTCTCCCACGACTGCCCCGGCTTCCTTCCCGTCCGCCGTCGGCTCGGCTCTGCCTGGGGCGACGGCGGACGGGAGGGAAGCTTCCGCACGCCCCTACGGACCCGCGGTCGGAAACGGCGCCCTCACCACCCCGGGGCCGGCCGGTCCCCCGCCGGAGGCACCAGGCTCTGGCCGCGACTGTGCGGACGGTGCTCGGCTCATGGCCTTCGGCCCTGTCCACCTGTGGGCGGGCGTCGGCGCAGCCCGCGCGGAGCGGCCCGAAGGCATGAGCATTGCGCGGAGCGGAACCGGAAAGCCCGCCCGGCGGAGCGGAGCCGGGCCTCGAACCCGTGGAGAAAGTCTGAATCACGCTCAGGCCTCCTGGTGATCGCTGGGGATCGTGCATCCGGCTCCCGTCGTCTCGGGATGTAGAACCCTGGGCACGGGGAGTGAGCGATGGGAGCGGATGAGGGCGTTGGGGATGCGTCTTCGGAAGCTACGTGACGCGCCTCTGCGCTGGCACTACATACGGCAGGCGGCGGCTTGGGTGAAGGCGGGACCTGGCAGGAGTCGGGCCATGTCTTCACCACTCGTACCGGTCGCCCGGTCGAGCCGTGGAACGTCTACCGGTCCTTCACCCGCGTCGCCGAGTCCGCCGGTCTCCGCGTGATCCGGCTGCACGACGCCCGGCACGGTACGGCGACGCTCCTGACGGTGGCCGGGGCCGCGCCCGTGTCGTGACAGAGATCCCGGACCACTCCCGGATCAGCATCACCATGGACGGGTACTCGCACGTCGTGCAGGACATGCAGCGCGAGGCCACGAACCGCATGGACCGGCTGCTGAGGAGACGTCCCGGCCTCGGCTGACCGGCTAGTCGTCGATGCCGGTGCGAAACGTGGGAGCCCCGGACCGTGATTGGTTCCGGGGCTCCGTGGTGTGTCAGGTGACGGTCTCGGGGCCTCGGCGCTCGACCAGTTCGCGTGCCGCGCGAAGGGCTTCTTCCTTGAGCTGCTCCAGCGGGATGCCCCAGCTCTCGTCCCAGTCCGCCAGTTGAATGGCACACATGACGACCGACTGAAGTTCCTCGGGATAATTGAGGTCCCACGCCACTTCGACCCAGATCAGGTCAGCGCCCACAGCCGGATCCAGGGAACCGTCCACGACCTGACCGGCCAGCCAGTAGGCCAGGGCCCATTTGGCGGCGGTCGGGTCCGCGGGCGCCTCGAAGCCGATCCCCAGTTCTTCCACGACTTGGTCGAACAGTTCTCGGGCCTCGTGTTCCTCCCGACGTCCGAGGCCGGCCAGAAGCGGGAGCGATGGTGAGTCGACATCGGCCAAGAGCGCGTCCAGGGCCGCTTGGATGAGGCGGTCGGAACCGACGTGCTGGCCGAACGCGCGCGCCTGCGCGAGTGTTCTCAGATGCTTGAGCGCCTGGCCCTTGGTGACACCTGACACGTTCCGTCCCCCGTTGATGTCAGATCCAGATGTCAAAGGCCCCGGACCATGATCGGTTCGGGGCCTTCGCGCTGGTGCCCCCGGCAGGATTCGAACCTGCGACACCCGCTTTAGGAGAGAGGCTGAGTGATCTGCGGGCTGAGCTGCGACTTCGCCGGCCGAGGCAGCGAGCGGCTGCCCGACCACGGGGCACCGGCGTTGACCGTGACTGACCGCTGCATCTGGCACGGTTGTGGCACGAACCTCAGCCCACGACAGCCAGCCACGACGGCGGGCGCGCCGACCGACCAGGCGCGCGTGTGTCTCGCTCCACCCCCACCGGCCTCAGCCACGTTGTCGGGTGTCGTCGGTCAGGCTTCCGCGGCAGGCAAAGCGGCCTACGGCTCCAGAGGCACGTGCGTCTGGCGGATCACCGCTGGTCAGGGGTCTGCGAGTGCCTCCGTATGCTTCCGCAGTCCACGAATGGGCCGCGGATCGTACAAGCGGCTACGCCAACAAAATCTTTTCGAGGCGCCGGTTCTCGTCCGCATCCTATGGCCCGGGCGTGTCCGGTGCACGGCCCCGTGACAGGTCAAGATGTCGCAGGACCGTGCACCAGACCAATTGCGCGTCACGGGAGGTCCAGGATCTCCCCATATTAACGATGTCAGTCCGTCTCAGATGCAAGCTCAGTTGGCGACGATGGACTGTTGGCATTGAGTTCAAGAAGGAACTCTTCGACACGGGATACGAGGCGCTGATTCTTCTGAATTTGCCCAAGGAAAAAGCGCATCGCGCGAACGGCGTTCTCCTGCTTCGGGACATCCCAAAGGCGAACCGTGCGAATCATCTCTTCGGTCGAGAAGGTTCTAACCTTATTTTCTTCCAATTTTGCGGTAATGTGCGAGTCGAAACTTCGGGCGAATACCACCGCATCCAAGTCGGGGAAGGCGGAAGACTCCTCGATAAAAGTATAAAGATCCGCTTCATCGGATTTTCCGAGGTGCTTATCTTTAGCCTCGGCGGCCAATACGACGTGCTCTCCCAGGTAACCGCTTACGTCTCCGATTACGCCCGCCCTGCGGGATCCCGTATTAACTTTCTGCGAGACAACCGTCAATGTGGGGGAGTCGGCGTACAGGTATCCGTATACCATAGCTTGAAACATTGCCCCTCCGGTTGTGCCGGAGCCGGTATCGAGTGACTCGATGATCGCCAAGAATGGACGAGGCTGGCGTGTTCTATGGGCGGTGTTTACTGTTTTTGGCCTAGCCAAGACACCCATTTGCCAAATCCATTCGGCAATTGCCAGCCGGCCGCCAGGGGTTGTGCTGAATATGTGTGAAATCAGCGGCTCGTACATGAGCCACTTAGATGTTGCGTGACCAGGCGCTGATGGGTGCTCTCGCCGCATTCGGGCGATGATGACTTCTGCTGCAGCGTTATAGAAACGACGAACGGGCACTTCCGTGCCGTCTGGGGTAATCCAAACTAGTTGATCGACCGCTTTTGCAGCCGATGTCTTTTTTCGGTCTATTGTTGTAAATGCATCCTTTTTCTGATCGGTGCCCAGATGGCATAGTAGGCGCTCTGCTTGGGCGATGAAAGCCAAGCAGAGCGCTGGCCAAAAATTCTGCCGCTCAGGCCGTTGATGAGCCAACCATGCGATGGCTGAAACGGCATGACCGTCAACGTTGTCGGGGTTGCGGCTGGTAAACCCCTGCGGCAACTCAAGACTGTCCTCGAATTCGGCTAGGGGCTTGTCGAACTGACTAGTCATGGCGTCATGTTAACCAATCGACTACGCCCAGTGGTCCGGATCAAGCAGAGAGCGACCGAGTGACTCGGCAAGGAGCGGCGGCACGGCGTTTGCTACCTGGAGGCGCTGGCTGGTCGAAGGACCTGTGAAGCAGAAAGAGTCAGGGAAAGACTGCAGCCTTGCACCCTCTCGTGTTGTTAGGCCGCGATCCTGCTTAGGGTGAATGCAGCGAGTCCCGCTCGGCTTTCCCATGTTCTGGGTGATCGCAACAGCTGGCAACCACGAGGCTAGGCGGCTATACGAATTATGGAATCCCGACTTTGGTTGCAAGTGGTCAGGAATCGAAGTCCTGTTTCCGCCGTCAGGAATGTGTGAGATTGCTTCCACTAGATGCGGAGGGTGCTTCGAGGCGGAGTGGCCTTGAAGGGTGGTAGATCCCCCGCGCATCAACTTCTGAAACTGGGACTCCGCTTTGCGATCGTAAGTTGTTGCCGTCTGGCCCGGCTGCAACGCTGGCAGGTCTCCGATTGCTTGCTCAACAGAGACGTACTGATCGGCCTGTAGGAGCGGATCTAGTCCCTTGAACTCTGCTTCCCGATGTCCAACAAACAGAACTCGGCGGCGAAGCTGAGGAACTCCGTGATCAGCTGCGCTGGCCACCTGGAATCGAACCTGATATCCAAGCTGCTTAAAGGCGTCCGCGACTTCCTGCTCGTAACTCATATCCTTGAGTCCGAGTACGTTCTCAATGACGAATCCGTCTGGCTTCAGATGCCCTACGATGCGTAGAAAATGTTCAAAGAGTCGATTTCGCTGATCGTCTCGATTACGCTTTCCTACCGTGCTGTATCCTTGGCAGGGGGGTCCGCCTACTATCCAATTAGGGCGCTGCGGAATTACGCTTTTGAGTTTCTCTGCTGTAAGGTCTGCTACGTCACCACATTCTGCTTTGTGGCCCGGTAGGTTTAGCCGGTAGGTGTCGATTGCGTCCGGCCATACGTCGAGAGCGTAGATAGGGGTCAGGCCAGCGCGCTGAAGGCCGAGAGTCAACCCCCCAGCGCCAGAAAATAGGTCAATGAACGTGTGATCGGACATGGCTAGCAGAGTAGTCCATGGTTCTGACATGCTGACCGGTTCGCGGACGACTGTACAGCAGAGGGTGTCAAAGCTTACCTCTGGCCTGGTGGCGAGGGGCTACGTACCAGTGCCGTGTGGACTGCAAGTACAGGAAGATCGGCTGATGAGTGGCACGCCAAGGTCTCTGCCGCCAAAGGGAGCCTCTTGATCGATTGGTGTGGCAGGTTGCGCCAGCGAAGCGTGCGGCGTCACACCACGAGGTCGGTGGAGCGGCTTTGGGCTGGAGCTGCTTTGGCGTGAGTGATCATGGCCCCGTAAGCTTGCGGCGCGTCGGGCAGGTAGTGGACCTGCCCGGTAAAGCACGATGTTGGGGCCATGATCTGCGAGGCTCGCGCCAAAGTGGCTGCCTAAAGCCGTGGAGCCGACCGCCCCAGCCACGAGGTACCCCGTCTCTGACGGCAAGCGGCTGATTGCTGTGCGCGCGGTACGGACGCCGGCCGGGCTGGAGCGGGGCGGAGACAGGAGCGCAGGCCCGGCCGGGGGCCGGGCCGCGCGCGGTGAGCGGAGCGAGCCGCCTTGAACCCGTAGAGAAAGTTTGAATCACGCTCGGGCCTCCTGATGTTCTCTCGGGCTCGTGCATCCGGCTCCCGCTGCCTCGTGGTGTAGAACCCTGGGTATGGGGAGTGAGCGGCAGGAGCGGATGAGGGCGCTGGGGATGCGTCTTCGGGGGTTGCGTGCGGGGGCTGGTCTGACGGGTGCCGCGCTGGCTCAGCGGGCCGGCGTTGGACAGCCGACCGTGTCCAAGGTGGAGACGGGGCGCATGGTTCCGAGTGCTGATGTGCTCGACCGGCTCTCGCGTGCCCTTGGCCTCGACGAGTCGACCGCGCGTGAGGTGCGTGACCTCCTGGTCGCCGTGGAGACCGCCGCAGACTCCGATCCGCCGGCATCCGGTGAAGACGTTCCGGCTGGGGCCGTCCTTGATGAGGCGGTGCGGTCGGCTCGGCTGGTGCGGTCGTTTCAGTGCGTCGTCCTGCCGGCCCTGCTTCAGAGTGCGGAGTACGCCCGGCACGTCTTCGCGAGTGCGCCGAACGCGACCCCGGAAGGCGTCGGGCGGGCGGTCGCTGCTCGGGTGGAGCGGCAGAGCGTGTTGTACGAACCGGGGCGGGAGTCGGTGTTCGTGCTGACGGAAGCGGTGTTGAGGACCTGGCCGGGGACTCCGGCGCTGATGCTCGCCCAGTTCGACCGGCTGCTGGCCGTCGAGAGTCTGAGCACCGTACGGCTCGGGGTCATTCCCTGGCGCCGGCCGGTGCCGGTTCTGCCCCGCCACGGCTTCACCCTGTGCGACCGGCGGGCGGTCGTAGTCGAGGCGTTCGCCGACGAGCGGGTGTCGACCGACTCCGTCGAACTGGCCACGTATGACGAGACGTTCAGCCGCTTCGAGCGGGCTGCCGTCTTCGGTGACGAGGTGCGGGACCTGCTGTTGCGCGTGATGAAGGAGTTCCGCGGCATGGGAGACACCCTCACCCCTTAGAGGAATAATTCCCGAGAATGCCTGGCGTTCCTCTCGCGCATGGGAATACTCTGCCGCTGCACTGTCTAGACCCCTAGACGCAGAGAGGGAGTTCGTCATGCCTGCCAAGTGGTTCCGCGCCTTCCCCGGCCTGGCCGAGCAAGTGGCCCATGCCCGTCACTTCGTGGCCACTCTGGTCACCGGGAGGGGGCCGGTCGACGACGCTGTCCTGATCGTCAGCGAGTTGGCGGCCAACGCCGTGCGCCACACGCTGAGCGGTTCGGCTGGCGGCCGGTTCTTCGTGATCGTCGGCTTCGATGACGACCACGTGCGCATCGAGGTGGTCGATCAGGGAAGCAAGCGCGTCCCAGAGCTGCGGGACGGGGCGGACCAGGAGGAGGAAGGCGGGCGTGGACTGCTGCTGATCGCGTCCTGCGCCAAGAGGTGGGGTGTGAGGGACTGGGCCGACGGGCGTTCCGTGTGGGCCGACCTGGCGCTGGGGGATGCGTGAGCGTGCTCTGCTCGTCGACGGTCGGTGGTCGCCCCATAGGCGGTGCCGGGTGACTCCGCGGGGTGTACCTCGGCGGCGGTCCCGGTTCTTCGTGGTCGGTGTGCGTACGGGACGGCGCCTGTCGCCCATTCCGTCTAGAGCCCTAGACTCCTGGTTACTTCCAGGAGGTGTGATCATGTCGGACGAGTTGCAGCGGATCATGGCGATCGATGATCCGTACCTGCTCCTGCGTGAGGTCACGACGAGGTTGGCCGCCGCGCAGCAGGAGGTGACCGAACTCGCCCGGCTCCGCCGCCGCGTGGTCCAGGACCTCCATGCACAGGGGCTGTCCTACGCGCAGATCGCCGAGAAGGCTGGTCTCAGCCGCGGGCGGATCCATCAGATCCGGCACACCGGGCCGGCGCCTGAGGGGGCCTTCCTCGGTACGGGCTCCGTCACGGTCGTGACCCCGCTGAGGTGGGACGACGTGAAGAAGCGCCCGGTCGTCGCCATGGCCGACATGAACTCCGGGAAGCGGCTGGAGGAGCTGGCGAAGTCGTACGGGCTCGACGTCAGCTCCGGCCATGTGCTCGTGAGCGGTGAGGTCGACCTCAACCGCAACGGCCTGGTCGTCGTCTGCGGACCGGCCATGTCCCCGGCCATGCGGGACCTGTACGCCCAAGATCCGGTCCTCGGCTGGGAGCACCCGGAGGGCGAACCGTGGGCGCTGGTGGACCGGCGCACCGGTGCGAAGTACAACGCCGGGGCGGACTTGGAGCCGCGTCGCCCGCACGATGTCGGGTACCTCGGTCGCCTGCCTCGCCCGGACGGCAACGGCTCGGTGCTCGCTATCGCCGGAATCCATACGGCGGGCTCCCTTGGTGTCGTCCATCTGCTCACCTCGGACCTGAGCACCTTGTGGGGGCAGGTGGGGGAGCGCAACTTCTCCACGCTGGTCGGTGTCGAGTACGACCCCGACACCGACGAACCGCGGTCCGTCGAACTGCTTTGCCCCCTCTACCTGCACGACGAGGAGACGGCGGCGTGAACCTCGCCCTCGCCTCCCTGCCTGCCGAACCCGGGCAGGAGAACGAGGACTTCGCGGCCGTCGCTCCCGGCGCGGCCGTCCTCCTCGACGGCGCCGGCGTGGCCGGGGCGGAGACCGGATGCGTACACGGCATCGCGTGGTTCTCCTCGACGCTGGGCGGGTTGCTGCTGGGCGGCATCACGGCGCATCCCGCCCGGCCTCTGGCCGACTGTCTCGCCGACGCGATCCGCGGCGTCCGGTCTCTGCACGGGGACACGTGTGACCTGACCTACCGGGCCAGTCCGACCAGTACGGTCGTCGCGGTCCGGGTCGGTGCGGAGAACCTGGAATACCTCGTCCTGGGTGACTCGACCCTCCTCCTCGCCGACGGGGAGGGGAAGGCGACCGCCGTCACGGATCGGCGCCTGGACGAGGTCGGCGAACGGCTTCGCGCACCGGTCGACGCCCTGCCCACCGGATCACCCGAACACGCCGCCGCCCTGGCCGAGTACCGCGACGCCCTGACGGGGCTCCGCAACCGGCCGGGCGGCTTCTGGATCGCTGGCCCCGACCCGCGGGCGGCCGACCACGCCTTTACGGGGACGGTGCTGCTGGACTCGTTGGCGTCCGTGACGCTGCTGAGCGACGGGGCGACGCGCCTCGTCGACGAATTCGGCCTCGCGGACTGGCGGGAGGTGCTGGGCATCCTCGGTTCCTCCGGTCCGGATGGGCTGATCCGCCGGGTGCGGGAAGTGGAGGACGGCGACCCCGACGGTCGACGCTGGCCACGCGGCAAGGCGCACGACGACGCGACGGTCCTTCACTGGGTGCTCGTGTAGCGGTGTTCTCGTAACGCGCTTGCGCGCCCGCCGAGACACGTCCGTACACCCCCCTAGACAGTTGATGGGGTGTCGCGTTACGGTAACCGTCAACCCCCCTAGACAGATAGGGCGGGTCACCCCTCTGTTGTCTAGGGGGGTATCCAGTTCGGTGCGGTGCCGTAGAACGGACACCGCCGACCCTGTGAGGTTCAGAGAATGCGTGTCATCCCCGTGGACACCTCGGCCGCGACGCTCCTCGTGACCAAGCTGCCCGAGGTGAAGGTGAAGGACCGGCAGACCGGTGAGGTCGCCGTGGATGCGGTGACCGGCCAGCGGCTGATGGTGCTGGAGCTGGTGTTCATCGCGGACGGCGGCTCGGACATGATCAAGGTCACCGTCCCCGAACAGGGCATCGGCGAGGGCCTGGTCATGGGTGCGCCGGTCGTCCTGTCCGGTCTGGTGGCCCGGCCCTGGGAAAGCGAGTTCGGCGGGCGCAGCCGGCACGGCATCGCCTTCCGGGCCGATGCGGTCATGGTCAACGCCCCGGCCGCGGTGCAGGGCTGATGGCCATGGCCGACACCGTCCGGGTGTTGCTGCCGGTCCTGCTGGTCCTGGTCGCGCTGCTGGCGGTGCGCCGCCGGTCGCCGGTCCTGTTCTGGTGGCTGGTCGGGTATCCGCTGGTCGCGCTGCGGGTGCTCGCCTCGTACCGGGCGACGATGGACGCCTGCGGACTGACGGTCCCGGCTTCGGCCGTCCGCCGGGCCACGGCCCGGATGGTGGGACGGGAGGCGGCTCCCGTACCGCCCCGCCGGTCGCTGCCGCGGCCAACCGGGTCCGGCCTCGTGATGCGGCTGCGCATGGCAGCCGGGCAGGCGCCCGAGGACTTCACCGCCTCGGCCGACCGGCTGCGGCACGCCTGGGGCGCCCACGCCGTACACGTCCGCCCCACCAAACCGGGCTGGCTCGAACTGCGGCTCGTCGGCTGGGACGTGCTCGCCGAGGTACGGCCTCCCCGGCGTCGGCTGGCGGCCGGCCCGCTCCGCCTGCCGCTGGCGCTGCGGGAGGACGGTGAATGGCACGTACGGGACTTCCGCACCGTGCCGCACGAACTGATCCTCGGCGCCACGCAGTCCGGCAAGTCCGTCTACCTGCGCAACCTGCTGTGCGGGCTGGCGCGGCAACCGGTCGTCCTCGTCGGCATCGACTGCAAGTGGGGCGTCGAGCTGGCTCCGTTCGCGTCCCGACTGTCGGCGCTCGCCGACACTCCGGACCGGGCGGACGGACTCCTCGACGCCCTGCTGGAGGAGATGGAGGCGCGGTTCCGGCTGATCGGCCTTTCGAGCGGGGCCGGCCCGGACGCCGTACTCACCTCGGACGTGTGGGGGCTGCCGGAAGCGGTACGGCCGGTGCCGGTCGTGCTCGTCGTCGACGAGGTCGCGGAACTCTTCCTCGCCGCGAACAAGGACGACGAGAAGCGGCGCGACGCCATGGTCACCAAGCTCATCCGCCTCGCCCAACTCGGCCGTGCGGCCGGCATCTACCTGGAGGTGTGCGGACAGCGCTTCGGCTCCGAACTCGGCAAGGGCGCCACCATGCTGCGCGCCCAACTCACCGGCCGGGTCTGCCACCGCGTCAACGACGAGACCTCCGCGACCATGGCACTCGGCGACATCGCACCGGAAGCGGTGCTGGCCGCCACCTCCATCCCTGCCGAACGGCCCGGCGTCGCCGTCGTCGGCGACTCCTCCGGCGGCTGGTCCCGCGTCCGCTCGCCCCATCTCTCCCTCGACGACGCGGCGGCCGTCTGCCGCGACACCTCCGCCCTGGTGCCGGAGCTGCCCCGGCTCGATCCCTTCCGGCCCGTCGTCGCCGTCGAGTCCGCCGGGTACGTCGGTTCCTCCTCCTCTCCCGCAGTGCCCATCGCGCGCCCGGTGACCGAGTAGCCGCGCGCCTCCCCTCACGGCCGGCGCGACCGCCTCGCGCCACGTCCCTACCCCTCCCATGGCGAAAACCGGAAGGAACCTGAGCCGATGCGTGCCCACCTGGCCCGTGTGGACGCCGTGATCGTCCAAGCCGCCATCGCGGGTGCCCTGTCCTTCTCGCACCTGCACGACCTCGCGGCGGCGGCCGGGCAGAGCGGTTGGAAGGCGTGGGCCTACCCCGTGAGCGTCGACCTGCTGCTGGTCGCTGCCTGGCGTCGGATGCGCCAGTCGCAGCAGGCGGGGCGGGCGGCCCGGGGGCCGCGGCTGTGGTTCCTCGTGGCCCTGGCCGCGTCCCTCGGCGCCAACGTCGCCACCGCCGGGCTCCTCGACCTGGACCACGTCCCCGCATGGCTGCGCGTCGTCGTCGCGGGCTGGCCTGCCGTCGCCTTCTTCGGCGGAACCCTGCTGGCCCACACGCCCCACGGCCCGGAAGCGCCGCCGGCTCCCGTCCCCTCGACGACAGTGACGGCGACGGACACAGGATCCGCCCCGGTCACCGTCGACGCACCCGACCGGGACGCCCTACCGGCGCCGTCCACCGAACTCAAGCCCACCGAACCCGAACCCACCTCGATCGAACCCACCTCGACCGAACCCATCTCGGCCGAACCCGCTTCCGCACCCAAGCCCACCGCGGCCGAACTGGTCGCCGTTCCGGCCCCGCCGCCCGTTCCCGCCGCGCTGCCGCCCGCCCTCGTCGACCGCGTCCGGGCCCTCGCCGAGGAACACCGCTCGGCCACCGGCCGCCCCGCCGACCCCGACGCCGTACGCGCCCGGCTCGGCCTGCCCCCGTCCATGACCGCATCCGTCGCCGCCCACCTCTGAGAGAGGAACACCACCATGAGCCCGCGTTTCCGCAACGTCCGCCGCATCGGCCCTGTCAACGTCGCCTCGTACCTCGTCCGCGGTCGCAACCGCCACGTGGCCGCCTGCACCGCCCCGCGCTGCGACTTCTCCGCCGAGTACGACAGCCGCGCCGCCGCCGAGCTGGCCGCCCGCACCCACCGCTGCCCGGCCTGACGGGAGATGACCGCCATGGACGTTCCCCTCTGGTTCGCCCTGCTCGTCGTCGGCGCGCTGGGTGTCAAGCTCGTCCGCCCGCCCTGGTGGCTCGTCGCCGTGCTGCTCCTCGGCGGCTACGTCCTCGCCGACAGCCTGCTCGCCCCCGTCATCGACTCCGCCATCAAGTAACCCTCGAACGGAGACCCGCTCATGTTCCGACCGAAGCTCCCGACCATGCCGCAGCCGACCGGCCTGATCCTCCCGTCCGCCGTCGTCGAGTCGAACTCCGTCACCCCAGTCACCCCGGCCGCCCCGGTTCCTCCGTCCGTCCCCGCGACGCCGGCACCGTCCCGCCCGGCCGTCCAGCTCACCTCCGGTGGTGTGCTCGCCCTCGTCGGCGCCGGTACCGCCGTGGTCCTGGTCGTCGGCGCCGTCCTGGTCTCCATGCTCCTCGCCGTGGCCGTCACGGCCGTGTCCGTGGCCGTGTGCGCCGTCGTCGTGCGCTCCGTCCTCAAGGACCGCTGACCTCATCCGCTCCACTCGCTCAATCCGCCCACTCTGTCTAGCCCCCTCGACATGGTGGGCGTTCGTCCCGCTCCCGCTCTCCCAAGGAGGAACCCGCACATGCGCCCCGCGGCTCCGGCCGGAGCCATCCGCCGACTGGCGGCCCTCGCCCGGCACGGCGACCTCAGCGCCTACGCCCACCAGATCCAGCGCCTCGGCGGCTGCGAGCGGCCCGTCCGCATGGAGGGGTACCGCCTCGACGTCCACGCCGCCACCGGGGAGATCGTCCGGGAGATCGCCGACCGCGACCTTCCGGCCGGACAGCTCCTCATCCGCTGCAACAACCGCCGTGCCACCCGGTGCGCCTCCTGCGCCGAGGTGTACCGCAGGGACACCTTCCACCTGGTCACCGCCGGGTTGAGCGGCGGCAAGGGCATCGGCCCGGCCGTCGCCCACCACCCGCGCGTCTTCGCCACCTTCACCGCCCCGTCCTTCGGCCCCGTCCACAACCGCCCCGGCGGCGGCCGGTGCCGCTGCGGGCACCTCCACGCCGAGGATGACCCTGCCCTTGGCGCGCCCCTGGACCCCGACCGGTACGACTACCGCGCGGCCGTCCTGTGGAACGCACACGCCGGGGCGCTGTGGGGCCGCTTCGCCACCTACCTGCGCCAACAGCTCGCCTCCCGCGCGGGCCTCAGCCGCTCGGCGCTGCGCCACCACCTCAAGGTCTCCTACGCCAAGGTCGCCGAGTACCAGCGGCGCGGCGCCGTCCACTTCCACGCCGTCATCCGCCTCGACGGCCCCGACGGCGCCGAGGACGCCCCGCCGGCCTGGGCCACGACCGAACTCCTCACCGACGCGATCCGCTCGGCGGCCCGGCTCGCCGAGGCACCTGGCCCCGTCCTCGACGGCCGCGCGTACGCCTTCCGCTTCGGTGACCAGCTCGACATCCGCCCCATCCGCTCCGCCGATTTCGCGGGCACCTCGGAACTGTCCAGCCGCGCTGTGGCCGCCTACATCGCTAAGTACGCCACGAAGGGCGCCGAGACCGCGGGCACCCTCGACCGGCCCATCCGCAACCCGATCATCGACCTGATCGGCTCCGGCGTCACCGACCACGCACGGCAGATGATCCTCACCTGCTGGCACCTCGGCGCCCGACCCGAACTCGAAGACCTGCGCCTGCGCAAGTGGGCCCACATGCTCGGCTTCCGCGGCCACTTCTCCACCAAGTCCCGCGCCTACTCCACCACCCTCGGCGCCCTCCGCCAGGAACGCGCCGCCCACAACGAAGCCCTGGCCCGCGCACGCGCGGCCGAAGCCGGCCACCCGCTCCCCGACCCGGACACCGTCCTCGTCCTCTCCCACTGGCGCTTCGCCGGCACCGGCCTGACCGACGCAGAGACCTGGCTCGCCACCTCGCGCCAACCCGCCCCCGGAACGGAAGGAGAACCCACCCATGGCTGACCGCTACCTCACTGTGGCCCAGGTGGCCGAACTCCTCGGCACCAGCGAGCGCTTCCCGCGCCGTCTGGTCGCGGAGCGGCGCATCGTGTTCGTCAAGGTCGGCCGGCATGTCCGCATCCCGGAGAGCGCGTTGAACGCCTTCATCGACGCCAACACGGTGCGGCCGATCAACGACCGGCGCGGCTCGCTGCGGAGGGCCGCCTGATGGCCAACAAGAAAGGAAGGCGCCGGAACTTCGGGTCGGTCCGACAGCTTGCGTCCGGCCGCTGGCAGGTCCGTTACCGGGACCCGGAGACGGGGCAACTGCGGCCGGCGGAGAAGACGTACGCGACCAAGACGGATGCCCAAGTCGCCCTGACGCACATCGAGGCGGACATCACCCGCGGGCAGTGGTCGGACCCGGACGCGGGGGCGGTGAACTTTGGGGAGTACGCGACCGCGTGGCTGCGGGACCGCAAGCTCGCCGACCGCAGCCGCGAGCGGAACGAGTCGGTGATGCGGCTGCACATCCTGCCCACCTTCGGAGCCGGGAGCGTGGCCGACGTGACGACGGCCCGCGTGCGTGGCTGGCGCGGCAAGCTCCTCGCTGCCGGCGTCGGTGAGCCGACGGTGGTCAAGGCGTACCAACTGCTGCGTGCCCTGATGAACACCGCCGTCGACGACGAGCTGATCCGGCGCAACCCGTGCCGCATCAAGGGCGCGGACCGCTACGACGTGCCCGAGCGGCCGGTCCTCACGGTGGCGGAGGTCTTCGCCGTCGCCGACTCCATCGCGCCGCGCTACCGGCTCCTCGTGCTCCTGGCGGCCTTCACCACCCTGCGGTTCGGGGAGCTGGCGGCCCTGCGGCGCCGGGACGTCGACCTGGAGGCGCTGACCGTCACCGTGCGCCGCGCTCAGGCCGAGCTGCAGGACGGCCGGCTCTTCGACAAGGCGCCGAAGTCCGCGGCCGGGCTGCGCTCCGTCTCCTTCCCGGCCGAACTGCTCGACGCGGTCACGCACCACCTGGAGCACTTCGCCGCTCCCGGCCGCGACGGACACGTCTTCGTCGGGCCACAGGGCGGACAGCTCCGACGGAGCAACTTCCGGGACGACTGGGTCAAGGCCCGAAAGGCCGCGGGCGTCACGGACGAGCTGCACTTCCACGACCTGCGGCACACGGGCAACACGCTGGCGTCGACGGCCGGGGCCAGCACGCGGGAGCTGATGACGCGCATGGGCCACAGCAGCTCGCGCGCCGCGCTGATCTACCAGCACATGACCAGCGACCGGGACCGGGCTATCGCCGACCGGCTCGGAGCCATGATCCGGGACGGCGGGGGAGCGGCCTCGGACTCCTCCGGGGAGGGCGCCGCACGGACGTAGTGGCACGCGTGTGGCACGACCCCGGACACGACGAAGGGCCAGCCTGGGAGGAAAACCCTCCTGAGCTGGCCCTTCTGCCTGTGCCCCCGGCAGGATTCGAACCTGCGACACCCGCTTTAGGAGAGCGGTGCTCTATCCCCTGAGCTACGGAGGCGGGGTGGCCCCAGACAGGGTAGCGGATCGGAGCCGGGTGGTGGCGGTGAGGTGGGGGTGGGATCTAGAGTCTGACGTCTATTAT
>NZ_CP095474.1:2523973-2533983 GCF_023614315.1 Streptomyces sudanensis | reverse complement strand
GGGTGCTGGGCAGCGGCAGATGTGTTAAAGGGGTGGAACACAAAAAGGCGGGAAGGGGGGAGGGTGCTTGGCCTTCGGGGTCCGTGTCTGCCGCTGGTGGGATTCGGTGTCTGTCGTCGGTCCGCCCGGTTCAGCGGCGTGTGAGGCGTATTCGGTAGGTTCCGTTCCGCTCGCGGGACAGGATCGTCACCGCCACCCCGGCCGCCTCGTCGCGGAACGTCTCGCCGGGGCCGTACGGCGCGTCGGACAGTTCGGCGTGGACGTTCGGCCGGCGGGTGCAGCCGCCGCTGTCGCGTTCGCCGTCCTCGACGATCACCGGACCCTGGCCGGTGTCCACGTCGGTCCGTACCCGGTAGATCAGCACGCCCGGATCGCACACCGCCTCGTCGTTGCCCTCCCGGGTGCGGACCTCCAGCGCGTACCCGTCCAGGTCGCTCAGCGGGACGACCGCCAGTTTCACGCCGCCCGACCGGGCCAGCGGCGTCAGCGTGTACTCGCGGGTTCCGCGCTCGGACGCGCAGCGCACCTGGTGGTCGTCGAGCCAGCCCAGTTTCCACTTGTGCCAGCCCAGCAGGTCGTTGTTGGCGCCCCAGTCCTCGGACATGATGTCCCAGTGTCCGACCGCGGCCCCGCCCTCGGCGGTGTACAGGTCGGGCAGGCCGAAGACGTGGCCGTTCTCGTGCGGCAGCACGCGGTAACCGGTCCGGTGGAAGGACCCGGAGCCGTCGTCCTGGCGGCTGTAGACGAACGACGTGTTGGACAGCGTCACCCCGTCCGCGCCGGGCGCCTCGGTGTTGCCGGAGAAGGTGACGGACAGGACCGTCTCCAGTGCCGAGGGGCCCGCGTTCGGTGTGACCAGGACGTTGACCAGGTCGTACGTGCTGAAGTCGACGTGTTCGTCGGCCGCCTCGACGATGTGCTCGACCAGTTTCCGGTAGCCCGGTTCGTAGGGCGCGCCGCGGTCGACGCCGTACTCGGGGAACGGCAGCGGCATCCGCAGCCAGGTCGGCACGGGCGCGTACGGGACGTACCGCAGCCGTCCGTACGAACTGACGCGGAACCAGTCGGCGGTCTGCGGGAAGAACTCCGCGAAGCGGCGCATCGCCGGGCCCTCGCCGGGCGCGTCCGGGAAGTCGATCATCAGGTTGAGGGCGCGGACCACGCCGGTGGAGCGGACGTAGCCGGGCGGGGTGGGGATGCCCTCGGACATCTGCACCCCGGACTCCGCGCGGATGCGGCAGGCGGCGAGCCCTCCGGCGTCGACGGTCTCGGCGAGCATCCGCGCGCCGGGGTCGGGCACCCCCGTCCCGGGGACGGCGGGGACGGGACCGTGGAGTGTGACGCTCGCCGTGGCGAGGGCGGCCGCGGCGAGCGCCGTGACGGTTCCGATCGCGGCCGTCCTGCGTATTCGCCGTCTCCGGCTGGTCGGCTGCTCCATGCCCACAGCGTGTTCCGAACGGTCTGAGGGCGCTCGCCGGGTGACCCGATCGTGGGAACGTGATGAAGGTGTGACACATGTCGTGCCGAGGGGCGGAGCGAGCGGGAGTGCTCTTCACGTTCGGAGTGAAGTCGCTGGTGAGCGGGCTTTTCTTTCGGTTCTTCCGGTCGGCCGTGGCCTCGTCCGGCGTGATCGGGAGGAGCGGCCGTGACCGCGGTGATCGTCGCGGGTACCGCCGTTCGGTGACGTGTACTCCGTTCGGCGGTTCCGCAGCGGGCACGAGCCGGCTTCGGCGAGAGGCCGGCCGGGTCCGGACCGGTTGAACCCAGGCCGGTCGGGTCCGGACCGGCTGGATTCAGGTCAACTGAATCCGGACCGGGCCGGATCCCGATCCCGACTCCGGCTCCCTCGATCCCGACTCCGGCTCCCTCGATCCCGACCCCACCCCACTCGGGCGGCGGGCGTGGTTCCTCCCCCGGTTCAGCGGCGTCAGCGGAGCCAGGGCAGGTCCGCGCGAGGGCCTGACGGCTCCAGGGCGTCGGCCACCACGCGCATGATCGCGCCGAGTTGGTCGACCTGCTCGGGGGTGAGCCGGTCGAACACCGCCTGCCGCACGGCCTCGACGTGGCCCGGAGCGCTGCGGCGCAGCACTTCGAGGCCCTCGTCCGTGAGGTACGCGATCTGGCCGCGCTTGTCGGTGGGGCAGTCCTCGCGGCGGACCCAGCCGTTCTTCTCCAGGCGCGCGACGGCGTGGGAGAGCCGGGAGCGGGTGATCTTCGCGTCCTTCGCCAGTTCCGTCATCCGCAGTCGGCGGCGGGGTGCCTGGGAGAGTTGGACGAGCAGCCCGTAGTAGAGGTGCGGCATCCCCGCGTCGCGCTGGAGCTGCCGGTCGAGGTGGTCCTCCAGAAGCATGGAGGCGTGGAGGTACGACCGCCAGACGCGCTGCTCGCGGTCGTCCAGCCAGCGCGGTTCCTCCGGAGATCCCGGCGCCCTCCCGGACGCTCCGTCCCCGTGGGTGGATGCGGTGCTCATGTCTTCCACCCTACTTCTTATTGAACATTCAATCATTCGGCGTTACGGTAGAGCCATACGAGCTTGAAACTTCAAGCACAAGGCTCCCGCGACGCGAAAGGGGACCCGCCATGACCGACACCGCCGAGCGGATGCCCGCCCTCTACCTCTCCCACGGCGCCCCGCCCCTCGCCGACGACCCCGTCTGGCCCGGCCAGCTCGCCGCGTGGGCCGCCGACCTGCCCCGGCCGACCGCGATCCTTGTCGTCTCCGCCCACTGGGAGGAGGCCCCGCTCGCCCTCGGCGCCGTCGAGACCGTGCCGCTCGTGTACGACTTCTGGGGCTTCCCCGAGCACTACTACCGGGTCCGCTACCCGGCTCCCGGCGCCCCGGCGCTCGCGGAGGCGGTCCGCAAGCTGCTGCGCGCCCCCGGCACACCCGTACAGGACATCCCCGACCGGGGCCTCGATCACGGCGCGTACGTCCCGCTCGTCGAGATGTTCCCGGACGCCGACGTCCCCGTCCTCCAGGTGTCCCTCCCCACCCTCGACCCGGTCCGGCTGATGGAACTGGGCCGCAGGCTGGCGCCGTTGCGCGACGAGGGCGTGCTGATCGTCGGCAGCGGCTTCTTCACCCACAACCTCGCCGCGCTGCGGCAGGGCGGCATCCCCGCCTGGTCGGCCGAGTTCGACGACTGGGGCCGCCGCGCCCTGGCCGGGCGGGACGTGGACGCCCTGCTGGACTTCCTGCACAAGTCCCCCGCCGGACGGCTCGCCCACCCGCGCACCGAGCACTTCGCCCCGCTGTTCGTGACCCTCGGCGCCGCGGACGCGGCCGGCGAACTGGACACGGGCCGCAGTGTCATCGACGGGTTCTGGATGGGGCTGGCCAAGCGGTCCGTGCAGTTCGGCTGAGCCCTCGGGTGGACCGCGGCACGATGCGGCCGGACCTCTTCAGGCGGGCCTTCAGCCGAACCTTCAGGCGGGCCTTCAGGCGAACCGCGGCGCGATCAGTTCGAGTGACCGCACGGCGGCGGCCAGCGCGGCCGGGTCGCCCACGTCGAGCGGGTCGCCCACGTCGAGCGGGCCGCCCACGTCGAGCGCGGTGTCGGCGAACTTGACGGCGTGCTCGTCGCCGTGGGCGGCGGCCCGCTCGAACACCTCCTCCGCCGTCGTGGTGGCCGCCCTCCCGCACGGAGCGGGCGCCGTCGCCGGGTAGGCGGCCGTGACCGCCGCGCTCGCCGCCCACGCCGCGCCGACGCTGGGCGCCCACAGCTCCCGCGGCAGGGCCGGCAGGGTGCGCAGTACGGCGTTGGGCGCGGTCGCGGCGTGGACCAGCATGACCGGTTCCCCGTGCGCGTGGGTGCCGTACCGGTGGGTGGCGGCGGCGACGAGTTCGACGAGGCGTTCGCGCGCCGCGTCCGGGCCGGGCGCGGCGCCCCACCCGGGGAGGGCCGTCAGCTGCGCCAACCGGTGCCGGATGCCCCCGGACGGGTCCGGGACGGGCGGTACGGCCTCCAGGGCGGCGGCCGCGGTGGGCACCGCGTCCAGGACGGCGAGCCGCGGCAGGGGCTGGTGGCGGGCGGCCCAGTAACCGAGGGCGTGCGCCAGTTCGGCGACGCGCGGAGCGGTCTCGCCGCCGGCGAGCAGGGCCCGCACGGCGTGACCGACGCGGATCACCGGATGCGTGGCCCCGCCCGCGATGCCGGGCAGCAGGCGCGGCCACCACTCGGCGAGGACCTCGCGCCAGGGCCGCTCGGCGGTCTCCCGCGCGAAGTACCCGGTCCAGTCCGCGATCCTGGTCGGATCGCCCAGCGCCTCGCGCCAGCCGTCCCGCGTCACGCGCGCACGGGGGGCCGGCATGTCCTCCAGCCTGCTCCGGTACGCGTCGAGCCAGCGGTGCACGCGCGGCGCCTGGCCGTGCCGCACGAGCGCCTCGACCGCCATCGGGGCGTGGTTGCTGAGCCATCCCCGCCGCTCGGGACCGCAGGCGTGCAGCCGCTCCAGCGCCTCGTCGAGGACACCGGTGGTGTCGAGGGTTTCGGGAGTGTCGAGGGTTTCGGGAGTGTCGGTGGTGTCGGCGGTGTCGGGGGCCGCGGTGGTGTGAGCGGCGTGAGCGGCGTGAGCGGTGCGGATGGTGTCCGGGGGTTGGTTGGCGCTCTTGGGCCGGGTGATGCTCTCGGTCCGGGTGCTGTTCGTGGTGCGGGCGGTGTCGCCGGTGGTCTCCTGCATGAGCCGGACCCTAGGCGGGCGCCACACCCGGCGGAACGGGCTGCGGTCCTGGTCCGGGAGGCGGAGCGGCCCCTGCCCGGGGCCCGGCCCCGGGGGCGCGGCGAGCCGTGGTGTCGGCCGCCGGGCCTGGGCCGCAGGTCTCGGTTCCGGGTCGCGGCGGATCCCGGACCCGACCTCCGGTTCCCGCCCTGCGCCCGGGCCGCGGGCTGCGGGGCCCGAACTGCAGGTCCCGGGCTTGCGGGTCCCGGACCGTATGACTCCCGGCCCCGGGCCATGTGGCTGCCGGTTCCGAGTTTTGGGCCGTATGGCTTCCGGTTCCGAGCCCCGGAGCGTATGACTCCCGGTCCCAGGCCGTAGGGCTCCCGCCTCCGGGCCGCGTGGCTCCCCGCCTCGGGCCCGGCTGCGGCTCGAGGCGGGGGCCCGGCCGGAACATCCCGGGCGCCCGCCTCGTTGCCCTGGCAACCGGGAGGCGGTGGAAGCCGTCTTCCCGCTCGTGGGGACGCGCGGCGCCATTCGGGTGAGAGTGGGGCGCCGTGTGTGACGACCGTCTCCTGGGCGTGAGGGCCGCACGGCTCCACGGGGATCGGAAGACCGGCCGCCACTCCTGGCCCGACCTGCGCTTCCTCTCGGTCGATCGCCCGCCGCCCGGCCGTCGGGCGGGACAGGGTACTGCATGATCGGCAAAATCGATGGGCGGCATGGGAATTCTGTCCCGATTCCAGTCGTTGTTTCCTTCGGATGCAGGGCACCCGCGAGGGTGTCGCGACCTACTCAGTCCAGTAAGGGAGCTCGCATGGCAACCCGTGCCGTCGCCCGTCCGGAGACCGCCACCACCGGGGCCGATCGGGCCAACAGCGTTCGCGCCGCAGGCGGGGAGATCGCCGATCGCGACCTGGTCGGCATGTACCTCGACGAAATCGCGCGCACGCCGCTGCTCGACGCCGCCAAGGAGGTCGAGCTGTCCCAGATCATCGAAGCGGGCGTGTACGCCCAGCAGATCCTGGACGGCGAGGTGGAGACCGAGGCCGGCGGTGCGACCCGTGAGGAACTGGAGCGTCTGGCCGCCGAGGGCGAACGGGCGAAGGAGGTCTTCATCCGCTCCAACCTGCGTCTGGTGGTCGCCGTGGCCCGGCGCTACCCGCGCAGCGGCCTGCCCCTGCTGGACCTGATCCAGGAGGGCAACGCCGGCCTGGTGCGCGCGGTGGAGAAGTTCGACTACACCAAGGGCTTCAAGTTCTCGACGTATGCGACGTGGTGGATCCGCCAGGCCATCACGCGGTCCATCGCGGACCAGTCGCGGACGATCCGGCTCCCCGTCCACCTGGTGGAGGAGCTGGGGCGCGTCCGTCGTGTGCAGCGCGAGCACGGCCGCGACCCGGAGGCCGCCGAGATCGCGGCGGAGCTCGGCTCCACCCCGGAGCGGGTCTCCGACGTACTGGACTGGGCCCGTGACCCGGTGTCGCTGAACATGCCGGTGGACGACGCCGGGGAGACCCAGTTCGGCGACCTGCTGGAGGACACCTCGGCGGTGTCGCCCGAGCAGTCGGTGCTCACGCTGCTGCGCAGCGAGGAACTGGACGACCTGATCGACCGCCTCGACCACCGCACCGCGTCCATCATCCGCATGCGCTACGGCATCGAGGACGGCCGCGAGCGGACCCTCACGGAGGTCGGCAAGGAGCACGGCCTGACCCGTGAGCGGATCCGCCAGATCGAGAAGCACGCCCTGCTGGAGCTGAAGCGCATGGCCCGGGACACGGGCTTCGACGCGGCGGCGTAACCTCACGGCCCCCTCGCCCCCGCACGGGGCGACCGCCGACCCCGCAGCCTCCCGCCTCCCCCCCGGCGGGGGGCTGCGGTCCGTGCACACCCACCGGCCCCGGGCTCGTCGGCCCTGTGTTCGTCGGCCCCGCGCTCGTCGGTCGGCCCTGTGCCCGTCGGCCTGCGCCTGTTGGCCTGTGCCGGTCGGCATGCGCCCGTGGATGCCTCGCCGGTCCTGGGTCTGCCGGCATGCGCCCGTGGACATTCTCGCCGGCCCTCGTTCTCCCGTGGGCGCTCACCGGTCCGCGCTCGTGGGCGCGCCTTCGGGTCCGCGCCCGTGGGTGCGTCTTCGCCTGTCGTCTGATCACCGGGCACGCGGTTGCGGCTTCCGGCTCGGCCACCGGACCTCAGGTTCACCGGGCCACCGGGCCTCCGACGTCGGGGCCGCCCGCTTCCGGCCTCTCGCCTCCGAGTCCGCGTCCCGCGTCTTCGGGTAGACGGTCCTGGTCCCCGCCGCGTACGGCGCCGCACCGGTCCCGATGGGTCGCGCACACCGCCCCTCGGGGTCCGCGCCGGGCTCGTACCGCTCCTGCCGAGCCGCGCCGAGCCGCGCCGCCCTCGCACGGCATCCACGCGGGCTCCTCAGATTCCTCGGACGAGCGCCGGGTCCGAGTCCGGGTCCGGGGCCGGTGGCTTCACCAGGCCCGTGCCGCGCGGACCTCCATCGCCGCCCGCGCCGCGCACTCGTCCTCGTACACCTCGCACATGTGGCGGCCGTCCGGCGTGGCCGTGTGCTCGACCTCCCAGACGCTCATCTCCGTCCCGTCCAGCAGCAGGAACGCGTGCTCGTACAGCGAGAACCCCGCCTCCCCGCCGCCCGCCACCCCGCACCGGCGGCCGAACACCTGCTGGATGTGGTGGGCGAACGCCCCGCGCAGCCGCGCGGCGACCTCCTCACCGGGCCGGTCGGCGTTCTCCGCGCGGCGCAGCACCCGGCGCGCGTGGTCCGCGGAGTTCTCCGGCACGTACTGACGCGGTGCGGGCGCCGGGGGGTGCACCAGCAGTGCGCTCAGCAACTCCAGGTCCGCGTCCAGGTCGTCGTCGAGCGGATCGGCCCGCCCCACCGTGCCGGGGAGGCCGAACGCGTCCGACAGGCGCGCCGCCGCCAGCCGCACCTCCTCCTCGTCCGCGTACAGCTCGTGGTGGTCCCGGACGTCCTCGCCGGTGTGGTGCACCAGCTCCCACAGCGTCAGCGAACCGCCGTCCGCCAGCAGGTACGTGTGCCGGTACGTCGCGCGGTGCAGGGCCGCGCTGTGGTGCGAGGAGTGCAGCGCACTCGCGTGCGCCAGCGCCGAACGCAGCCGTTCGACCAGGGCGTCGGGAAGGTCGAAGGAGTTGAGCGCCCGGCCCAGGAGCCGCTCGACGTGCAGCTCCGTGGTCTCGTACGGATCGTTCCGATCGATCGGATCGTTCAAGGTGGGTCTCCAGGCCGTCGCCACGTGTAACTCGATGCTTGCTCAAGGTAGTGCCTTGGTACGACAACGCGACCGGCTTCCGGAAAACGAAGGGCGCGTGAGGCGAGTTCCGCGCGCCCCCGACGGGCCGGTCGGCGGACTGGTCGGCGGGCCAGTCCGTCGGAAGTCGCCCGGTCCTCCGAGGCGGCCCGGCCCCCGCGGATCCGGGGCGGTCGGCCTTCGACGGTGCTCCGTGCGGCTCCGGTCTGGCGGGAAGTCGCCATCGTCCCGGCTCCGCGCGGTGCGCGCCACCGCATATCCGTCCGGCACGTCCGATCCGTCCGCCCGACGCGTGCTCCCCCGCCCCGCGCGGGCGGGACGCGCCGGACGCGTCCGGCGCCGGGACACCGCCGCCCGGCCCGGAAGACCGCCCGGAGCGGGAGAGCCCGTACACCGGCGCGGTCCCGCGAAACCCGGGCGGCCCGCGAAACCCGGGCGGCATCGTGCGGCGCCCGGGAGCCGGGCGGGGCATCGCCGCCCGCACGGTCCGTGGCGCGCGGCGTACCCTGGAGGCATGAGTACCGCCCCCGCCCCCGGCCCGCGCGCTGCGGAGAACCGGTCCGAGTCCGGGAAGAGGCCCGCACTGGTCTTCGACGATCCGCTGGACCAGCAGTCCTCGGACGATACGGACCGCGGGTGGGGCGAGCGGGCTCCGGAAGGTGGCGGCGCGGCCGACGACCTGGCCCGCTTCCTCGACGAGAAGCCGCCGCACCACCTCTGAACCGCCGTACCGCCTCCGAATCCCCGCGCCACTTCTGAACCGCCGCGCCACCTCCGAATCCCCGCGGCTCCGCCATGGGACTGGTTCCGGCTCCGTTACGGGGTGCGGGTCCCCGGCGTGGGGGTCCCGGCGCCGTCCCGCTGGACGAGGGCGTTGCGGATGTCCTTCAGCACGTCCAGTTCGGTGACCTCCACGTTGTCCTGCTCGCCGTGCCGCTCCTTCTCCCGGGCCGCCTTCCGCGCCAGGTACTTCGCCATCGGCAGCACCATCAGGAAGTACACCACCGCGGCCGTGATCAGGAAGGTGAGCGTGGCGCTGAGCACCGAGCCCCACAGGATGGCCACACCGCTGGTGGCCTCGCCGCCCTTGACCACGCAGGGGCCCTTGAGGCAGAGCTGGTAGCCGTCCAGGCTCTTGGTGCCGAAGGCGCCGACGAGCGGACTGATGATGCCCTTCACGATCGCGTTGACGATGTTGGTGAACGCGGCGCCGATGACGACGGCCACCGCCAGATCCACCACGTTCCCCCGCATCAGGAACGCCTTGAAACCCTCCAGGACGCTCGTCCTGCTCTCCTGGCTCACTCCGGTGCCTTTCGTCGTACGTGCAGTGGGCGCAGTCATTAGGCCGCGCGGGGCGCGGTGCCGTCCAGTCGTTGCGTATGCCCGGGTAGGGCCGCCCGGACGCGGCGGATCAGAGCAGGACCACCGCCAGGTGCGACGTGGCGGCCGCGGCGACGAGGCCCGGGGCGGCCGGGCGCGGCACGGCCAGGACCAGCAGCGCGCTGCCCGCCCCCGTACCGGCGAGCCCGTCCGGATCGTCCGGGAGTCCGCCCTCCTGCGGTGTGCGGGGGACGGCCTCCACCCGGGCTCCGGCCACCGCGGTCCGCGCTCCCGGACCGTCGCCCTCCGCCGGCGTGCCCGCCGGGGGCACCGGCACGGCGATCACGTCCACCCGGTCCCCGGGCCGCAGCAGCCGTACCGTGGCCCCGTCCGCGATCCGTACCGGTGCCGAGACCAGGTCCCGGTCGGCCGGCCGCCCCGGTGCCGTCGGCACCGCCGGCGGGCCGGGCCGCGCCGCGACCGCGGGCGCCGCCGGATCGGACCCGGCGGCGGGCCCGCGGACCGCCGACGCGGCCAGTGCGGCGGCCGTCACCACCAGCCCCGCCGCCACCGCCCGACGCGGGCGCCGCACGATCCGCCACAACCCGAACCGCCCGCCGCGCACCCGCAGCGGCGCGAACCGCGGCACCGCGCACGTCTCCGGCACGGAGGACGCCGGAAGCGGACCGGGCGAGGGTCCCGGCGGTGCCGGGACGGAGGAAGGAACGGGGG
>NZ_CP095474.1:2491897-2523950 GCF_023614315.1 Streptomyces sudanensis | reverse complement strand
GGGGAGGGAGAAGCGGACTGGTACGTAAGGGATGTGCGGGATGTGCGGGAGGTCATGGCGTACCGCCTGTCGTGGGAGGACCGTGCCGGCCGAACGCCGGCGCCCCTCACCATCCCGCGTTCCCCGCGCCCCCGCTCCGGCCTGTGGACGACGGCCCCGCCTGTGGAGAACCTGCTCACCCCCGAGGGTGACGGACCTACGGCAACTCGATCCCCAGGTCCCACCCGTCGTGGGCGTGGGTGCACAGGCACGACCGGTCTCCGGTCGCGGGCAGCGCCCCCACCGCGTCGAACAGCACCGTCCGCAGCCGCTCGACGTTCTCCCCGAAGACCCGCAGCACCTCCGTGTGCGACACGCCCTCGCCCGTCTCGGCTCCCGCGTCCAGGTCCGTGACCAGGGCCATCGACGTGTAGCACAGGCCCAGCTCACGGGCGAGGGCCGCCTCGGGGTGGCCGGTCATCCCGACGACGGACCAGCCCATCGCGGCGTGCCAGCGGGACTCGGCGCGGGTCGAGAAGCGCGGTCCCTCGACGACGACCATCGTGCCGCCGTCCACGGCGTCCCAGCCGCGCGCCCGCGCGGCCTCCAGCGCGACCTGCCTCCCGTCCGGGCAGTACGGGTCGGCGAACGTGGTGTGGACGACGTTCGGCACCGTGCCGTCCGGCAGCGGCTCCCCGTCGAAGAAGGTCTGGACGCGCGACTTCGTGCGGTCGACCAGCTGGTCGGGGACGAGGAGGGTGCCCGGCCCGTACTCGGCGCGCAGCCCGCCCACGGCGCACGGCCCCAGGACCTGGCGGACGCCGAGCGAGCGCAGCGCCCACAGGTTGGCCCGGTAGTTGATGCGGTGCGGCGGCAGCCGGTGGGCGCGGCCGTGCCGGGGGAGGAAAGCCACCCGGCGGCCGGCCACCTCCCCGACGAACAGGGAGTCGCTGGGACTGCCGTACGGGGTGGTGAGCTCGACCTCGGTGACGTCCTCCAGGAAGGAGTAGAAGCCCGAACCGCC
Organism: Streptomyces sudanensis; assembly: GCF_023614315.1. NCBI lineage: Bacteria > Bacillati > Actinomycetota > Actinomycetes > Kitasatosporales > Streptomycetaceae > Streptomyces > Streptomyces sudanensis. The sequence goes on along the minus strand of NZ_CP095474.1, from coordinate 2,522,947 downwards.
GATCACGCCGATCTCTGCATGCGTCGCCATGCGCCCCACCCTAGGGCGCGGCCCGTCCCGCCCCAGGGCGTACCCCTCGCGAACCGGCGCCCCGCTCCACGCCGGGACCCGGCCCCGGACAGGCCGAAGGGCCCCGCCGTACGGAACGTCGGGGCCCGGAGCGTGTCGGCGGCCCGGTCAGGCGGCGGAGCCGGTGCCCGTGCTCGACGCCGCGGGCTTGGAACCCGAGGACGAGGAACCCGAGGACGAGGTGCCCGAGGAGCCGGACGAGTCCGAGGAGCCGGAGGAGGACTTCGAGGCGGGGGAGCTGCTCGAGGAGGCGCCCCGGCTGTCGTTGCGGTAGAAGCCGGAGCCCTTGAAGACGATGCCGACCGCGGAGAACACCTTCTTCAGGCGTCCCTGGCAGCTCGGGCACTCAGTCAGGGCGTCGTCGGTGAACTTCTGCACCGCCTCGAGGCCCTCGCCGCACTCGGTGCACTGGTACTGGTAGGTCGGCACTTGTCTTCCTCCTGGCACTCTCACTCGATGAGTGCTAACGACGAACAATAGTGACGCATTCCGGCGCGTCAGTCCACCGCCGCCGGCGCGCGGTGACCCACACCACGCACGGCGGGCCGGTCACCGGGGCCGGGCGGCACCAGCCGCGACCGGAGCGCCACCAGGGCGACCAGCGCCGGTGCCGTGCCGCACAGCGGCACCAGGAACCCGGCGGCCGGGCCGTGGGCGTCCGCGAGGCCCCCGGCGGCCGTCACGGCGGCGGCCTGGCCCAGCGCGACGGCCCCGGCCAGCCAGGTGAGCGCCTCGGTGCGCGCGGCGGCCGGGACCAGGGACTCGACGAGGGTGTACCCGCCGATCAGCGCGGGCGCTATGCACACCCCGGCCACCAGGCCGAGCACGGCCAGCAGCGGCACCGTCTGCGCGGCCCACAGCAGCGAGGCGACCGCGGTCAGCGCCGCGTACCCGGCGGTCAGGCGGCGCCGCGGCCCGGACTTCCAGGCGATGGCGCCGACGGCGACGCCGGCCAGCATGTTGCCGGCCGCGAACAGGCCGTACAGCAGGCCGTTGGCGCCGGGCCGGCCGATCTCCTCGGTGAACGCGGTCAGCGAGACCTGCATGCCGCCGAAGACGGCGCCGATCCCGAAGAACGCCACCGCCAGCACCCGTACGCCCGGTACGGACAGCGCCGGTGTGCGGGGGCGCGGCCCGGTCTCCCGGTGCGCCCCGTGGGACGGCTGGGTGCTCCTGCTGGCGGCGAAGAGCAGGCCTCCGGCGAGGGTCAGGGCCGCCTCGGCGGCCAGGCCGGCCGCCGGGTGGACGCCGGTGCACAGCGCGGTCGCCAGGACGGGGCCGACGACGAAGGTGAACTCGTCCGTCACGGACTCGAACGCCGCCGCCGTCGACAGCAGCGGCGAGCCCTCCAGCCGGGCCGCCCAGCGGGCCCGCACCATGGGGCCGACCTGCGGGACGGAGGCGCCGGCGTGCACCGCCGCCGCGAACAGCGCCCACAGCGGCGCGCCGGCCAGGGCGAGCGCGGTCAGCGCGCAGACCGACGCGGTGTGCACCAGGACGCCGGGGACCAGGACGGCGCGCTGCCCGAAGCGGTCCGCGAGCCTGCCGCTCTGCGGGGCGAACAGCGCCATGGACACGCCGGTCACCGCGGCGACGGCGCCCGCGCTGCCGTACGAGCCCGTGGTGTGCTGCACCAGCAGGACGATGCCGATGGTGAGCATCGCGAACGGCTGCCGCGCCGCGAATCCGGGCAGCAGGAACGACCAGGCGCCGGGGGTGCGCAGGAGTCGGCCGTAACCGGGACGCCTGCCGGCGTCGGAGGTGACCGTGGATGCCACGGCCCGTGCCTTTCTGCCGCCTGGTAGCGCTCGCCGGGGTGCCGGGAGCCGCCGAGGGCCGTCCTCTTGCGCGGAAGCGCGGTGGATACCGGGGTCACACGGAGGGACCCGGCCGCCATACGGTCGCGCCAGCCCTGCGTCAGGCAGAGGTGGTTCGATCAGTTTGCCTTCATGGTACAGGCGCACACCGCCCGGGGCCTGCGAAGTGTGCGCCGCTTCACTTCGCCGCCTGGGAAACGCCGGGCGTGTTCGGGGCCGGCCGCGGGGCGGTCAGCCGCCCGTCCCCAGCCAGTCCGCCAGCTTGCCGCCCCGGCCGACGGCCCGCAGCCGCCGCTCCGCCGCGTCCCGCACCGGGTCGGTCGCCACGACCAGCAGCTCGTCGCCGCGCCGCAGCACCGTCGTCGGCGACGGCACGAAGCTCGCGCCCTCCCGGACGACGAGGGTGACCGCCGCGCCGGACGGCAGCCGCAGCTCCGCGACCTCCACGCCGTGCATCCTCGACCGCTCCGGGATCGACAGGGACAGCAGGTGGCCCCGCAGCCGCTCCAGGGGCGCCGACTCGATCCCCAGGTCCGTGGCGGTGCCCTCCCCGTCGCCCAGGCGCAGCTTCCGCGCCAGCCACGGCAGCGTCGGCCCCTGCACCAGCGTGTAGACGACGACCAGGACGAAGACGATGTTGAAGACCTTCCGGCTGCCCTCGATCCCCGACACCATCGGGATCGTCGCCAGGATGATCGGCACCGCGCCCCGCAGCCCGGCCCACGACATCAGGGCCTGCTCCTGCCAGGGGAGGCGGAACGGCACCAGGCTCAGCAGGACCGACAGGGGCCGTGCCACGACCGTCAGGACCAGCCCGATCACCACCGCCGGCCAGAAGTCCCCGAGCAGTTCGTGCGGGGTGACCAGCAGGCCGAGCAGGACGAACATCCCGATCTGGGCGATCCACCCGAGGCCCTCGGCGAAGCCGCGGTTGGCCGGCTGGTGCGGCAGCCGGGCGTTGCCGAGCACCATGGACGCCAGGTACACCGCGAGGAAGCCGCTGCCGTGCGCGAGGGCGCCCGCCGCGTACGCGGCGACGGCGATGGCCATCACGGCGATCGGGTACAGGCCGGAGGCCGGCAGGGCGACGCGCTTCAGCCCGTACGCGCCGAGGAAGCCGACCGCCAGGCCGATGCCCGCGCCGATGGCGAGCTCCAGCGCGATCGTGCCGACCAGGACGTACCAGCCGTCCACCGGGCCCGCGGTCGAGAAGGCGACCACCAGGATCACGACGGGTGCGTCGTTGAACCCCGACTCCGCCTCCAGCGTGCCGGTCACCCGCGACGGCAGGGGCACCCTGCGCAGCACGGAGAAGACGGCCGCGGCGTCGGTGGAGGAGACGACGGCGCCGACGAGCAGCGCCTGCCGCCACTCCAGGCCGGCGAGGTGGTGCGCGGCGGCGGCCGTGACGCCCACGCTCACCGCGACGCCGACGGTCGCCAGGGCGCTCGCGGCGGGCAGCGCGGGCCGCACCTCCTTCCACTTGGTGCCCAGGCCGCCCTCGGCGAGGATCACGACGAGCGCGCCGTACCCGATGACCTGGGTGAGTTCGGCGTCGTCGAAGGCGATGCCGCCGATGCCGTCCTGGCCCATGGCGATGCCGATGCCGAGGTACAGGAGCAGGCTGGGCAGGCCGCTGCGCGAGGACAGGCGCACCGCGACGACGGCGACGAGCAGCACGAGCGAGCCGGCGAGCAGGAGTTCGTTGAGCTGGTGGACAGTCAGGGGCCGAACCTTCCGGGAGAGTGCGTGGGCGGACCTCTTCAGTTGTGCTTCAGTTGTGCGCGGGCGCCGGGCCTGTGGTGGACCTCCGGGCCCGGCGGCGTGCGCGCGGGACGCCGCCCCGCCGCCCGGACGGGCGCCCGCGGGTGGCCGACGCCCCGGCGGAGGCGGAGGGCATGCCGGACATGTCCCCCTGTGCGGGGGACCCGTGGCAGCCGGTACTTCGTTACCTTACCTAATCTTTACCGTTTTCCCGAGCCCTGGACCGCCGCCCGCGACGGGGCTCCTTACCGGCACCGCGTCCGGGCCGTCCGGGCGCTGCGCCTATGGTTGCTCCCAGCACTCCCGGACCCAGCCTGCGCCTCGAAGGACAGCGATGCCCGCCAACACCACCGTCTCTTCCCCCAAGAAGAAGGGGCGACGTGCCCGCTTGCTCGTGATCGCCCTGGTGCTGGCGCTCGTCGCGGGCGTCGGCTACGGCGCCTACTGGAGCGTCAGCACCGTGCGCGCCCCGTTCCCGCAGACCACCGGCACGCTGCGGCTCGCCGGCCTGTCCGGGCCGGTCGACGTCAAGCGCGACGGCCACGGCGTCCCGCAGATCTACGCCTCCACGGACGAGGACCTGTTCCGCGCCCAGGGGTACGTCCAGGCGCAGGACCGCTTCTGGGAGATGGACGTCCGCCGCCACATGACCGCGGGCCGCCTCTCCGAGATGCTCGGCAAGGACATGGTCGACACGGACGCCTTCCTCCGCACGCTCGGCTGGCACCGGGTGGCGCGGGAGGAGTACGACAAGGTCCTCTCCCCGGAGACGAAGAAGAACCTCCAGGCGTACGCGGACGGCGTCAACGCCTACCTGAAGGACAGGGCGCCCCGCGACGTCTCCGTCGAGTACTCCGCGCTCGCCTTCTCGCACGAGTACGAGATCGAGCCGTGGACCCCGGTCGACTCGATCGCCTGGCTGAAGGCCATGGCCTGGGACCTGCGCGGCAACATGCAGGACGAGATCGACCGCTCGCTCATGGCCAGCCGGCTCGACCCCGAGCAGATCGAGGACCTGTACCCGCGGTACCCGTACAAGACGCACCGCCCGATCGTCGAGGGCTTCAAGGCGCCCGGCGGCAGCGGGGACGGCGAAGGCGAGGGCACGGGCGAGGGCGGCCTCCAGAGCGGCGGCCTCCAGAGCGGCGGCCTCCAGGACGGCGGCCTCCAGGGCGGTTCCGGCGCCGGGGGCTCCGGGCAGTCCGGCCAGGGTGCCGGCGCCGCCACCCCCGAGGAGGCCGCGTCCGGCCTCCAGTCGCAGCTCGCGGCCCTCTCCGAGGCCCTCGACTCCGTACCCGCCCTGCTCGGCCCGAACGGCGACGGCATCGGCTCCAACTCCTGGGTCGTCTCAGGCCGGCACACGACGACCGGCAAGCCGCTCCTGGCCAACGACCCGCACCTCGCGCCGCAGCTCCCCTCCGTCTGGTACCAGATGGGCCTGCACTGCCGGACCGTCTCCGCCGCGTGCCGCTACGACGTCGCCGGCTACACCTTCGCCGGGATGCCGGGCGTGATCATCGGTCACAACCGGGACATCGCCTGGGGCTTCACCAACCTCGGCGCCGACGTCACCGACCTGTACCTGCAGAAGGTCACCGACCGCGGCTACCTGCGCGGCACCAGGGAGGTGCCGTTCGAGACCCGCGAGGAGACCATCCGGATCGCCGGCGGCGGCAGCCGGACCATCACCGTCCGCACCACCGGCAACGGCCCGCTGATCTCCGACCGCAGCGGCGAGCTGGAGAAGGTCGGCCAGGAGGCCCCCGTCGCCGGCCCCGCGCCCGACCGCGCCGACGGCTACGCGGTCTCGCTGCGCTGGACCGCCCTCGACCCCGGCAAGTCCATGGACGCCGTGTTCAAGCTGAACCGCGCCCGCGACTTCAAGGAGTTCCGCGACGCGGCCCGCGACTTCGAGGTGCCCTCGCAGAACCTCGTCTACGCCGACGCCAAGGGCGCCGAGGGCAACATCGGCTACCAGGCCCCCGGCAAGATCCCGGTCCGCGCCAAGGGCCACGACGGCACCCTCCCCGCACCGGGCTGGGACCCGGCGTACGACTGGAAGAAGACGTACGTCCCGTTCGACGAGCTGCCCTACGAGGAGAACCCGAAGCGCGGCTACATCGTCACCGCCAACCAGGCCGTCGTGAACGACGAGGAGTACCCGCACCACCTCACCGCCGACTGGGGCTACGGCTCCCGCAGCCAGCGCATCAACGACCTCATCGAGGCGAAGACCAAGGACGGCGGCAAGATCTCCACCGACGACATGCGCACCATGCAGACGGACAACAGCAGCGAGATCGCCAAGCTGCTGACGCCGCTCCTGCTGAAGATCGACGTCCCGGACCCGCACGTCCGGGAGGCGCAGAGGCTGCTGGAGGGCTGGGACTACACCCAGGAGGCCGACTCCCCGGCCGCCGCGTACTTCAACGCGGTCTGGCGCAACGTCCTGAAGCTGGCGTTCGGCCACAAGCTCCCCAAGGAGCTGCGCGTCAAGGGCGAGTGCCTGAGCGTCCCGTCCGTCGACCCGACCGTGCCCGAGGACCAGCGGGGCCGGCTCGTCCGCGAGTGCGGCCAGCGCGACGCGGACAAGGCCCAGCCGGACGGCGGCGACCGCTGGTACGAGGTCGTCCGCCCCCTCCTGGAGGACGAGGACAACGCCTGGTGGCGCACGCCCGGGAACCGTCTCGACGACCCCACCGCGACCCGCGACCAGCTGCTCGCCCGCGCCATGAAGGACGCCCGCTGGGAGCTGACCGCGCAGCTCGGCAAGGACGTCTCCACCTGGAGCTGGGGCCGGCTGCACCAGCTGAACCTGCGCAACCAGACGCTGGGCACGGGCGGCCCGGGCATCGTGAAGTTCCTGCTCAACCGGGGCCCGTGGAACCTCTCCGGCGGTGAGGCGGCCGTCAACGCCACCGGCTGGAACGCGGCCGGCGGCTACGGCGTCGTCTGGGTGCCGTCCATGCGGATGGTCGTCACCGTCGGCGACTGGGACAGGTCCCGCTGGATCAACCTGACCGGCGCCTCCGGCCACGCCTACCACCCGCACTACACGGACCAGACCGACAAGTGGGCCAGGGGCGAGCTGCTGGCGTGGCCGTTCAGCGACCGGGCGGTCGACGCGGCGAAGGCCGACCACCTCGTCCTCAAGCCCTGACCGCCCGGGGCGCGGGGTCCCGGCCGCCCCGGAGCCCCGGCCCCGGCCCCGGCCCCGGGGCCCGGGTCAGTCCGGGCGGGGCGCGGTGAAGCGCCGCACCCCGTCCGGGGTCACCACCGCGTGCACGGGGTGGTCGTGCGGCTCCTCCGGAACCCGCGCGACCACCTCGTGCGCGTGGAGGAGCACCACCAGCGCCGGATCGGCCCCCAGGCGCGCGAGGCGGGCCAGCACCCGGTCGTACGAGCCGCCGCCCCGGCCCAGCCGCATGCCCCGCGCGTCCACCGCCAGCCCCGGCAGCAGCACCGCGTCGGCCTCCGCGACCGCCTCCGGCCCGAGCCGGGGCCCCGACGGCTCCAGCAGCCCCAGCCGCGCCGGGGCGAGGCCCCCGGCGCCCTCGTAGACCGCCCAGTCCAGGTCGTTGTCGGCCATCAGGACCGGCAGCAGCACCCGTACGCCCCGCGCGCGCAGCGCGTCGATCAGGACCCGCGTGCCGGGCTCCCGCCCCACGGAGACGTACGCGGCGACCGTGCGGGCCTGCGCCAGTTCGGGCAGCTCCAGCGCCGTGCCGGCGAGGGCCTCGGCGGCCCGCCGGACGTCCTCGGAGGTCAGCAGGGAGCGGGCGGCGAGCAGCCGGCTCCGCAGTCCCGCCTTGTCCGGCACCCGCTCGGCGCGGTCCGCGCCACCCGTCCGCGACCCGTCCTCCACCACGACCCATCCACCCTCTCGTACCCGCTCATAAGGGGAGGAAGTTAACCAAAGGCTCATCTTCCCCCCATATCCAAAGGCTAGGGTGCTGGCCATGACTCAGTCGCACCCCGGGATCAGCAAGGCTGTCATCCCCGCCGCAGGGCTCGGCACCCGGTTCCTGCCCGCCACCAAGGCCACCCCGAAGGAGATGCTGCCGGTCGTCGACAAGCCCGCCATCCAGTACGTGGTCGAGGAGGCGGTGGGTGCCGGGCTGCACGACGTGCTGATGGTCACGGGCCGGAACAAGCGGCCCCTGGAGGACCACTTCGACCGGAACTACGAGCTGGAGGAGGCGCTCCACCGCAAGGGCGACCACGGGCGGCTGGAGAGCGTCCGCCAGTCGAACGAGCTGGCGACCATGCACTACGTCCGGCAGGGCGACCCGCGCGGTCTCGGCCACGCCGTCCTGTGCGCCGCCCCGCACGTCGGCGACCAGCCGTTCGCCGTGCTCCTCGGCGACGACCTGATCGACCCCCGCGACCCGCTGCTGTCCCGCATGGTGGAGGTGCGGGAGGGCCTGGGTGGCAGCGTCGTGGCCCTGATGGAGGTCGAACCGGCCCAGATCCACCTCTACGGCTGCGCCGCCGTCGAGCCCACCGGCGAGGCCGACGTGGTCAGGGTCACCGACCTGGTGGAGAAGCCGGACCCCGCCGAGGCCCCCAGCAACTACGCGATCATCGGCCGGTACGTTCTGGACCCGGCCGTCTTCGGGATACTGCGCGAGACCGGGCCCGGCCGGGGCGGCGAGATCCAGCTCACCGACGCCCTCCACAAGCTCGCCACCGACGAGGGGGCCGGCGGCCCGGTCCACGGCGTCGTCTTCAAGGGCCGCCGCTACGACACCGGCGACCGCGGCGACTACCTGCGGGCGATTGTCAGAATCGCGTGCGAACGCGAGGATCTGGGACCGGAGTTCCGATCCTGGCTCCGCCGTTACGTCGCCGAGGAGATGCAGGCCCTGTGAACCCAGTGAGTCCAGTGAGCCCGGTGGGCGCCGAGAGAACCGTCTGGACGGTGGACGAGCACCTCGAGGACATCCTCGCCGCCGTCCGGCCGCTGGACCCCATCGAGCTGCCGCTGCCCGACGCCCAGGGCTGCGTGCTGGTCGAGGACGTCACGGTGCCCGTCGCCCTGCCGCCGTTCGACAACAGCTCCATGGACGGCTACGCGGTGCGCGTCGCCGACGTCGCCGGGGCGAGCGAGGAGTTCCCCGCCGTGCTCACCGTCGTCGGGGACGTGGCGGCCGGCGACGACGGCCCCCTGGAGGTCGGCCCCGGCCAGGCCGCGCGGATCATGACCGGTGCGCCCCTCCCGCCGGGCGCCGAGGCGGTCGTCCCCGTCGAGTGGACCGACGGCGGCACGGGCGGCGGCGCCGCCACGGGCATGCGCCCGGCCGGCGCCGACCCGGAGGGCGCGCGCGGCGAGGTCCGCGTCCACCGCCCCGCCGGGGACCGCGCCCACGTGCGCGCACGCGGCAGCGACGCGGCCGCCGGCGACCTGGCCCTCGCGGCGGGCACGGTCCTCGGGCCGCCCCAGATCGGCCTCCTCGCCGCCATCGGCCGCGGCACGGTCACGGTCCGCCCCCGCCCCCGCGTGGTCGTCCTCTCCACGGGCAGCGAACTCGTCCAGCCCGGCACCGAACTGGGGCCCGGCCGGATCTACGACTCCAACGGCTTCGCCCTGGCCGCCGCCGCCCGCGACGCCGGAGCCATCGCCTACCGGGTCGGCGCCGTCACGGACGACGCCGACGAGCTCCGCGCCGCCATCGAGGACCAGCTGGTGCGCGCGGACCTCCTGGTGACCACCGGCGGCGTCAGCGTCGGCGCGTACGACGTGGTCAAGGAGGCCCTGTCCGCCGCGTCCGACGCCGACGAGCCGGGCGGGGGCGTCGAGTTCCGCACCCTCGCCATGCAGCCCGGCAAGCCCCAGGGGTTCGGTTCCGTCGGCCCCGGCCACACGCCGCTGCTCGCCCTGCCGGGCAACCCGGTCTCCTCGTACGTCTCCTTCGAACTGTTCGCGCGGCCCGCCATCCGCGCCCTCATGGGGCTGCCGGACCTCCACCGCCCCCGTGCGCGCGCCGTGCTGTCCGCCGCCGGCCCGCTGCCGTCGCCCGCCGGCAAGCGCCAGTTCCTCCGCGGGACGTACGACCCCCGGACGGGTACCGTCGCTCCTGTGGGCGGTGCCGGTTCGCACCTGGTCGCGGCCCTCGCCCGGGCGGACGCGCTCATCGTCGTACCGGAGGACGCCGCGCGCGTGGAGCCCGGGACCGAGGTGGAGGTCGTCCTCCTCGGCTGAGCCGGCGGGCCCCGCGCGGCGGCCGTGGCGGTACGGTGTCTGCCGCCGTGCCGGACGGGCCGGCCGGCGCCAGGATCGCGAGGCGGAGTGAGTTGAGTACGCAAGGCAGCCTGACCCACATCGACGAGGCGGGCGCGGCCCGCATGGTGGACGTCTCGGGGAAGGAGGTCACCGCCCGCACCGCACGCGCGTCCGGCCGGGTCCTGGTGTCGCCGCGGGTGGTGGAGCTGCTGCGCGGCGAGGGCGTCCCGAAGGGCGACGCGCTCGCCACGGCCCGGATCGCCGGGATCATGGGCGCCAAGCGCACGCCCGACCTGATCCCGCTGTGCCACCCCCTCGCCGTCTCCGGCGTGAAGGTCGATCTGGCGGTCGCCGACGACGCGGTCGAGATCACCGCGACCGTGAGGACCACCGACCGCACGGGTGTCGAGATGGAGGCCCTCACGGCGGTGACCGTGGCCGCCCTGACCGTCGTCGACATGGTGAAGGCGGTCGACAAGGCCGCCGTCATCACCGACGTCCGGGTGGAGGAGAAGACGGGCGGCAAGTCCGGGGACTGGAGCCGGCCGTGACGTACCGGGCGCTGGTGGTCACCGCCTCCGACCGCGCCGCGGCCGGTGTGTACGAGGACCGGGGAGGCCCCCTCCTCGCCGAGGGGCTGGCGGCGCTCGGCTTCGCCGTCGACGGCCCGCGGGTCGTCCCGGACGGCGACCCCGTCGAGGCCGCCCTGCGCGCCGGGGTGGACGCCGGGTACGACGTGATCCTCACGACCGGCGGCACGGGCATCGCGCCCACCGACGCCACCCCCGAGGCCACCCGCCGCGTCCTCGACCGCGAGGTGCCCGGCATCCCCGAGGCGATCCGCGCCCACGGCCGGGGGAAGGTCCCCACGGCGGCCCTCTCCCGGGGCCTCGCCGGCGTCGCGGGCCGCACCCTGATCGTCAACCTGCCCGGCTCCACCGGCGGCGTGCGCGACGGCCTCGCCGTCCTGGCGCCGCTCCTGGCCCACGCGGTGGACCAGCTGCGCGGCGGCGACCACCCGGAACCGGCCCCGTGATCCCCGCCTGGCCCGCGACGCTGGCCGACGGCGACGTGGTGCTGCGCCCGATAAGGGCCCGCGACCACAGGGCGTGGCGGGAGGTCAACGCGCGCAACCGCGACTGGCTGCGCCCCTGGGAGGCCACCGTCCCGCCCCCCGCGCCGGGGACGCCTCCCCTCCAGCGCCCCACGTACCGGCAGATGGTCCGCCACCTGCGCGGGGAGGCCAGCGCCGGCCGGATGCTGCCGTTCGTCATCGAGTACCGGGGCAGGCTCGTCGGCCAGCTCACCGTCGCCGGGATCACCTGGGGCTCGATGTGCTCCGGGCACGTCGGCTACTGGGTCGACCGGGACGTCGCGGGCCGCGGCGTCATGCCGACGGCGGTCGCGCTCGCCGTCGACCACTGCTTCCGCGCGGTCGGGCTGCACCGGATCGAGGTGTGCATTCGCCCCGAGAACGGGCCGAGCCGCCGCGTCGTGGAGAAATTGGGATTCCGCGAGGAGGGCCTGCGCCCGCGATATCTCCATATCGACGGCGCCTGGCGGGACCACCTCGTCTTCGCGCTGACCGCGGAGGAGGTCCCCGAGGGGCTGCTGCGGCGCTGGCACAGGTCGCGGCAGGAACACCGCGCCAAATAATTCATACGTTCGAATTAATTGCCTGTATGGGCGTAATCGATCCGACCGGTTGCAAAAATGACAGTGATATCAGCCAGATCGTGCGACACACCGGCCCAATTGGCCGATGGCCCCGCGCCAGCACCTCTACGGTGTGAGGCGTGAGCAGCAGCGGCCTCATCTACGCAGTCATCGTCGGAGCCTGGGCCGCCTATCTGGTGCCGATGTGGCTCCGCAGGCAGGACGAGCTGAACGAAGCACGCCCCACCGAACGCTTCAGCACCGCCATCCGGCTCCTGTCCGGAAGAGCGGCGATGGAACGCCGGTACGCCAAGGAGCTGCGCGCCCGCGGCGCCGACGAGGAATGGCGGGTGCCCGACGTGGACCCGGACGCCGAGACCGAGCAGATCGACTCGGTCGACGTCCGGGCCTTCGCCGCGCCCCCCTCCCACACGGAGGCGCGCCTGGAGCTCCCGGACCCCGCCCNCNNGNCNCNCGGGACGGACCCGGNGGCCCNNCCCCGCCCCGCTGTGTCGCGGGCCGCCGCCGAGCGGGCCCGCCGCTCCCGCGTCCTGGCCCGCCGCCGCCGCACGACGGTGCTCCTCTTCCTCGCGTTCACCGCGGGCGCGATCGTCGCGGCCGTGGGCGGCCTCGCGTTCCTGTGGGCGCCGGCCGCCCCGGCGGCCCTGCTCAGCGCGTACATCGTGTACCTGCGGCGCCAGGAGCGCCGCCGCTTCGTGTACGTCATGGACCGGCGCCGCGCGGAGGCCGCCGCCCAGCGCCTCCGCGAGAACCGCCCCCGCCGGGGCCGCCCGGCGGCACCCGCGCTCCAGGGCGAGCAGCCCCCGGCGCACCAGGAGCCGGCCGTACCGCAGGTGTCCCCGGCGGAGGCGGACCGCCGCGCGCTCGTCGAGCAGACCGACCACGCCGAGTGGGTCGACCAGCAGCGCGACCGCGGCCCGGCCCGCGGCGACAGCTGGGACCCCGTACCGGTCCCGCTGCCCACCTACGTCACCGCCCCGGTCGCCCCGCGCGCCACGGGCGGCGTCGACGTCACCGACCCGGAGACCTGGAGCGCCGCCCGCTCCTCCCCGGCGGAGCCCACCCNGTNNNNTNNNNACAACNNGGCTGCACCCCTCCGCCGTCGCCCCGCGCCNCCCCNGCGACCACGGCCGCACCCCGCTGTTCGACCAGTACGCCGACGACGACCGCCCCCGCGCCGCCAACGAGTGACACCGCGCCCCGGCCTCCGGGGCCCGGCCCGCGAGCCCCCGGAGGCCGGGGACCGGCAACGGATTTCCGAGCACCCCGATCGGGGTGCTAATGTTTCCCACGTCGCAAGGGCCTGTGGCGCAGTCTGGTAGCGCACCTCGTTCGCATCGAGGGGGTCTGGGGTTCAAATCCCCACAGGTCCACAGACATCGAAGCCCCCGCCGGGATATCCCGGCGGGGGCTTCGTCCTGCCGTACGGCGGCGGAGTACGGCGGGGCGCCGGATCCGCCGGCGGGGGTGTTTCCCCGGTTTCCGCAACGGCTCGTGCGCGCCCTCGTAGCGGGCGCCGCGGACATTCCGGCCTCCGGCGCCGCCCGTCCGCGCATGGCGGCCGGGCGGGGACCCCCTTCGCCTCGGCGGCCCGCCCTCGGCCGACTCGGCGGGCCGTACCGGGCGCGGTCCCGTCGCCGACACCGCCGGAGCCACCGGAGCGCCCGAGGCCCGGAAGCATGGCGTCAGCGGCCCCGACGCCGCCGGCACCCCGCCGCCCTCGCGTCGGTGGGCGGGGCGGTGCCGGCGGGCCGTCCGCCGGGGTACCGTGGCGGGCTTCAGCCGTGCCCGGTCACGGGTGGTGGCGCAGTGCCGCCTCGGTGCCGGAGACGAGTTCGTCGAGGTAGTCGCGGGCGCCGCGCGGCCGGGTGAGCGCCGCCGCCTGCCCGGACCAGAAATTGACGTAGTCGGTCAGGCCGCGTTCCCCGGCCGCCTCGCGCAGCGGGCGGGTGAGCGTGTACTGGAGCGGGTACGGGGCCAGGTCGTTCTCGTACGCCAGTGCCTCGCGGGTGAAGCGGTTCGGGATGGCTCGGGCGAGCCGCCCCGAGAAGGCCCTGGTCAGCACGGTCGTACGCGCCTCGGGGCCGTGCAGTGCGGCCCGGTGGACGGCGCTCGCGCCGGACTCCTCGGTGGCGAGGAAGCCGGTGCCGATCTGCACCCCGTCCGCGCCGAGCGTCAGCGCCGCGGCGATTCCCCGGCCGTCGGCTATGCCTCCCGCGGCCACCACGGGGATCGACACGGCCCGTGCGACCTGGGGGACGAGGGAGAAGGTCCCGACGAGGGATTCGTTGACGGGGCGCAGGAACGATCCGCGGTGCCCTCCCGCGTCGCTGCCCGAGGCGACGACGGCGTCCATGCCCGCCGCCTCGACGGCGAGGGCCTCCTCGACGGTGGTCGCGGTGCCGATGGTCCGGATGTTCCGGCGCCGGGCCTCGTCGAGCACCCCGGCGTCGGGGATGCCCATCACGAAGCTGATCACCGGGGGCTCCGCCGCGAGCAGCGCGTCGATCTGCTCCTCGTAACGGGGGGCGGGCGGCGGATCCTCCAACCGGTCCGCCGGCAGACCCAGTTCCTCGAACCACGGGCGCAGCAGCTCGGCGTAGCGGGCCCTGCGGTCGCGGTCGGGCGGCGCGGCGATCTCGTCGGGGTGCGGGACCCACAGGTTGACGGCGAAGGGCCGGGTGGTGGCCTTCCGCAGCTCGGCCACCAGCTCGCCGATGCCGTCGGGGGTGAGGATGTGGCCTCCGTACGAGCCGAGCCCGCCGCCCTCGGAGACGGCCGAGGCGAGCGCCACGGACGACAGTCCGCCGCCGAACGGGCCCTGCACGATGGGGAGTTCGAGATCCAGCAGCTCGGTGAGCCGGCCGCGGGTCCAGGAGTGCCTTCGGGTGGTCATGTCGGTCGTCCCTGTGGTCGAGGGTGGGCGGGGGTGGTCGTGGGCTGGGGCGCTCACCGTACGGGAACGAGCGCGGCGCGCCCCGCCGCCCGCTCCAGGGCGGTCTCGGCCACCCGGCGCCCGAGGTGCTCGGCGGTCCGCAGGTCCGCCCCGGAGGGGGCCTCGTCCGGGCCCACGTCCGACGGCGACTGGGCCATCGCGCCGAGGAAGCCGCCGAGGCGGTTGAGGTCCTCCTGGGTGCCGGTGGTGGAGTAGTCGCCGCCGGGCGGCAGGCCCAGCGAGACCCAGTTCATGCCGTGCTGGGCGGCGAAGAGCGAGAGGGAGACCAGGACGTTCAGCTTGTCGCCGTTGACGCCGGCGGAGTTGGTGAAGCCGGCGGCGAGCTTCCCGGCCCAGCCCTGCTCCACCCAGACCGGGGCGCTGGCCTCGGCGAACGCCTGGAAGACGGCGGACTGGCTGCCCATGTAGGTCGGCGTGCCGAAGACGATCGCGTCGGCGGCGGCCAGCGTCTCCCACAGGCGGTCGTCCAGAGCGGCCACGTCGCACAGCTCGGCCCGCACTCCGGGCAGGGAGCCGGCTCCGGCGGCGACCGCGCGGGCCTGGCGGGCGGTGTGGCCGTAGCCGCTGTGGAAGGCGACGGCGACGGTGATGTTCTCGGGCATGGTGAAGTCCTCGCGGGTCGGGCTGGTCAGGGGTGGGTGCCCACCACCTGGGGAGACAGTAGACGACCGGTCAACTAAAATCCACCCTCATAGTTGACCGGCCGTATACTCATCGCCATGGGACGGACGAGCACCGCACGGGAACGCCTGCTGGACGCGGCCTGCGGCCTGATGCTGAGCCGGGGCTACGGCACGATCGGCGTCGCCGAGATCTGCGCCCGCGCGGAGGTGAAGAAGGGCAGCTTCTACCACTTCTTCGAGTCGAAGCAGGCGCTGACGATCGAGGCGATCAACGCGCACTGGGCGG
The DNA here is from genome assembly GCF_023614315.1 of Streptomyces sudanensis. Lineage (NCBI taxonomy): Bacteria > Bacillati > Actinomycetota > Actinomycetes > Kitasatosporales > Streptomycetaceae > Streptomyces > Streptomyces sudanensis. The sequence goes on along the minus strand of NZ_CP095474.1, from coordinate 2,507,532 downwards.
CCCAGCGATCCGACTGGACGGCGACCCTGCGCGGCGACGGGCCGGCGGAGGACCGGCTGGAGCGGCTCTTCCTCGACCAGGCCGCGGCCCAGCGCGCGGTGAAGGACGAGGGCGGCGCGGTCAGCGGGTGCCTGTTCGGCAACCTGGCCCTGGAGATGAGCAACCAGGACGAGGCCGTCCAGGCCCGGCTGGCGGAGATCTTCGACGAGCAGATCGACCTGGTGCACGCGGCGCTGAAGGACGCGGCGGAGCAGGGCGCGATCCCCGAGGCGGCCGCGACCCGCACCACCGCCCGCGCCGTCCTCGCCCAGCTGGAGGGCACGGTCATGTTCGCAAAACTGGCGAACGACCCGTCCGTCATGGACGGGCTGTGGTCCCAGGTCTCCCGGCTCCTGCGGAGCTAGGGAGCCGTCCTCGACGCGGCGCCCCGCTCCCGGAGCGGGAGCGGGGCGGACGGGGCCGACGGGGCGGGCCCGCCGCACGGCCGGAGCCGGAGGCGCCGCTCACCCCCGGAGCAGCCGCCGGCGCGTGACACGAACCCGCCGCTCCCTCAGGGGAAGACCGCTCCCTCAGGGGAAGGCCGGTCCCTTGGGGGAAGGCTGGCCCCTTGGGGGAAGGCCGGCCCCTCCGGGAAAGGCCAGCCCCTCCGGGAAAGGCCGGTCCTTCCGGGAAAGGCGGGAGCCCCGTCCGGCCGGGGCTGGACGGGGCTCCGCTTCGGGGCCGGTGGGACGGGTCAGTGGAGCTGGTCGTAGGTGTTCCAGCCCGTGCCGAGGCTCGTACGGGTGGTGAAGGGGTTGGCCGTGCCGGTGTGGGTGGCGACGTACCGGTAGAGGGTGCCGCCCGAGGTGACGCCCAGCAGGTCGGCGCGGCCGTCGCCGGTGATGTCGCCGGGGGCGACCAGCTTGGTGTACGCGTGCCAGCCGGTGCCGACCTTCACGCGCGCCTTGAACGGGGCGCTCGCGCTGCCCGTGCCGGCGTACAGGTACAGCGTGCCGCCCGGGGTGCGGGCCAGCAGGTCGGCGCGGCCGTCGCCGGTGATGTCGCCCGCGCCGACCAGGGCGTTGTAGACGCCCCAGCCGGAGCCGACGTCGTTGCGGCCGGCGAAGCCCAGCCCGCGGCCGTCACCGCGGTACAGGTACAGCGTGCCGCCCGGGGTGCGGGCCAGCAGGTCGCCCTTGCCGTCGCCGCTCAGGTCGCCCGGACCGGTGAGGACGTTGAACGCGCCCCAGCCGCGGCCCAGCGGGACCACCTCGGTCTCCTGGTAGTTGTACAGGGTGCCCTCGTGGACCTCCAGCAGGTCGGCCCGCCCGTCGGCGTTCAGCGAACTGGGGAAGAACACGCGGGCGCCGGTCCAGCCGCTCAGCTCGCTGATCTGGGCGCGCGAGGTGAACGTGCCGTTGTTGCGCGAGTGGTAGAGGAACAGGGTGCCCTGCCGGTCGAGGCCGAGGATCTCGGCCTTGCCGGTCTGGGGATTGCCGCCGGAGCCGGGGATCAGGTCCGCGCTGTTCCAGCTCGCGTCGGCCCACAGGTGGCGCGCGGTGGGGCGGCCCGCGGTGTCCGTGTCGTAGACGTACATCGCGCCGGCGGTGGTGCGGGCGAACAGCTCCGAGCGGCCGTCGCCGGTGACGTCGTCGAAGCTGACCAGCTGGTTGTAGACGTGCCAGCCGGTGCCGACCTTCACGCGCGCCCTGAACGGGGCGGCGGCGTTGCCGGAACCCGCGTACAGGAACAGGTCGCCGCCCGGGGTGCGGGCGTACAGGTCGCCCAGGCCGTCGCCGTTGGCGTCGCTCACGCCGACCAGCTGGTCGTAGACGTGCCAGCCGGAGCCGACCTTCGCGCGCGTCTGGAGCGGGGCGCTGCCGCTGCGGTTGCCGCGGTACAGGTACAGCTCGCCGCCGGGCGTGCGGGCCAGCACGTCGACGGTGCCGTCGCCGCTCACGTCACCGGTCGACAGGACCTTGTTGTAGATGTTCCAGCCGGTGCCGGCCCAGTAGGGGCCGGAGGCGCCCGTAGCGCCGCCGTACGTCTCGCGGAACGCGAGGGTGCCGTAGGGGGAGAGCGTCAGCACGTCGGCCGTGCCGTCGCCGGTGACGTCGCCGAGCGGCACGACGTCCTTGAACTTCTCCCCCGAATCGCCGTGCAGGCCGTACTCGGTGTCGGCGCCCGTGCTGTCGGAGCGCCTCAGGTAGTACCTGTCGTTGAGCCCGCGGTAGAGCAGGTCGCTGACGCCGTCGCCGGTGAAGTCGTAGCGGGTCGGCACCGCCGCGGCGTCCTCGGCCGTCTCCGACGACATGCGGACGCGCTGCTTCGGCAACTGGCCCCGAGGCGGCTCGAAGCCGGGCGCGACCCGCTCGACCGGCGCGCGGTGCGCCGGGGCGCCGCCGCCGTCCTCGGCGACGGCCGTGCCCGAGAGCAGCAGCCCGGAGGCGAGGACGAGAGCGGTGCACGAAGCGAGCCTGCGGGCACGCGCGTGTGCGCGGCCCGTACGGTGGAATGCCATGCGGAACCCCCCCTGGGGTGAGTGATCGAAGGCCGCGAGCGCGGTGGGCGGCGCCCGGCGGGCGCACGCACGGCTCAGCGGCGGATGGAGCATACAGCGGGCCCCGGGAGCCCTGCGGACAATTCGTCGGCACGGGGCCGCCGTCCGTACGGCGTCCTTCCGGCCGTCGACGCGGCGAAGGCCATGTCCGCCTTCCTCCGGGTTTCGGCCGGGAACCGGTCCCGGACCCCGAGCCGTGCTCGCCGGCGTGCGGCGGTACCTCGGTCGTCCAGCGTCAACGCCTCAACCCACGATGCGCTTCCGGGGACGGCATGCGCAGTACGTCGGGACCCTCCCGCGCCGCGGCGCTGTTCACGACGTAAGCGTCCCCCGGCAGGAAAGGCGTTGCTCTGCCATTTCCCAGCCGTGATCATGTACCGGATGCGATTCTTTCCCGCTACCGCGGACTCCACCGCCCTGGACCGTGCCGTCGCGTACCCGGCCGATGGTCCCCTCATCGCCCTGACCGCCGAGAGGATCCGCGAGGAGCTCGATGCCGACCGGTGCCGCCCGGAATGGGTCTGGCTCGCCACGGACGAGGACGGGCACGTCCTTGCCCGTGCGCTGTGGTGGGGCCGTGCCGACAGCGAGCGTCCCATAGCGCTCGACTGCCTCCAGGTCCGCTCCACCGTCGCCGATCCGGTCGCCGTCGCCACCGGGCTCCTTGACGCCGGGCACGCCGCCTTCGGTGAGCGCCCTCTGTACAACCTCTCCCTCCCCGCTGACTGGAGCGGTCGGCCGGAACTGGAGGAGGCTGTGGCCTGGCGTCGCGAAGCGGGCCTGCGTACAGGGCTGAGCCGGGAGATCCAGCGCCTGCGGTACGAGTGGACTCCGGCGGCGGGACTGCCTGGGGCCGGCGGCCGGCTGACGTTCCGCGAGGGCAGCGACGAGGAGTTCCTGGAGGCCTTCGTCCGGGTGTCGGCCGACAGCCTCGACCAGGCGACCCGTGACGAGCTGCGAACGAAGAGCGCCAGGCAGCTGGCCGAAGAGGACATGAGGTTCTACCTCGACTGTCCTGGTGAGCGTTCCTGGTGGAGGCTTGCGGAGCTGCCCGACGGCACTCTCGTCGGCCTGGCTGTCCCATCGGCGACCCCGTACAACCGCAACGTCGGGTATCTCGGTGTCGTACCCGAGCAGCGCGGCAAGGGACTGAGCGACGAGATCCTCGCCGAGATCACCCGCTTCCACGCGGCCGAAGGCGCCGAACGCGTCACCGCGACCACGGACACCACGAACATCCCGATGGCCGCCGCCTTCGAGCGCGCCAAGTACGAGGTGACGGAGATCCGCATGGTTCTGGAGGCTCCGGGGGCAGCGTGACGTGCCCATGGGAACGGCGTTCCACCACCGTGAGCCGCGTTACGGCAGTGAGGTCTTTTCAGCGAAACAACCCCGGCGGAGCCGGCTGATCTGCACGTGCTCGGATGGATCGGGCTGGGCGACCCCGGCTCCGGAGAGACATAGGACCCCTGAGGGGAACGGGCCTGCCGGGGCCATGTCCACCGAACCAGAGCTTCACGCTGCCCATCCGTGCTGCCACGCTCGGCGTTTCGCGTCGTGCCGTGGACCACCCGTCCCGACTGTCGGCCGCGCGCCGACGCCGGATCGGCGCGCCGCGCGGCTCGCGGGCGCCGGGCCCGTTCCACCAGGCCGTGCTGGCCCTGCCTCATGTGCGGGCGCCGGGTGAGCGCACCGCCGCCGGGCCCAAGCGGCGATGGCGCACCCTGCGGTACGTCACCCTCGGCCCCAGCCGGATCGGCGACACCGCCCGAGCTGCCCTCGTCCTCGGCGGGATCTGGAATGGATCACCGCTGAGAAAACCTCACCGGCCGGACGCCGCTTCCGCTCGCCCGGCCGGCGGCCTCCCGGGCGGAGTGGGGTCACGGGTCGACCGGCAGGCCCGTCGGGCCCTTCACGCGCTTCATGATGATCTGGGAGTTGACCTCCGTGACCCCCGTCAGGGCGGTCAGCTTCTCGATCCACAATCGTTCGTACGCGCGCAGGTCCGCCACCGCGATCCGCAGCAGGCAGCCCGGACTGCCGAACAGCCGGTACGCCTCGATGACGTCCGGGATGTCCTGGAGGGCCGCCTCGAACGCCTCCACCACCGCGCGGTCCCGCTTCACCTCGATGGAGACCAGCACCTCGAAGCCCCGGCCCACCGCCTCCGGATCGATCACCGCCCGGTAGCCCCGGATCACACCGTCCTGCTCCAGTTGCCGCACCCGGCGCATGCAGGGGGACGGGGTCAGGCCGACCCTCGCGGCCAGCTCCTGGTTGCTCAGCCGGCCGTCCTCCTGGAGCTCGCGCAAGATAGCGTGGTCGATCGCGTCCATGGCGCAATCATCCGCCAATGAACCGGGAAACGGCAGGGAAATGAGCGATCCCGTTGCGCACAGGCTCTCCTATCATTGCTTTTTCGAACACTTTTGGCTGTGCGCGAGGAGAGGGCGGGGCAGCGTGGGACGGGTCGTCGTGATCAGCACCGGCGGGACGATAGCGAGCCGCTGGCAGGGCTCCGGGTTCGCCGCCGAGGCGCACGGGCGGGAGGTCGTGGAGACCGCCGCCGTGCCGGAGGGCGTCACCGTCGAGGTCGTCGACCTGTTCAGCGTCAACAGCCCCCGCCTCACCACCGCCCACCAGCTCACCCTGCTGCGCACGGTGCACGAGGTCCTGGCGGACCCCGGCGTCGAGGGCGTCGTCGTCACCCACGGCACCGACACGCTGGAGGAGTCGGCGTTCCTCGTCGACCTCCACCACCACGACCCGCGCCCCGTCGTGTTCACCGGCGCCCAGCTCCCCTTCGGCGCCGAGGACGGCGACGGGCCGCGCAACCTCCACGACGCGCTGCTCACCGCCGCGCGCTGCCGCGACCTGGGCGTGCTGATCGCCTTCGACGGGAAGGTCCACGCGGCACGCGGCACGGTCAAGACCCACACCCTCGACGCCGACGCCTTCGCGGACCCCTCCGGCATCCACCTCGGCCACATCGGCTTCGGCAAGGTCACCGTGGTGCGCCGGCCCGAGCGGCCCGCCCCCCTGCCCCTGCCCGGTGCGTTCGGCACGCCCCCGCGCGTCGACATGGTGATGCACCACGCCGACGGCGACCCGCTGCTGCTGAACGCCGCCGTCGACGCCGGAGCGCAGGGCCTGGTCCTCGTCGCCACCGGCGCCGGCAACGCCACGCCCGAGATCGCCTCCGCCGTCGCCGAGGCCACCGCGCGGGGCGTCCTGGTCGCCCTCACCACCCGGGTCCCGGCCGGACCGGTCTCCCAGATCTACACCCACGGCGGCGCCGTCGACCTCGTCGCCGCGGGCGCCGTCCCCACCGGGACGCTGCGCGCCGGCCAGGCCCGCATCGCCGTCCTCGCGGCGCTCCTCGCGACCCCCGACGCCGCCGAGCGCGTACGGCTCCTGCGGCACGCCCTCGGTGACGCCGCACCGGCCGCGGCCCTGACCGGACGGTGACCTCCGGCCAGGGCGGGGTCCGGCCCCTACGGGCGTGCCCGCCCCTGCCGGGGGCGCGCCCGTAGGGGAGCCGGCGATCAGCGCGTACGGACGCGACCCCCTCCTACGGGCGCCCGCGCCGCGTACGGGCGCCCGCGCCGCGTACGGGCACCCGCGCCGCGTACGGGCACCCGCCCCGCGTACGGACGCCCCCATGGCCGAGTACGGCGCCCGCGCCGCGCGGCCGAAAGGCGGTCCGGGGAACGCGCGGCCGGGCGGCGGTGAAGGCCCCTACCGGCCCGCCAGCGGCTTCGCGAAGCAGCGGCTGTCGTCGTGGTGGCGGTACAGGCCGAACTTCCCGCACGGCTCGTAGCCGCTGGACAGGTACAGCGCGATGGCCTCCGGCTGCTTGGTCCCCGTCTCCAGGACCATCCGCCGCCGCCCCGCCGCGCGGGCGTCCTCCTCCAGGCGGGCCAGGAGACGCCGGGCGAGGCCCTGGCCGCGCGCCTCGCGGACCACGTACATCCGCTTCAGCTCGGCGTCGCCGTCCGCGTACCCCTCGCCGTTCTCGTCCATCGCCCGCCAGCCGCCCGTGGCGACCGGGCGCCCGAGCCCGTCGTACACCATCAGGTACAGGCCGCGCGGCGGCCGGAACATGGCCGGGTCGAGGGGGGTGCCGTCGCCCTCGCCGCCGTACAGCTCGGCGTACTCGAGCTGCACCTCGTTGCTGAGTTTGACGGCGTCCGGGTGGTCGAACGGCATGGGTTGTATAATCATGCGGGACATCGTACTTCTATGCGTGACGGGGCGGTGGACCGCGCTTCGGACTGTCGTATTGTGCCGGGATGCTCACTGTGACGACCGTCAACGTCAACGGCCTGCGCGCCGCCGCCAAGAAGGGGTTCGTGGAGTGGCTGGCCGGCACGGCCGCCGACGTCCTGTGCCTCCAGGAGGTACGGGCCGCGGAGACCCAGCTCCCCGAGGAGGTCAGGGCGCCCGGCGGATGGTACGCGGTGCACGCCCCGGCCGCCGCCAAGGGGCGCGCGGGCGTCTCCCTCTACACGCGGCGCGAGCCGGACGCGGTACGGGTCGGCTTCGGGGTGAGCGAGTTCGACACGTCGGGCCGCTACCTGGAGGCCGACCTGCCGGGCCTCACGGTCGCCAGCCTCTACCTGCCGTCCGGGGAGGTCGGCACGGAGCGCCAGGACGAGAAGGTCCGCTTCATGGACGCCTTCCTGCCGTACCTGAAGGAACTGAGGGAGCGCGCGGCGGCGGACGGCCGCGAGGTCCTGGTGTGCGGCGACTGGAACATCGCCCACCGGGAGGCCGACCTGAAGAACTGGCGGGCCAACCGCAACAGCTCGGGCTTCCTCCCCGAGGAGCGGGAGTGGTTCGGCCGGGTCCTCGACGAGGCGGGGTACGTCGACGTGGTCCGCGCCCTCCACCCGGACCAGGACGGCCCGTACTCGTGGTGGTCCTACCGGGGCCGGGCCTTCGACAACGACTCGGGCTGGCGGATCGACTACCACCTGGCCACGCCGGGCCTGGCGGCCCGCGCGCTGAAGGCGTGGGTGGAGCGGGCCGAGTCCCACCCGGCCCGCTGGTCGGACCACGCGCCGGTGACGGCGGTCTACGGCCCGTAGCCCCGCCGCGCCCGGGCGGTCCGGGGGGTCCGGGTGGTCCCGCCGCGCCCGGGCGGTCCGGCCCGAAGGCCCGCGCTGCGGCGGCGGGTCACCCGTGGTCCGGTCGTGTCCGGGCGGTCCGGCAGCGGGGGCAGGCGCAGGGGGGCCAGGCGCCTCCGAGACGCCGGTGAGTTTCTCCCGGTCGCGGAGGATCGTGGGGGCGCTCCAGGTGCGTCCGCCGTCCCGTGAGACCCGCAGGGTGAGCAGCGGCGGCTCGCCCGCCCGGCCCGCCCCGTCCGCCTCGCGGGTCCCGTCCGCCTCTCGGGTCTCATGGGCCCCGTGGGCCTCGCGGGTGGGGCGGGTCACCGGTGGCCGCCGGGGTGGCGGCGGAGCAGTACGTTGCAGTCGGAGGCGGCCGACATGTCCCCCCGGGCGCGGACCCGGGCCCGTAGGGCGGCCAACTCCGCGCAGTCGGGGCACCCTTCGACCGGGGCCGGGTCCGGTGGCGGTGGTTCGATCGGCGCGTGCACGTGGTTCGACGGCTTGCTCATTCTTTTTCCTCACTCCTCGTCGTGCTTCCACGATCGGCCGACCGGCGGAAGTCCAGTAGGGGCATTCCCAGGGGCAAGGTGGTGCCCTGCCGGATGATTCACGCATCCGGGGTGCGGGCCCGGGGGCATGATGGGCCCATGGCCGTCGGGGAGTTGATCAGGGAGCTTCGCAGGGCCCGCGGTTGGTCTCAGGGGCGGTTGGCGTCGGAGGTCAACGCGGAGTTCGGGACGAACCTCGATCGGGAGTACGTGAGCCGCTGGGAACGTTCCCGGGTGTCGCCGGGGCCGTATTACCTCCGCTGCCTGTCAGCCGTCCTGGACGTTCCCCTGGCCGTGCTCGAGGGTGAGGGGAGGCGCCGTACGTTCCTCAACGACGTCGCCGCGACCGCCATAGCTCCCGTCGTGGCGTCGGACCTGCTCAGCAAGGGTTTCGCCGCACGGCTCGCCGGGGGGCCCTCCTCCGACGACTGGGAGGAGAAGCTGGCGAGGTACGGCACCGAGTACATGAGCCTCGGGGCAGCCGACATCCAGCGCAGGGTGGCGGGCGAGCTGGTGGTGGTGCAGCAGCAACCGGACACCCCCCGGCTGTGGTCCGTCGCGGCTCGCCTCATGACCCTGTACGCCAAGACGTTTCCCGGTTCGGACGGTTCCAGGGCCGTGAACTGGTACCGCATGGCGGCCGAGGCCGCCGACGAGTCGGGGGACGACCGGACCCGGGTGTGGGTCCGGGGCCGGGCGGCGATCGCGCTGGGGTACGAGGGGGCGTCGCTCGGCGTCGCCGACATGCTGGCCGATCAGGCCATGGCCATCAGCGCCCTGCCCTCGCTCGGCCTGCTGAACGCCGTCTACGGGAAGGCGCACGCCGCGGCGATCAGGGGGGACGTGGACACGGTGCGCCGGCTGATGAGCCAGGGGCGGCGGGTGTTCGACGAGGTGGGGTCGTACGAGCAGACCAGCGACTACGCCGTGCCGTGGTGGCGGCTGAACGTCTTCGTCTCCCTGCTCGCCGCCCGGATCGGGGACGAGGACACGGCGGTGGCCGCCCAGGAGGCGGCCCGGCGCGAACTCCCGGCCGAACTCCCCAGGTTCGCCACACACCTCGAAATGCACCAGGGGCTTATGCTCGCCCGCTCCGGTGACGTGTCCGGCGGAGTGGCGTACGCGCGGGCCGCCCTCGACGCGCTGCCGCCGGAGAAGCACTCCCTGACCCTGCGCCTGCTCATGGCCGAGGTGGAACGGTCCTGAGCGCCGTGCCCGCACGGTCGGTTCCGGTGGTCGGCAACGGGTGGGAACGGCCGGGAAACCGTGCGTCGGCCGGGCACTGCTTCTCGGTTCCTGCCGGGTGGGTGTGGTTTCGCTCGGACCGAGGGAGGCACGCCGATGTCGCGCGCCCCCTTTCCGCCGGGCGGTGCACGGTGGCACCAGGGCGGGAGCGCCGAAGGAACGGGGCGGGTGTTCCCGTGTCATGGAGGGCTTGCAGGAAAAGGACCTTGGTCGTCCGGGGCGTTGGGGCTTCGGCGGCCGAGCCGGGGCGGCGGGTGCCGTGAGGGAGTGGTCGGTCAAGGTGGCGGCGGGCCCTGGAGCCGGGGCCATCGATGTGACGGAGCGCAGGGACACCGGGCCGCCGTACGGGGCGGCGTGGTGACGGGGTGTCGGGTGAAGGTCGGGTGGATCCGTGGGGGNNGGGTGGCGGGAGGGGGGCGGTGTTCTCGTCGGGGTGTCCGCCGTCTGGAGTATCGTACAGATGGCGGAGTGTTACCCCTCCGGCACGCACAGGTGATCTCGCTCGTGGGGAAACGTTGTTTTCGCGCGACCGGCACTGAAGGAGCGCAATCTCCAGTGGTAGACGTTCATCCCCGCTTCGCCTTCGCGCGGGATGCGGCCCCGTACCCTCACCGGGGCGGCGGGGGCCGCGCGGCCGCCGTCCGCGAGTGGGGGCGGTAGCCGCATGGTGGGTCGCGAGCTCAAGCCCTCCGACCATCCGAAGAAGGAGGTCCGCCGCGTCCTGGAGCAGTGGGTGGGGCGGGGCTGGACGCTGCGCAAGGAAGGCCACTGGGGCAAGCTGTACTGCCCGTGCGAGGCCCGCTGCACCACCATCCCGATCTCCGGGTCGCCCCGGAACGAAGGGGCCCACGTGCGCCGGATCGATCGCCTGGCGTCCCGCTGCCCCCTTCCGCCGGAAGCGCCGAACCGTAGTCTTGCCGGGCGACCGCACCCTTAGGTACGGGAACGCTTGTCCGTATTTGGTACGGTTTGCGTTGACGAATGTCAACGGGTCTGCGACTGTGGCGAGGGACTAGGGGGCCAACCATGGACTACGACTTCACCTTCGTCGTCTCCGGTGTGGATGTCGACAACCAGGCTGCCGTCGACGTCTTGCTCGAGAAGTGCGACGCCTTGTTGGCCCGGGCCGGGGGTGTGGACCTGCTGAGCACGACCGGTTCCGGCGGCTCGGCGGTCGAGGCCGCGCTGGCCGCGGCGTCGGCCGCCCGGGCGGCGGTGCCGCGGCTGCGGGTGTGCCGGTTGGACCGCGATCTGGTCGGAGTCCACGAGATCGCCGAGCGGACGGGGCGCTCCCGGCAGAACGTCAGCCAGTGGATCGCCGGCGAACGCAAGGCGCGCGGCGTCCCGTTCCCCGCCGCCGAGGGGACCGTCGGCAGGTCGCAGGTCTGGCTGTGGAGCGAGGTCAACCGGTGGCTCGCGGTCCACGGCCTCGACGACGGGGTCGCGTACCCCACCCGCGCCGAGATGGCGGAGATCGACGTGGCGCTCGCCGCCGAGGCCGCCGGGGCCCCCGGCCCCGGGCCAGAGGAGGCCGCCGGGGCCCCCGGTCCCGGGCCAGAGGAGGCCGCCGGGGCCCCCGGTCCCGGGCCGGAGGAAGCCGCCGGGGAGCCACGGGACGAGCGCGCTTCGGTCTTCACAGAGCACCTGACCCGCCTCGACCACACCGTCGACGAGTGGGGAGCCCCCGTCCTGCTGGTCACCGACCCGGCCGAACCCGCCCGCGGGGTGATGGAGTGCGTGTCGAGCTTCGGGCACGACGTGAGCCTCGTGACGACGGCGGACCGGTCCACGGTCACCGTGCTGTCCACCCGCCCCCCCCTGGGACCGACGAAGATCATCACCGTGCCCCGGAACGCGACGGTCGGCGACCTGCTCCGCCTGGTGCAGGAGAACCCGGAGGCGGCCTTCGCCATGGAGGCGTCGGAGGGGGCGGAGGCGGCCGGGAGGGACGCTCCGCCGATCCAGCGCCGCCGGGCCATCGCCGTGTAGGCACGCCGGACCCGGCCCATATGGGTGCTGCCCAGACGCTGGCCCTACCCGTACGGGTTCTGCCCGCGCCGGCCTATCCGTACGGGTCCCGCTGGGGTGCCGGTCCTGCCCGTACGGGTTCTGCCCAGACGCCGGTTCTGCCCGTACGGGTCCTGCCGGGGTGCCGGTCCTGCCCGCGCTGGCCTACCCGTAGGGGCCCCGCCCGCGCCGGCCTCCCCGGACGGGTCACCCGGGGTGCCGGCCCGGTGCGGGCCCGTACCGGCGGCGGGTTCCCGCGCATCCCCTACCGCCGAGTAGGGGACTGCCCTACCCTCCCGGCAGTGCCGGCGGTCGCCGGCGGAGCATCGGGAGGCGGCATGAGCGACCATGCGCGCGGGCACGTGCGGGTGGCGGTGATCGGGTCCGGCTTCGGCGGCCTCGGCGCCGCCGTCCGGCTGCGCCGCGAGGGGATCACCGACTTCGTCGTCCTGGAACGGGCCGGCGCGGTCGGCGGCACCTGGCGCGACAACACCTACCCCGGCTGCGCCTGCGACGTCCCGTCGCACCTGTACTCGTTCTCGTTCGCGCCCGACCCCGACTGGCCCCGCGCCTTCTCCGGGCAGCCGCGCATCCGCGCGTACCTGGAGCGCGTCACCGACGACTTCGGACTCCGCCCGCACCTGCGGCTGGGGCACGAGGTGCTGGGGGCGCGCTGGGACGCGGACGCGCTGCGCTGGGAGATCGGGACGTCCCGGGGCGCCCTCACCGCCGACGTGGTCGTCTGCGCGACCGGCCCGCTGTCCGAGCCCCGCGTCCCGGACGTGCCCGGCCTCGACGGCTTCCGCGCGGCGGGCGGCCGGGTGTTCCACTCCGCCCGCTGGGACCACGACTACGACCTGGCCGGCAAGCGCGTCGCGGTGGTCGGCACCGGCGCCTCCGCCGTCCAGATCGTCCCCGCCGTCCAGCCCGTCGTCGGCCGCCTCACGCTCTTCCAGCGCACCCCGCCGTGGGTCCTGCCGCGCGCCGACCGCGCCGTCACCCGCGCCGAACGCCTGCTGCACCGCCGCTTCCCGCTCACCGCCAAGGCCCGCCGGGCCGTGCTGTGGGCCGTCCGGGAACTCCAGGTCGGGGCGTTCACCAAGCGGCCCGGGGCGCTGGGCGCGGTCGAGGCGCTCGCCCGGGCCCACCTGCGCCGCGCCGTCGAGGACCCCGTCCTGCGCGCGAAGCTGACCCCGTCGTACCGGATCGGCTGCAAGCGCATCCTGCTCTCCAACGACTACTATCCGGCCCTCGCCCGCCCGAACGTCGACGTCGTCGCCGCCGGGCTGGCCGAGGTGCGCGGCCGGACCGCCGTCGGCGCGGACGGCTCCGAGGCGGAGGTCGACGCGCTCGTCTTCGGCACCGGTTTCCACGTCACCGACATGCCCATCGCCGACCGCGTCGTCGGCGCCGGGGGCGTCACGCTCGCCGAGGCGTGGAAGGACGGCATGGAGGCGCTGCGCGGCACGACCGCCGCCGGCTTCCCCAACTGGTTGACGGTCATCGGCCCCAACACCGGGCTCGGGAACTCCTCGATGATCCTGATGATCGAGTCGCAGCTGAACTACCTGGCGGACTTCCTGCGCAGGCTGGACCTCCTCGGCGAGGGGCGGGCCCTCGTCCCCCGCCCGTCCGCCGTCGCCGCGTGGAACCGGCGCGTCCAGGCGCGGATGGAGCGCACGGTGTGGACGTCCGGCGGCTGCGACAGCTGGTACCTGGACGCGCGCGGGCGCAACACGACGCTGTGGCCGGGCACCACGGCCGAGTTCCGGCGGGCGACGCGCGCCGTGGACCCCGACGAGTACGAGGTGGTGCGGGCACCCGCGAAGGCCGCCGCCCCCGGCGGGAAGGCCACCGCCCCCGGCGGGAAGGCCGCCGCCCCCGGCGGGNAGGCCGCCGCCCCCGGCGGGAAGGCCGCCGTCCCCGGAGGGAGCGGCCGGGGCGGGACCGGGGACGGTCGAGGGGAGGCCGCGGCATGAGCCCCGCCGCACGGCCGTCCGCCCCCCGCACGCCGGCCGCCCCCCACCCGCCGATCGCCCCCCGCACGCCGGTCGCCGTCTCCGCCGACGGCCACCGCCTATACGTCGAGGTCCACGGCCCCGAGGGCGCGCCCGCCGTCGTCCTGGTCCACGGCTGGACCTGCTCCACCGGCTTCTGGGCCGCCCAGGTGCGGGACCTCGCCGCCGACCACCGCGTCGTCGTCTACGACCAGCGCGGCCACGGCGCCACCCCGCCCCCCGCCGAACCGTCCGGCTACTCGACGCGGGCCCTCGCCGACGACCTGGAGGCGGTCCTGACCGCCGTGCTCGCCCCGGGCGAGAAGGCCGTGCTGGCCGGGCACTCCATGGGCGGCATGACGCTGATGGCCGCCGCCGGGCGTCCCGCCGTGCGGGAGCGCGCCGCCGCCGTCCTGCTGTGCAGCACGGGCGCCTCCCGGCTGGTCCACGAGTGCCTCGTCCTGCCGCTGCGGCCCGGAGCCCTGCGCGCCCGGATCACCGGCGCGCTCCTCGCCGCCCGCGCCCCGTTCGGGCCGGTCACCGCCGTGTCGAGGGCGATCCTGAAGTACGTCACGATGGGACCGGGCGCGGCGCCCGACCGGGTCGCGGAGTGCGCCCGCATCGTGCACGCCTGCCCGCGCGCCGTGCGCGTCGCCTGGTCGCACGTACTGGGCGGACTGGACCTGGAGAGCGCGGTACGGGAACTGGACGCGCCCACGGCGGTCGTCGTCGGCGCGGCCGACCGGCTCACCCCGCCGGTCCACGCCCGCACGCTGGCCGCCGCCCTGCCGCGGTGCCTCGGCCTGGAAGTCCTGCCCGGCGTCGGGCACATGGTGCCCGTCGAGGCGCCCGAGGCCGTCACCGCGCGGCTGCGCGAACTGGCCGCGACGTACCTGCGCGGCGGCGCCGACCACGCCGGCGCCGGCCCCGAGGACGCGAAGGAGGAGGAAGCCGTATGAGCGGAAGGACCCTCGAAGGACGGGTCGCCGTCGTCACCGGCGGCGCACGCGGCATCGGCGAACTGCTGGCCCGCGAACTCTCCGCACGCGGGGCGCGGATCGCCCTGGTGGGCCTCGAACCGGACCGGTTGCGCCGGGTGTCGGAGGGACTGCCCACCGGCGGAGGGTGGTGGCACGCGGACGTCACCGACCACGAGGTGATGGCACGGGTCGCGGCCGAGGTGCAGGAGCGCTTCGGCGGGGTGGACGTCGTCGTCGCCAACGCCGGTGTGGCGGCGGGCGGTCCGCTCGCCGGCTCCGACCCGGTCACCTGGCGGCGCGTGATCGAGGTCAACCTCGTCGGGAGCGCCGTCACCGCGCGGGCCTTCCTGCCCGCACTGCTGGAGAGCCGCGGGTACTTCCTCCAGATCGCGTCGCTCGCCGCCGTCGCGCCGGCGCCGATGATGACGGCGTACTGCGCGTCCAAGTCGGGCGCGGAGGCGTTCGCGCACTGCCTGCGCGCCGAGGTCGCCCACCGGGGCGTCCGGGTCGGCGTCGGCTACCTGTCGTGGACGGACACCGACATGGTGCGCGGAGCCGACCGGGACGACGCGGTACGGGAGTTGCGGCGGAGGCTGCCCTGGCCGGCGGGCCGCACCTACCCGCCGGAGCCGGCCGTCGACCGGATCGCCACCGGCGTCGAGCGGCGTTCGGCGCACGTGTACGGCCAGTGGTGGCTGCGCGGTGTGCGGCCCGTGCGGGCGTGGCTGCCGAAAATCGTCGCGGCGGCGAGCCGGCGCGAGATGCGGCGCTTCGAGTCCCGGCCGGCGGAGGTGTCCCGGGGGCTGGTGGGCGAGGGGGGAGCCGCCGACGAACGGGCGCGTGCGGAGCGTGACTGATCGAAATGCGCGGTATGTCGGCTCATGCCAGGCTGGTCGGCGCGGGGCCGCTCACGGCTCCGCGTCCCCCCCACCCCGTGTAGGAGTGAGATCCGGTATGGGTATTTCCGGTGAGTTCAAGGACAAAGCCGAGCAGATGAAGCAGCAGGGCGGCCGGCAGACGCAGGGCATGAAGGACGAGGCGCAGCAGCGCATGCAGCAGCGCAAGGGCAAGCAGCAGGACCGGCCCGAGCGCGGCCGTCCGACGGGCCGCGACCAGGACGAGACGATGCGCGACAGGCAGGGCATGAAGGACGACGCGTACGACATGTGACGCCGCCACCCCTTCCGCGGTGCCCCGGGCGGCCCCNG
>NZ_CP095474.1:2487039-2491889 GCF_023614315.1 Streptomyces sudanensis | reverse complement strand
GGCACCCGTGCGTGCGGGAAGGGCGGCGGCCTCCCGGGTGGCGGTGCATCCGGATCTTCCCGGCCGGGACGGCGAGCAGGCCGGTCACGCCACCGTTTTTCGCAGCGCCTCGACGAGTACATCCGCACGCGGGTCGTCGGATCCGCTGACGATGTGGTTCGTCACGTAGCCGAAGGCGATGCCGCGGTCGGGGTCGGCGAAGGCGAGTGAACCGCCGCGCCCGGTGTGGCCGAAGGCGCCCGGCCCGGTCATGGGGTTCTCCTCGGTGGGGAGCATGTACCCGGTGCCGAAGCGGCTCGGGAACATCAGCACCCGGTCCTTGCCGGCAGCCTGCTCCGCGGTCGCGGACGCCAAAGCCTCCGTGGTGAGCAGGCGCACGCCGTCCACCTCGCCGATCAGGGCGGCGTACATGCGGGCGAGTGAGCGGGCGGTGCCGATGCCGTTGGAGGAGGGGAGTTCCGCGGCCTGCACCTCCGGCGAGTCGAAGTCGATGGCAGCCGGGTCGGTGACCGCGAACGCCCGGTTACTGAGGGAGTTCGGGTCGCGCCAGGCATCGACCTGCTCACGGAGTTCTTCGGAGAGCGATTCGGTCGGCACTGTCGTGAGGTCCACGTCCGGTGACCGGTACACCATGCGGCTGACTCGCTCGCGCTCACCTGTCGGCAGACCGACGAAGAAGTCCAGCGCGAGAGGGCCCGCGATCTCGTCGGCGAGGAAACGGCCCGGCGAGCGGCCGGAGACCCGGCGGATCACCTCACCCACCAGCCAGCCCCAGGTCCGGCCGTGGTATCCGTGGGCGGTGCCCGGAATCCACAGGGGGCGCTGGGCCGCGAGCGCTTCCGTCATGGGGTGCCAGCGCAGTGCCTCCGCCAGCGGAAGCGGTCGATCGAGCACGGCCAGGCCAGCCCGGTGGGACAGGAGCCAGCGGACGGGGACGTCCGCCTTGCCGTTCGCCGCGAACTCCGGCCAGTATCTCGCCACCGGCGCGTCGAGGTCGAGCATGCCGCGCTCGGCCAGCATGTGCGCCGCGGTTGCGATGACTCCCTTGGTCGCCGAGTAGACCAGTTGCAGGGTGTCCCGGGTCCATGGACGACCGGTGTCCACGTCGGCGACGCCACCCCACAGGTCGACCACCGGCCGGCCGTGCCGGTACACGCACACGGCCGCGCCGATGTCTCCGTACCGGGTGAAGTTCGCCGTGAACGCCTCGCGGACCGGTTCGAAGCCGGGCGCCACTTCACCGTCGATCGTCGTCATGCCGCTCATCCTGGCAGCCGGACTGCTCTCTGACAGGGCGGTTGCGACGCTCAAGGGTGTTCGGCAGCGGTGCACACGACGAGCGTGACGCGTTCGCCGCTCGTGACCGGCCGTACGCCGTGGATGTGGTCGCGGGTCGCCGGGAAGGCGGTCAGGCCCCCGCAGGGAGCCCTGATTTCCTGGAGGGGTCTACGAAAAACAACTTGCCCCCACCATGAAAGCCAGGCGTGTTGAGTCAGACCACAAGGACTGGGTCGATGTGGCCGGGTTTTGTCCGCACTCCGCCCGAAGCGAGCCGGGCACTCCCGGAAGGACGTGTACGAATGAGCGCAGCACTCCGCAGGAACTACGCAACCGCCCGGTCGACTGGCGAACGAGACGAGGTCCAGCGCCGGTCGCAGCGCCCAGTGGTTGACTTGGGAATGCCGCACTCGAGAACAGGGCCAGACATCAGACCTGAGCGATCAGCGCGTAGCGGATGTCATCGACCGGGCGGCCCCACAGGTCCGGGGTGTCGCTGAGATTCTCCACTCGCATCGATGCCACCAGCGGTTCGACCGCGGAGGCAAGGTCGGTGGGGAGCACTCCGCCGTTCCAGGGCAGCGTTTCGGCGCCCTTGACATACGGCATCCCAGATTGCCCTGCCTCCCTCCAGCGCCCTTCGACAAGGAGCAGCGTGCCTCCCGGGCGAAGCCGGGCCACCCACTCTCGCAGCGCGTTCTCAGGGGCCGGGAGGGTCCAGAGAAGGTGGCGAGCGAGCACCAGGTCGAACTGCTCGCCGCCCGTGGGAGGCGCAGCAGCGTCTCCCACGACAAAGCGCCCGGGAAGACCGGCGGTTGATAGTTTCACCTGAGCCTGCTCAACCATTCTCACGGAAAGGTCGACCCCGGTCACCCGGTGGCCGGCCGCGGCGAGTAGCGCCGAAAGCGAACCCGTACCGCAGCCGATGTCGAGGACATCAGCCGGGCCAGGCGGCGCCCATCTGCGCAGGAACCGGTCCCATGCACGGTGCGTGCGTTCCGCCCGCAGACCGTGATCCGGCTCTTCGTCGAACGACGGAGCTGCGGCGTCCCAGTAACCGGCAATCTCAGAGGCGTTAATCATGTCTCGCATCCTCGCACCAGCCACTGACACCACTGCGTGTCAGCCAGTCCCTCGACCTCATAGAGCACCCGTGACTCCATAAGGCAGGAGAAAGCCGTCCGTATAACCGAAGTCGCTCATGCGAGTGAAGTGCAGAGTTGCGCGCCTGGGACGACGCCCGCATCCTGCCGACGTCGATCACCGCCTACCCAGCGGGGAGTTCTGACGAGGAGACGACCGGCGGACGCATCATCGACAAGCCATCAATCCGCCTGGTCATCATGTGGTGATTCTTCGCTTCACGGCCAGGATGAACGAGGCGCCTCCTGCCGCGAAGCCCTTGAACGACGGGACCGGAAAAAGACCGGTCCTCACACGGTTCACCATGTACGACCTCCCCGATCAGGCGACCGGGTGCAGGGCGCCTGCCTGTTCGGCCGTCCGCGAGATGCCGGTCCGTCGATGGTGCGCGACCGACATGAGTGCGGTGCGCAGGTGCTGCACGGTGGTGCGGCGATGGACGCGGCACATGCGCCCGCTGTCACGCCGGGCCGCGAACTCCCGTCACTTCGGCACCGGCGGCCCGGCCCGGCCGGGGGACGGGGCCCGCTGGGAGCGGGCCCCGTCACGCCGGGCCGGTCAGTACTTGTTGAGGCGCCAGCCGCTCCACTTGCCGTTCGCCTCGCGCTCCTTGTAGTAGCGCTTGTTGTTGGAGCCGATGCACGTGATGGCGAAGTTCCACTTGTTCTTGCCGATCCACGCCATCCCGATCGACCCCTGGCCCGGCTTGATGCACGTGCCGCCCAGCGACGTCCACTTGCTGACGCCGCCCTTGGGCGAGGACCAGCGGGTGTAGGCCTGCTTGTTCGTGCCGATGACGAACACCTGGAAGTGCCCGTTGGGCAGCTTGTGCTTCAGCTGGCTCTTGCAGTAGAAGGTGCCGCCCCACTTGCTGTACGTGCACCACTTGCCGGCCTGCTTGGTGACCCCCGGGTCCGGGACCGCCGCCGCCACCGTCTCGGCGCTCGTCCCGTTCCCCGCTGCCGGTGCCGCCTGGGCGGCCACGGTCATCCCCGTCGTCATCACCACGCCCGAGAGCAGCGCGGCGGCCAGCCGTGTGTGTCGCATCATGCCTCCTTGAGTCGTGCTCGGTCGGTGCACGCCAGGACCCGCCGTGCCCCCACGCTGCACGGATCGCGCAGGTGGTTCCCCGGCACGGCGCCTTGTGCGTGCCCCTTCAGGCTGCCGTCCGGCAGTCGTTCCGTCATGCGTGCGGAGCGCACTCCGATTGGCGTACGGCGCACTTCCGGCGGCCCGTTCCCGGTCGCAAGCTGGTGGGGACCGAGTTTCACGCCGGCCCCACGGCGCCGGCACAGGGGGAGAAGAACCGTGTTGACGACAGTGCTGGACACCGACCGCTTACCGCCCGCCGACAGGACGGCCGCCTGGGCGGAGACCACCGCCCTGGCCCTCGTGACCACGCGCTTCAGGTTTTCCGATCCGGAACACTTCGGGGCACGCATCCGCACCATGACGCTGGGGCCCGCCCAGCTCTCCGACCTGTCCTACGCCTCCCTGGTCTCGCAGCGCCCGCCCCGGCTCATCCGGCGGTCCGACCCGGAGCCCTACCAGCTCGCGCTGACGACCGCGGGACAGCAGGGCATCGAGCAGGCGGGGCGCCGAGCCGTCATCGGCGCGGGCGACATCGTGCTGTACGACAGCTCACGCCCGTTCACCGCCACCGCCGGGCCGGCCGGCAGCACCTCGCACTCGCTGCTGCTGCAGTTCCCCAGGGCGTTGATGCCCCTGCCCGACAAGGTGGTCGCCCCGCTGTGCGGCGCCACCCTGGACGGCGCCCGGGGAACGGGCCTCGTGTTCCGCCAGATACTGACCGGCCTGATCGGCGCGCACGACCGGCTCGGGCCCGCCGACCGCGTCCGGCTCGGCCACACGGCCATCGACCTCGCGGCGGCGGTGATCGCCCAGCACGCCGAACACATCTCGTCCCTGCCTCCGGAGACCCGCAGGCAGGCGCTGTTCCACGAGATCACGAGGTTCATCACCCTGCACCTGGGCGATCCCGGCCTCAAGCCCGCCGCCATCGCCGCGGCGCACTTCATCTCGACCCGCTACCTCCACCGCGTGTTCCAGTGCAACGGCACCACCGTGAACGGGTTCATCCGGCAGGCGAGGATCTCCCGCTGCCGGCGGGACCTCGCGGACCCCTCGCTGCACGCCGTGCCGGTCGCGGCGATCGGCGCCCGCTGGGGCTTCACCCGCCCCTCGGACTTCACCCGGGCCTTCCGAGCCGCGACCGGCATGACCCCCGGCGAGTACCGGGCCGCCGCACGCGGGTCCTGAGCGGCACCCCACCGACACGCGGCCCTCCGCCGCGCGAGCCACCGGCGTCCGGCCCGGTCCGCGTCCGGGCCGGTCCGCGTCCGGCCCGGTCCGGCCGCTGGTGGCAACGGTCCGCGGGCGCCGCCCCCGGCCGTCGGGTTCCCCCGCCG
>NZ_CP095474.1:2474415-2486972 GCF_023614315.1 Streptomyces sudanensis | reverse complement strand
GGAGAGGTTCGGGGTGGCGGAGTAGTCCGGGGGGCTCGACGGGGGGTTCTTCCGCAGCAGCTCCAGCGCCAGGTCCACCGCGTCCGCGAGCTGGCGGTGGCGGCCCTCCGCCCAGTCCAGGGGGGTGCGTTCGATCTCGATGTCCGGTTCCACGCCGTGGTTCTCCACGCCCCACCCGTACGCCTCGAACCACGCCGCGTTCATCGGCACCGTGATCACCGTCCCGTCGCCGAGCCGGTGGCGGCCCGTCATGCCGACCACGCCGCCCCAGGTGCGCTGCCCGACGACCGGGCCGAGGCCCTGGAGCTTGAACACCGCCGTGATCATGTCGCCGTCCGAGGAGGTGGCCTCGTCGGCGAGCGCGACGACCGGGCCGCGCGGGGAGTTCGACGCGTACGACACGGGCTGGGCGTTGCGCGTGAGGTCCCAGCCCAGGATGCGGCGCGTCAGCTTCTCGACGACCAGTTCGCTGATGTGCCCGCCCGCGTTGCCGCGCACGTCCACGATGAGCGCCGGCCGCGACACCTCCAGCCGCAGGTCCCGGTTGAACTGCGCCCACCCGGAGCCGCCCATGTCCGGGATGTGCAGGTAACCGCACCGCCCGTCGCTCAACTCCCGTACGACCTCGCGGCGTTTGGCCACCCAGTCCTGGTACCGCAGCGGCCGTTCGTCGACCAGCGGCACGACCGCCACGCGCCGCGGCCGGCCCGGCGACCCGTCCGCCGGGGCGAACGTCAGCTCCACCGTCGTCCCGCCCGCCGCCGCGAGCAGCGGGTACGGCCCGGTCACCGGGTCCACCGGCCGGCCGTCCACGTGGGTGAGGACCGCGCCCTCCCGGATGCCCGTACCGGCGAGCGGGGACCGCGCCCGGGAGTCCGACGAGTCGCCCGCCAGGATGCGCTGGACGATCCACCGGCCGTCCCGGCACACGAGGTTGGCGCCGAGCAGGCCCACCGCCCGCTGGTAGTGCGGCGGGCCCTCGTTGCGCCGCGCGGGCGTGACGTACGCGTGCGAGGTGCCCAGCTCGCCGAGGGTCTCCCTCAGCAGGTCGGCGAACTCGTCGGGCGACGCGACCCGTTCGACCAGCGGCCGGTACTGGTCCAGCACCCCGTCCCAGTCGACGCCCGCCATGCCCGGCTCCCAGAAGTAGGCGCGGGTGATGCGGCCCGCCTCGTCGAACGCCTGCCGCCACTCGGCGCCCGGGTCCACCTCGTGCTGGATGCGCCGCGCGTCCACGTACACCGTCGTGTCCAGGTCGCCCGTCTCGCTCGCCGGTACGGCCCGCAGCTCGCCCTCGTCGACCACGACCAGCCGCGTCCCGTCGCCGCTCACCGCGAACCAGTCCAGGTGCGCGACCAGCTCCGACCTGCGCGCCTTGGTGAGGTTGAAGTGCTCCAGCGTCGGCCGCTCCGACGGGTCGGACGGGTTGGCGAACGTCTCGCCCAGCGCACCCGAGATCGGCCACCGCAGCCACACCAGCCCGCCGCTCACCGGGCGCAGCGACGAGTACTTCGACGCCGCCACCGGGAACGGCGTCACCCGGCTCTCCAGCCCCTCCACCTCCACCAGCACGGTCCCGTCGCCCGCCCGCTCCTCCTCGCCCGGGTCCAGCCCGCCCGCCGCCGGGCGCCCCTCCGGGGAGAGCGCGAACGGCGACGGCGTCGTGGACGCCAGCGGTACGAGGTAGGGGCGGCAGCCCAGCGGGAACGACAGGTCGCCGGTGTGCACGTCGTACACCGGGTCGAAGCCGCGCCAGGACAGGAACGCCAGGTAGCGGCCGTCCCGGGTGAACACCGGGCTCTCGTCCTCGAAGCGGCCGTTGGTGACGTCGACGACCAGCCGGTCGCTGATGCGGGCCATCTTGATCTGCCGCAGCGACCGGCCGATGAAGGGGTGCGACCAGGTCAGCCACGTTCCGTCCGGGGAGAACGCCAGGTCGCGCACGGGGCCGTTGTCCGAGCGGACCAGCTCGGTGACCAGGCCGTCGCCACCGGGATCGGCGCTGGCGTTGTCGCTGGCGTTGTCCTTGTTGCTGTCCTTGTTGCTGTCCTTGTTGCTGTTGCTGTTGCTGTTGCTGTCGGTGTCATCACCGCTGCCGTCGCTGCCGCTGTTGCCGTCATCACCGCCGCCGTCGCTGCCGCCGTCGTCGGCCGGGGCGGCGGCCGGGTCCTCCGCGCCGCCGGTCGCTCCGGCGGGGTCTCCCGCGCCGGGTGCCTCCCCGGGCGCCCCCGAGCCCGCCGCGTCCGCCGACTCCGTCACCTCGGCCGCGTCCGCCGCCCCCGCCTCCCCGGCCGCGTCCGCCGCCCCGGTCAGCCGGCGCAGGCGGCTCCTCGGTGCCGGGGGCGCGGTGCCGTCCGCCCCGCCCGTCGCCTCCTCCGACACGTCCAGCAGCAGCAGCCGCCCGTCGTGCGACGCGACGGCGAGCCGTTGCCCGTCGGGGTCGGAGACCATCTCCAGCACCCGGCCCAGCCGGCCGGCGGCGAGGCGGCGGGGCGGGCGCTGGCCGCTGGCGCGGGGCAGGTACGCGATCTCGACGGCGTCCTCGCCCTCCGCGTCCGTCACGTACGCCACGCGCCCGTCGTCCAGCATCTCCGGCAGCCGCACCCGCACGCCCGGCGTGTCAGCGATCGACCGGGCCGGCCCGTCGCGGTGGGTGAGCCAGTACAGGCTGCCGCGCACGCAGACGGCGCTGGCCCGGCCGGTCTCGTCGACGGCCACCGCCTGGAGGTGCCGGGCGGCCGGCACCTGGTACGTGCGCCGCCCGGCGCGCGGCCCGCAGAGCCGTACCGCCGGCTTCCGGGGCCGGGCATCGGGCGACAGGTCGTCCACCAGCCACAGCTCGCCGGCGCACTGGTAGACGACGCGGCGCCCGTCGGAGGAGGCGTGCCGGGCGTAGAAGGCGTCGTGGTCGGTGTGGCGCCGCAGGTCGGAGCCGTCGGGCAGGCAGGAGTAGAGGTTGCCGACGCCCTCGTGGTCGGAGAGGAACGCGATCCGGCCGCCCACGAACATCACGCAGTCCAGGTGGCCGCCGAGGTCCGGCAGCAGCCGCTCGCCGTGCAGCCACAGCCGCCCGGTCGCCCCGCCCCGGTAGCGCTTCCAGGCGGCCGGCTCGTGCGGCGGCTTCCCGGTCAGCAGCAGCGTGCGGTGCTCCCCGCCGACGTCGGCGACCTGGATGTCGGCGCACGGCCCCCACGGGAGGCGCTTGCCGGGGCTGCCGTCGACGGGCACCTTGTACGCCCAGGAGAAGTGGGAGAACGGCTGCCCGTGCGAGGCGACGGCCAGGATGTTGCCGTCGGGGTCCCAGCCGCAGACGCGGGTGTCCAGCGACCCCCAGTAGGACAGGCGCCGGGCCGGGCCGCCGTCGACCGACAGGAGGTGGATCTCCGGGTCGAGGCTGCGCCAGCTCGTGTACGCGATGTGCCGGCCGTCCGGCGAGAAGCGGGGGTGGCCGACCCTCGTCCGGTCGACGGTGAGCCGCCAGGCGCGGCCGGGGGACTCGCCCTCGGCGGCGAGCGGGGCGATCCACAGATCGTCCTCGGCCGTGAAGCACAGCAGGTCGCCGTGGAGGTGGGGATACCGGAGGTACGCGCCGTCGCTGCTCACCCTCCCATGCTTTCGGTGCGGCCGGGGCGTGGCAACTCGGCCGCCGTACCGGCCCGGTGCCCGTGACCCACCCCACGCGCGGGGCGGCGCCGTTCCGCTCCCCGGCTGGTCTAGGCTTGAGGTGTACGAAACCGTTTCGTTCGGATGGACGTGCCCATGGCCCGCAGCAGGCTCACTCCGCAGCGCGAGTCGGAGCTGTACGAGACCGTCATCGACCTCCTCTGCGAGGTCGGCTACGACGCGCTGACCATGGACGCCATCGCCGCCCGCACGCGCTCCAGCAAGGCCACCCTCTACCGCCAGTGGGGGAGCAAGCCGAAGCTGGTCGCCCGGTCGCTGCGGCACCACCGGCCCGTCGAGCTCGCGGAGATCGACACCGGATCGCTGCGGGGCGACCTCCACGCGGTGATCGGGCGCTCCGACGACTGCCGCCTGGCGAAGGACTCCGCCGTGGTGCGGGGCCTGGCCCACGCCGTCGGCGAGAACCCCGAACTCCACCGGGCGCTGCACGAACTGCTGATCGAGCCCGAGGTAACCGGGATCGACGGGATCCTGCGCCGCGCCGTCGAGCGGGGCGAGATCGCCGCCGGCAACCCGGCGCTCGCCCTGGTCCCGCACATGATGATCGCCGTCTTCGTCTCCCGGCCCCTCGTCGAGGACCGGCCGGTCGACCAGGCGTACCTCACCGCCTACGTGGACGCCGTCGTGCTCCCTGCGCTCGGCGCCCCCTGACGCGTCCGTCCCGCCGGGCGGACCGCTCCGGACCGGCGGGCCCCGGCGCTCCCCGCCGGGAACGCGCCGCCGCCCGGAGCCGCGGCACCCGGCACGCACCGCTCGCGCCGCCGGGCCCGCCCCCCGATGCCCTGTCCTGTCCCGTCCACCTCACCCCGGGAGTACGCCCCAGTGGCCACGTTCCTCTACAGACTCGGCCGGTTCGCCTTCCGCCGCCGCCACCTCGTGACCCTCCTGTGGGTCGCGCTGCTGGCCCTCGCCGGAGCGGGCGCGGCGTCCGCGCCGGCGGCCACCTCCGGTTCCTTCGCCATGCCCGGCACGGAGGCCCAGAAGGCCTTCGACCTGCTGGAGAAACGATTCCCCGGAGGCAGTGCCGACGGCGCCACCGCCCGGGTCGTCTTCAAGGCGCCCGACGGGCGGAAGATGACCGACCCGGCGAACAAGGCCCACGTCGACAAGGCCGTCGCGGACCTGCGCACCGGCTCCGACCAGGTCGCCGCCGTCACCGACCCGTACACCGCGCAGGCCGTCTCGCGCGACGGCACCACCGCGTACGTCCACGTCACGTACGAGGTCAACGGCATGGAGCTGACCGACGCCACGCGCGAGGCGCTGACCGAGACCGGCACCGAGGCGCGCGACGCGGGCCTGACCGTCGAGATCGGCGGCGACGCCCTGCAGGCGGTGCCCGAGACCGGCACCGGCGAGGTCGTCGGCGTGGTCGTCGCCGGGATCGTCCTCGTCATCACCTTCGGCTCGCTCGTCGCGGCCGGCCTGCCGCTGCTCACCGCGCTCATCGGCGTCGGCATCGGCGCCTCGTCGATCACCGTCCTCGCCGCCGCCCTGGACCTCGGCTCCACCACCGGCATCCTCGCCACGATGATCGGCCTCGCCGTCGGCATCGACTACGCCCTGTTCATCGTCTCCCGCCACCGCGCCGAACTGGTCCACGGCCACGACCCGCAGGAGGCCGCCGGCCGCGCGGTCGGCACGGCCGGGTCGGCGGTCGTCTTCGCCGGCCTGACCGTCGTCATCGCCCTGGTGGGCCTCGCCGTCGTCGACATCCCGATGCTGACGAAGATGGGCGTCGCCGCCGCCGGCGCGGTCGCCATCGCCGTACTGATCGCCCTCACCCTCATACCGGCGCTGCTCGGCTACGCGGGCGGGCGCATCCTCGGCCGCAAGGCCCGCAGGGCGCTCGCCGACGGCGGGAGCACCGCCGGCACCGGCGGGCACACCGCGCCCAACGCCGGCACCCGCTGGGCCCGCTTCGTCCTGCGCCACCCCGTCGCCGTCCTGCTCGTCGGCGTCGTCGGCCTCGGCGCGCTCGCCGTCCCGGCCGCCTCCCTGGAGACCGGCCTGCCCGACGACGGCGCCCAGCCGACCTCCACCACCCAGCGCCGCGCCTACGACCTGCTGTCCGAGGGCTTCGGCCCCGGCTCCAACGGCCCGCTGCTGGTCGTCGTGGACGGCGACGCGAAGGCCGCCGCCCGGGCCGCCGACACGATCAAGGGCCTCGACGGCGTCGCCGCCGTCACCCCGCCCACCCCGAACAAGGCCGGCGACACGGCCATGATCACCGTCGTGCCGAAGGACCGCCCGTCCTCCGCGGCCACCGAGGACCTCGTCCGCGACATCCGCGACACCACCGGCGACGACGTCCTCGTCACCGGCCAGACCGCGATGAACATCGACTTCTCGCAGAAGATGAACGACGCGCTGCCGCCCTACCTGGCGCTCGTCGTCGGCCTCGCCTTCCTGCTGCTGATGGTCGTCTTCCGGTCCGTGCTGGTGCCGCTCAAGGCCGCCCTCGGCTTCCTGCTGTCGGTGGTCGCCGCGCTCGGCGCCGTCGTCGCCGTCTTCCAGTGGGGCTGGCTCGGCTCGGTCTTCGGCGTCGAGCAGACCGGCCCGATCATGAGCATGATGCCGATCTTCATGGTGGGCGTCGTCTTCGGCCTCGCCATGGACTACGAGGTCTTCCTCGTCACCGGGATGCGCGAGGCGTACGTCCACGGCGAGCGGCCCGGCGAGGCCGTCGTCACCGGCTTTCGCCACGGCGCCCGCGTCGTCACCGCCGCCGCCGTCATCATGATCGCCGTCTTCGCGGGCTTCATCGGGTCCAGCGAGCAGATGGTGAAGATGATCGGCTTCGGCCTCGCCGCGGCCGTGCTGTTCGACGCCTTCGTGGTGCGCATGGCGATCGTCCCGGCCGTCCTCGCCCTGCTCGGGCGCAAGGCGTGGTGGCTGCCGCGCTGGCTGGACCGCGTCCTGCCCAACGTCGACGTCGAGGGCGAGGGCCTGCGCAAGGAACTCGCCGCCGGCCCCGGCGACCCGGACACCGACCCGGACGCCGACCGGGAGCAGCCGCTCGTGAGGGCCTGACACCGTACCGGGGCGGGAGCGCCCCGGGGACGCGGACCGGTTCCGTACGGCGCCGGTCCGCCCCCGGGGCCTCCCGCCCCGCCGTTTTCCTCCCGCCCGGCGCATCCCTTCCTGCCCGCTGCTTCCCTTTCCGCCCGCTCCTCGGCGCCGCTCCGGCGGGCGGGAGTCCGGGAGGTGGGCGGTGCCAGGAGTCTCCGGGTACGTCGGCGCGTCGCGGGTACGGCCGGCGCGTCACCGTCCCGGCCGGTGGGTCGCCCTCCGGTCAGCGCGTCACCGGCTCGGCGGCGTACGTGCGCCGCAGGAAGGCACGCAGGGCCGAGGAGTCGAACTGCATGACCACGGCCGTGCCGTGCGGCGAGTGGAACTCGACCACCGTCTGCACCCGTCCGCACGGCCACACGTCCACGTCCCCGCCGTGCGCGGGGGCCCGCAGCCCCTCGTCCAGGAGGGCGCGCGGGAACGTCCGGCTCCCGCCGGGCAGCACGAAGCGCACGCACCCCGGCTCCACGTCCGGGCCGTAGCGCAGTACCACCGGCACCGGACGGGACAGCGGCCCGTCCGACACGACGATGCCGCGCACCCGCATCCGCACCGGCGGGCCGGAGGGCTCCCCGGCCGGCCGGGCCGGTCCGGGGCGTGTGTCGGCGGGGCACATCGCGGACTCCTCCCGTTCACCGTCACCTGTCGGCCCCGGGTACCCCCTTTGGTCCCGTCCATCCCCGCTCGTCCCCGCTCGTCCCCACCCATCCCCGCTCGTCCCCGGGCTCCGCGGCGGCTTTTCGCGCCGCCCCCGCTCTTGCAAGGGGTTCGCAGCAGCGGCCATCATCGAGCAGCCGGATATCGTCACCCGTCCGAAAGCGGTCCCCTCCATGCACGTACCCGACGGATTCATCAACGCGCCCGTCTCCGCCGCCGCCGGCCTCGTCGCCGCGGGCGCCGTCGCGGCGGGCCTGCGGGGCGCGCGCCGGGAGCTGGGGGAGGAGCGGGCCGCGCCGCTGGCGGGACTCGTCGCCGCGTTCGTCTTCGCCGTCCAGATGCTGAACTTCCCGGTCGCCGCCGGCACCAGCGGTCACCTCCTGGGCGGCGCGCTCGCCGCGATACTCGTCGGCCCGTGGACCGGCGTGCTGTGCATCGCCGTCGTCCTGCTGATGCAGGGCGTGCTCTTCGCCGACGGCGGGCTCACCGCCCTCGGCGTCAACGTCACGGTCATGGGCGGTGTCACGGTCCTCGTCGCCTACGCGCTGTTCCGCGCCCTGGTGAGGGTCCTGCCGCGCACCCGCCGCTCGATCACCGCCGCCACGTTCGCGGCGGCGGTCGTCTCCGTACCGGCGTCGGCCGCGGCGTTCACGCTGCTCTACGCGGTCGGCGGCACCACCGACGTGCCCCTGGGCGAGGTCCTCGCCGCGATGCTCGGCGTGCACGCGCTGATCGGCGTCGGCGAGGCCCTCATCACGACGGCGACGGTCGGCGCGGTCCTCGCCGTGCGCCCCGACCTCGTGTACGGCGCACGCGGCCTGTCCGCGCCGCTGAAGCTCCGGGTCGGCGGCGAACTCGTCGACGCCGCGCCCGCCNCGCNNCCCGCCCCGGCCGCCGGGACCCGCCGGGTGTGGGCCGCCGGCCTCGCCGTGTCCGTCCTCCTGGCCGGCCTGGTGTCCTTCTACGCCTCCGCCAGCCCCGACGGCCTGGAGAGGGTCGCCGCCGACCACGGCATCGACCGGCAGGCCCGGGAGCACGCCGCGGCGGACTCCCCGCTCGCCGACTACGGCGTGAAGGACCTCGACGACGCCCGCCTCTCCGGAGGGCTGGCGGGCACGATCGGCGTCTGCGCCACGCTCGCCCTCGGCACGGGCGTCTTCCTCGCGGCCCGCCGGCGCCGCACCGGCGCCGCGACGCCCGCCGCCCGCCCGACGGAAACCGCCTGACGTGGGCGCCGGCCACGCCCACAAGCTCTACCGGCACGGGAACTCGCCCGTCCACGCCCTGCCCGCGCACACCAAGCTCGTCGCCGTCCTCGGCTTCGTCCTCGTCGTCGCCGCCACGCCCCGCGAGGCGGTGTGGGCGTTCGGCGCGTACGCGCTGCTGCTCGCCGCGGTGGCGGGCACCGCCCGGGTACCGGCCGGGTACCTGCTGAAGCGGCTCGCGATCGAGGTGCCGTTCGTCGCCTTCGCCTTCCTGATGCCGTTCGTCGTGCCCGGCGAACCGGTCGGCGTCCTCGGGGTCACCGTCTCCGCCGCCGGACTGTGGGACGCGTGGAACGTGCTGGCCAAGGGCACCCTCGGCGTCGCCGCGTCCGTGCTGCTCGCGGCGACGACCGAACTGCGGGAGCTGCTGCTGGGCCTCCAGCGGCTGAGGCTCCCCCCGACGCTCGTCCAGATCGCCGCCTTCATGGTCCGGTACGGGGACGTGATCACCGACGAGATGCGCCGCATGTCGATCGCCCGCCGCTCGCGCGGCTTCGAGGCGCGGGGAGTGCGCCACTGGGGCGTCCTCGCCAAGTCGGCGGGCGCCCTGTTCATCCGCTCGTACGAACGCGGCGAGCGCGTCCACCTGGCGATGGTGAGCCGCGGCTACACCGGCACCATGCCGGTGATCGACCGGGCGCCGGCGACGGGCGCGCAGTGGCGCGGCGCGGCGGCCCTCCCGCTGACGGCGCTCGCCGTGTGTCTGCTGGGATGGACGCTATGACGACTCCGCCCCGGCACCCCGCCCCNACCCCGTCCTTCGTCCCTTCGCTGGAGGTGCGGGGCCTGGCCTACGCCTACCCCGACGGGCACCAGGCGCTGTTCGGCGTGGACCTGACCGTGGAGCGCGGCGAGCGCGTCGCGCTGCTCGGACCCAACGGCGCCGGCAAGACGACCCTCGTCCTCCACCTCAACGGCATCCTCACCGCCGGAGCGGGCACGGTCGCGGTGGCCGGCCTGCCCGTCGGCCCGGCGAACCTGGCGGAGATCCGCCGCCGCGTCGGCATCGTCTTCCAGGACCCCGACGACCAGCTGTTCATGCCGACCGTCCGGGAGGACGTGGCGTTCGGCCCGGCCGCGGCCGGCCTGCGCGGCCCCGCGCTGGACGCCGTGGTGACGCGGGCCCTGGAGCGGGTCGGCATGGCCGCGTACGCGGACCGGCCCCCGCACCACCTGTCGTTCGGGCAGCGGCGCCGGGTCGCGGTCGCCACGGTCCTCGCGATGGAACCGGAGATCCTCGTCCTGGACGAGCCGTCGTCCAACCTCGACCCGGCCTCCCGCCGCGAACTCGCCGACATCCTGCGCTCGCTGGACGTCACCGTCCTCATGGTCACCCACGACCTGCCGTACGCGCTGGAGCTGTGCCCCCGCTCGGTCGTCCTCAGCGAGGGCGTCATCGCGGCGGACGCCCCGACCGGGGAGCTCCTCGCGGACGGGGAGCTGATGCGCCGGCACCGCCTGGAGCTGCCGTTCGGCTTCGACCCGGCCGCGGTGCCGACCCGGGGTCCGGGCCGGCACTGAGCCGTTGCACCATGGGGTGAGCGACCCCGACCCCGAGAGAGAGTGCGTGCAGAGGTGGACGTCCAGGGCACCGTGGACCCCGGCTTCGAGCCGGTGAAGGACGCGTTCACGCGCAACTTCGAGCAGCGGGGGGAGCGCGGCGCGGCGGTCGCCGTGTACCGGGACGGCCGCAAGGTCGTCGACCTGTGGGCCGGCACGCGCGACGTGGACGGCACGGCCCCGTGGGCGGTGGACACCGCCCAGGTGGTGCGGTCCGTGACCAAGGGCGTCGCGGCGGCGGTGCCGCTGCTGCTGCACCAGCGCGGCCGGATCGACCTGGACGCGCCGGTCGGCACGTACTGGCCGGAGTTCAAGGCGGCGGGCAAGGAGCGGACGCTCGTACGGCACCTGCTCGCCCACCGCGCGGGCGTCCCCGCACTGGACGCGCCCCTGGCGCCCGGGGACGTACTGGACCCGGAGGGCCGCTTCGAGCGGGCGGCCGCGGCGGTCGCCGCCCAGGCCCCCGCGTGGGAACCGGGCACCGGGCACGGCTACCACCCGCACACCTACGGCTGGCTGCTGGCCGCCCTGGTGCTGCGCGTCACCGGCCGGCCCATCGGACGGTGGGTCGCCGACGAGGTGGCCCGCCCCCTCGGCCTCGACCTGTGGCTGGGCGTGCCCGAGGAGGAGGCGCACCGCGTGGGCCGCGTCGGCCGCCTCGACGAGCCGCCCGCCCGGGCGTCCGGCGGGCTCGTGCTGCGCCCGAAGCGGTCGGTGGAGGAGGCGTACCGGGACCCGGGGTCGCTGACGCGGCGGGCGTTCTCGGCGATCGACCCGGCACCGGACGAGAACGCGCCCGAGTACCGCGCCGCCGGCCTGCCCGGCTCCGGCGGCATCGCCACCGCCCGCGCCCTGGCCCGCTTCTACGCGGCGCTGCTCGGCCCGGTGGACGGCCACCGCCTGTTCGCCCCGGCGACCCTGGCCATGGCCCGCACGGAGGAGTCGGCGGGCCCCGACCGCGTCCTGGTCGTCAACACTCGCTTCGGCCTCGGCTACATGCTCCACGGCCCGGCCTGCCCGCTCCTGGCCCCCGGCTCCTTCGGCCACCCCGGCCGCGGCGGCTCCCTGGCCTTCGCGGACCCGGAGTCCGGCGTCTCCCTGGCCTACGTCACCAACGGCATGCGCAAGGGCGTCACCGCCGACCCGCGGGCGCAGGCCCTGGTCCGGGCGGTGGCGAAGGCGATCGGCTGAGCGCGGCGGGGACCCGGGGGGAGCCCGGCGGGTCCGGAGGTGATCCCTCTCGTGAAGGGCATCCCGCCGATCCGCTCACCCGTGGCCGACGGCGGCGCAAGCCTGGCAAGCCCCACGCCGACAAGGGCTACGACTACAACCACCTGCGACGATGGTTACGCGGGCGAGGCATTACCCACCGCATCTCCCGCAAGGGAGTCGAGTCCTCACAACGCCTGGGCCGCCATCGCCGGACCGTGGAACGCACGATGGCACGGCTCGCTGGATGCCGCCGCCTCCACCGCCGCTACGAGCGCAAAGCCGACCACTTCCTGGCCTTCACCAGCATCGCCCGCACCCTCGTCTGCTACCGCAGACTCGCCAAACAAGACGTTCTCCAAGCGCTTGCTCAGCCTGTGTCAGTCGAAGTTGCTCATCGGTCCCCCGGTCTGTCCAGAGTCCGAGTCTGTGATCCAGCGCCCTTCGGCGGAGTCGTGCACATACGTCGGCCTCCCCCTGGTCCCGCTCGTGCGGAACGGCTTCCCGCCGTCCGTGATCCGCACCGTCCCCGTACGGCCCCCGGCGCTCCACTCCAGCTCCAGGTACCAGCGGCAGTCGCAGCCCGCCGTCCGCGCGGAGACC
Organism: Streptomyces sudanensis; assembly: GCF_023614315.1. Classification (NCBI taxonomy): domain Bacteria; kingdom Bacillati; phylum Actinomycetota; class Actinomycetes; order Kitasatosporales; family Streptomycetaceae; genus Streptomyces; species Streptomyces sudanensis. The sequence continues at coordinate 2,474,922 of NZ_CP095474.1, read as the reverse complement.
AGCAGCTCCTCGGGGTCGGAGGAGGTGACCTTGTACGGGAAGGAGACGGCCGGGATCTTCCGGACCTCGGCGCCGGAGGCGTCAAGGCCGTCGACGGGCCTCGCGAGCGGGCGCGGCCGGTCGAGGTCCACGGCGAAGTGGCGCGGGGTGACGGCGCCGCCACAGCCGTTGTCCATCCGGTACGCGTTCCACGGCAGCGGCGCGGCGCGGTCGACCACGCGCACGTGCAGGGCATGGAGGACGACGGCGTCGGACGGCGACCGGCCCTGGACCGTGATCCGCACCAGCGCCTCCCCGCCGTGCACGGCACCGTGCGTCCCGGCCCACGCCCCGGAGTCGGCCGTGACCGGCGGCGGGGCGACCGCGCGGGGGGCCCGGTCCACGAGGTAGGTGTGCCCGCAGTCGCCCTCCCAGAGCTGGGAACCGATGCTCCAGATGAAGGGGAGGGGGGCCGCGGTCCGCCTTGGAGCGGTGGAAGCGGGAGCGGGGGCGGAAGCCGTATGGGTG